>JAFKGG010000116.1 GCA_017307915.1 Burkholderiales bacterium | reverse complement strand
CGAATCGCGGCGCCCGCTGCCGGTCAGCACGCCGCCCAGCGCATCTTTCAGCATGTCGCCCAGGCCGCCGCCGGTGCCCGGCGCGGCGCCGCCCTCGCCTCCCGCCGCGCCGCCGGTGGCTGCACCTGCGCCGGCCGGCGCAGTCGCACCCGCCGCACGCCCCTTGAGCACTTCGTAAGCCGATTCCCGGTCGATCACCTTGTCATAAACCCCCGCCACCACCGACTGGCGCAGCAGCGCCGCGCGATCGGCCTCGTCCAGCG
Source organism: Burkholderiales bacterium (assembly GCA_017307915.1). Lineage (GTDB taxonomy): Bacteria > Pseudomonadota > Gammaproteobacteria > Burkholderiales > Burkholderiaceae_E > Zeimonas. The sequence continues at coordinate 2,393 of JAFKGG010000116.1, read as the reverse complement.
GCCCGATCCGCGACGCCGGCGGGCACACGAACGCGCGTTCGACGATGTTCGGCCGCCCCTTCTCGTCCAGGAACGACACCAACGCCTCGCCCACGCCCAGTTCGGTGATCGCCTCCTGCGCATTGAATTTGGGATTGGCGCGCATCGTCTCGGCCGCTGCCCGCACCGCTTTCTGGTCGCGCGCCGTAAACGCGCGCAGCGCGTGCTGCACTCGGTTGCCGAGCTGACCGAGCACCGTATCGGGCACGTCCAGCGGATTCTGCGTGACGAAAAACACGCCCACGCCCTTGGAACGGATCAGCCGCACCACCTGCTCGACCTTGTCGAGCAGCGCCTTGGGCGCGTCGCTGAACAGCAGATGCGCCTCGTCGAAAAAGAACACCAGCTTGGGCTTGTCGCGGTCGCCCACCTCGGGCAGCCGCTCGAACATTTCCGACAGCAGCCACAGCAGGAAGGTGGCGTACAGCTTGGGCGCATTGAGCAGCCGGTCGGCCGCCAGGATGTTGATCACCCCGCGCCCTTGAGCGTCGGTTTGCATCAGATCGTCGATGTTGAGCATCGGCTCGCCGAAGAAGCGATCGGCGCCCTGCTCTTCGAGCGTCAGCAAGCCGCGCTGGATGGCGCCGATCGAAGCCGACGACACATTGCCGTATTCGGTGGTGAAGTCGCGCGCGTTCTCGCCCACGTATTGCAGCATCGCGCGCAGATCTTTCGAGTCAAGCAGCAACAGGCCGCGGTCGTCGGCGATCTTGAAGACGAGCTGCAGCACGCCCTGCTGAGTTTCGTTCAATCCCAGCATGCGCGACAGCAGCAGCGGCCCCATGTCGGACACGGTGGCGCGCAGCGGATGCCCTTTTTCGCCGAACACGTCCCACAGCGTCACCGGAAAACCGGTGAACGCGGGCATTTCGAAGCCCAGGCGGTCGAGCCGCTCCTTCAGCTTCGGCGAGCTTTCGCCGGGCCGCGCCAGGCCGGCCAGGTCGCCTTTCACGTCGGCCATGAAGATCGGCACGCCGATCGACGACAGGCGTTCAGCCAATACTTGCAGGGTCACCGTCTTGCCGGTGCCGGTGGCGCCGGTGATCAGGCCGTGCCGGTTGGCGAGCGCCGGCAGCAGATGCAATTCAGTGTCGGAATTTCGGGCGACGAGGAGCGGATTGGCCATGTTGCAAATGCTAAAATTTGAAGTTTCCAGTCTGCCAGCGATGCTAAACGGCATCGGCGGCAAACGGGGCCCTGCGATGGCGAATCGGGCTTGCCCTGGGGCATCGGCCCGGGCCGGGGTTGGATCCGGTCGCGGCGGTGCCGGCTCGCCATCGAAAAAGTCGGCGCCGAGCCGCGGCCACGATCGCCATTCGGGTATTCGACCACGGCCGCGGTTTCTCTAGCAAGCGATCGCCGCAGCCGGCACGGCGCCCTGCGGCGGCAAACACGTCGTCACGAGAGTCTTCACAGAGGAAGCGATGGCCGGTCACTCCAAATGGGCCAATATCCAGCACCGCAAAGGCCGCCAGGACGCCAAGCGCGGCAAGCTGTTCACGCGGCTGATCAAGGAAATCACCGTGGCCGCCAAGCTCGGCGGCGCCGACATGAGCATCAACCCGCGGCTGCGGCTGGCGGCGGACAAGGCCTCCGAAGCCAACATGCCGAAGGACACCGTGCAGCGCGCCATCCAGCGCGGCGCCGGCGGCCTGGATGGCGCCAACTATGAAGAAATCCGTTACGAAGGCTACGGCATCGGCGGCGCCGCGGTGATCGTCGACTGCCTGACCGACAACCGCACGCGCACCGTGGCCGAGGTGCGGCATGCGTTCTCCAAGAACGGCGGCAACCTGGGCACCGACGGCTCGGTGGCGTTCCTGTTCAAGCACTGCGGCCAATTCCTGTTCGCGCCGGGCACCTCGGAAGACAAGGTGATGGAAGCGGCGATCGACGCCGGCGCCGAAGACGTCGCCACCGATGACGAAGGCGGCGTCGAAGTGATCTGCGCGCCGGCCGATTTCGCCGGCGTGAAAGAGGCGCTGGAACGCGCCGGCCTGAAAGCCGACGTGGCCGAGATCACCATGCGCCCATCCACCACCACGCAACTGGCCGGCGACGACGCCGCCAAGATGCAGAAGCTGCTCGACGCGCTCGAAAACCTCGACGACGTGCAGCAGGTCTACACCAACGCCGAGTTCGACGAAACCGCGTGAAACCCTGCGACGGCCCGCGCGCCGCCGCCTTGCAGCAGAGTGCACTCATGAAGATTCTCGTTGTCGGTTCCGGCGGTCGCGAGCACGCGCTGGCCTGGCGTCTGTCGCGTTCGCCGCGCGTGCAGTCCGTGTACGTGGCGCCCGGCAACGGCGGCACCGCGCGCGAGCCCGGCCTGAAAAACGTGCCGATCACCGACC
>JAFKGG010000115.1 GCA_017307915.1 Burkholderiales bacterium | reverse complement strand
GGTCTTTCACGAACCAACGCGTGCGCTTGATCAGCCGCTCGACGCGCGCCTTTTCCAGGCGCCGCGCCTCGGCCGGCATGTGTTCGCGCCGCCATTCGTCGTTCGACTCGGCCAGCCGCTGCGACAGCCGTTCGATCTGGGCCGGCCGCCGAGGTGGCCGAGCGCTGGGCGCGCGAAACGCTGCTGGGCCTGAGCGAAAGCCGCGATCCGCAGCGGCGCGAGGCGCTGGCGCGTTCGGCGGCGGCGCACGATCAGGCATCGGCGAGCCTGCTGGCCCAGGCCGACGCGGCGCAGCGGCGTGAGGCGGTGGCCCGGCTGCGCGGTTTTGCCGATGATTTCAGGATTCTGGCCAGCCGATGAGGGGACCGCCGGCGGGCTGCGGAATCGCCGCCAGCGCTGCGTATGATGGCGGCAGTCTCTTTCATTGCACGGCTTTACGATGATCCCTTTATCCGTTCTCGATCTGGCGCCGATCCGGCGCGGCGACACCGCCGCCGATGCGCTGCGCAATACGCTCGACCTGGCGCGCCACGCCGAGACCTGGGGCTATCGGCGCTACTGGCTGGCCGAGCATCACAACATGACCGGCATCGCCAGTGCCGCCACTTCAGTAGTGATCGGTGCGGTGGCGGGGGCCACCAAGACGATCCGCGTCGGCGCCGGCGGCGTGATGCTGCCGAACCATTCGCCGCTGGTCATCGCCGAGCAGTTCGGTACGCTGGAATCGCTGTACCCGGGGCGCATCGACCTGGGGCTGGGCCGCGCGCCGGGCACCGATCAGACCACGTTGCGCGCGCTGCGCCGCAATCCGGCGGCAGCCGAGCATTTTCCCGACGACGTGCTGGAGTTGCAGGCGTTCTTCGCGCCGCTGCGCGAGGGGCAGCGCATTCGCGCGGTGCCCGGCCATGGACTGAACGTGCCGCTGTGGATCCTGGGGTCCAGCCTGTACGGCGCGCAGCTCGCGGCGGCGCTGGGGCTGCCCTATGCGTTCGCCTCGCATTTCGCGCCCGATGCCTTGTACCAGGCCTTGCAGGTGTATCGGCAGCAGTTCCGCCCGTCGCCGCAACTGGACAAGCCCTATGCGATGGTCGGCGCCGCCGTGGTGGCTGCCGATAGCGACGACGAAGCGCGGCGCCTGTTCACCACCTTGCAGCAGCAGTTCACCAACATGCTGCGCAATACGCGTGGTCAGATGGCACCGCCGCTGGACGACATCGACCAGTACTGGTCGCCGGCCGAGAAGGCGCAGGTGGCGCGCATGCTGGCCTGCGCGTTCCATGGTTCGCCCACGACGATCCGCGCTTCGCTGGAACGATTGATCGAGGACACCGGTGCCGACGAACTGATGGTGACCGGGCCGATCTTCGATCATGCGGCGCGCTTGCGTTCGTATGAGTTGCTGGCTGCGTGTGGGGTGATGGCGAGGTAGCGCGGCCGCAGCGGCCGGCGCTGGTGCGGCGTTCCCCGTCGCGGTAGGCTCGCCTAATCGATGCCCTCGATTGCCGGCGGCGCGGCATCGCCGGGCCGGCGCGGCCCGGTTTTCTTCAGCTTGTAGTCGAGCTGCGAGCGCGTCAGCCCGAGTCGCGCCGCAGCGCGCGTGACGTTGCCGCCGGCTTCATGAACGGCGGCGCGCACCAGTGCATCTTCCAATTCTCCGATGTGCGCCAGGCCTTCGCGCAACAGCCGGTCGGCGACCTGATCGATCGAGCCGGCCGGCGCGGGCGGCACGGCGGCTGCCGCGGCGAACGGCTTGATGTCGGTGGTGAGTTGGCCGCGCTTGCCCAGTCCCAGCAGGCCATGGCTGCTCAAGGCGTCTTCGATGCTCGACAGATGATGCAGATCGAGCAGCTCGCCATCGCTGACCATGATGACGCCGCGTTCGATGACGTTTTCCAGCTCGCGGATGTTGCCGGGCCAGCCGTGATGGATCAGCGCCTGCATCGCGCGGACCGCGATGCCGCGCACGCGCCGGCCGTGCTGGCGCGCGAAGCGCTCGATCATCAGCTCGGTGAGCAGCGCAATGTCGTCGCGGCGCTCGCGCAGCGGCGGCACCTTGATCGGAAACACGTTGAGCCGGAAATACAGATCCTGCCGGAAGCGCCCCTGCTCGACGGCGATCTTCAGGTCGTCGTTGGTGGCAGCGATGACGCGTACGTCGGTGCGCTGCGTCTGATTGCTGCCGAGCCGCTCCATCTCGCCGTTCTGCAGCACGCGCAGCAGCTTGCCTTGCGCGGTCATGCTCAGCGTGGCGATCTCATCGAGGAACAGCGTGCCGCCGTGCGCGGCTTCGAAGCGTCCCGGTCTCGAAGCGGTGGCGCCCGAGAAGGCGCCGCGCTCGACGCCGAACAATTCGGACTCGATCAGTTGCTCGGGGATGGCCGCGCAGTTCACTTCGATGAACTGCTGGGCGCTGCGCCGGCTGCGATGATGGATCTCGCGCGCGATCAGGCTCTTGCCGACGCCGCTTTCGCCGAGCAGCAGCACCGTGGCGTTGGTTTCGGCCACGCGCTGGATCTTGTGGCGCAGCACGACGCAGGCGGCTTCGGATTCGGCCGGCAAGAAGAGCGCTGCGGAGACCAGCGCCACCAAGACGGACAGCAACAGCACCAAGACCGAGACCACCGAAGCGGAGAAGGTGCGCAAGCTGGCGCCGTCGCTGACCAA
>JAFKGG010000466.1 GCA_017307915.1 Burkholderiales bacterium | reverse complement strand
GGCGCGCCTCGGCCAGGGAGCCGGGCGCACTGTCGAGGGCGGGGCTGGTGGCGGGGCTCGACATCATGCCCGGCTTTGACCCGCTGGCCGCGGCGGGCGGAGTTGCCGCTGAAGACGACCGCGCCGGCGATGCGGGCTGCGTGGCCGCCGCCGGCTGCGCCATGGCAGCGGGGAGCAGTGAGGGGGCGAGCGCAGCCGAGCCCAGGCCGAGCAGCAGCGCCCATGTGGGCAGCGCGCGGGGGCGGCGCGGCGGCGCCGGCCGTGGGCAAAGCGGTGCGCCATGCGCACGGCGCGTAAAGAGGGCCGCTGCTATAATCGACATCCCGCCATTCTAGCAATCGCGCCGGTTCACGGTGCCGAACACGGTCGCGCCGCCGGTGCATGCTCAAGCTCTACAACACGCTCTCGCGCAGTAAGGAAGAGTTCGTTCCGATCGAGCCGGGCAAGGTCCGCATGTACGTATGCGGCATGACCGTCTACGACTACTGCCACGTCGGCCATGCGCGCGTGCTGGTGGTGTTCGACATCGTGCAGCGCTGGCTGCGCGCCAGCGGCTACCAAGTCACCTACGTTCGCAACATCACCGACATCGACGACAAGATCATCCGTCGCGCGGTGGAAAACGGCGAGACCACGGCCCAGCTCACCGGGCGTTTCATCGCCGCGATGCACGAAGACAGCGATGCGCTGGGCGTGCAGCGTCCCGATCACGAGCCGCGCGCCACGCAGTTCGTGCCGCAGATGCTCGGCCTGATCGATCTGCTGGAACAAAACGGGCTGGCCTATCGCGCCGGCGACGGCGACGTGAACTACGCGGTGCGGCGTTTCGCTCCCTATGGCCGATTGTCGGGCAAGTCGCTCGACGACCTGCGCGCCGGTGAACGCGTGGCGGTGGCCGACGCCAAGAACGACCCGCTCGACTTCGTGCTGTGGAAGTCCGCCAAGGCCGACGAGCCGGCCGAGGTCAAATGGGATTCGCGCTATGGCCAGGGCCGCCCGGGTTGGCACATCGAATGCTCGGCGATGTCGACCAGCCTGCTGGGCAAGACGATCGACATCCATGGCGGCGGCGCCGACCTCACGTTCCCCCATCACGAGAACGAGATCGCGCAAAGCGAAGGCGCGCTGCAATGCACCTTCGTGCACTACTGGATGCACAACGGCTTCGTGCGCGTCGATGACGAGAAGATGTCGAAATCGCTCGGCAACTTCTTCACCATCCGCGAGGTGCTGAAGAAGTTCGACGCCGAAGTGGTGCGCCTGTTCATCCTGCGCGCGCACTATCGCAGTCCGCTGAACTATTCCGACGCGCATCTGGAAGACGCGCGCGCGGCGCTGCTGCGGCTGTATGGCGCCTTGTCGGAGAACGCCGTCGCGGCCGACGCCGCTGCGGTGCCGATCGACTGGAACGAGCCGTACGCCGCGCGTTTCCGCGACGCGATGGATGACGATTTCAACACGCCGGTGGCGCTGGCCGTGCTGTTCGAGATGGCCGGCGAATTGCATCGCGCGCGCACGCCCGAACTGGAACTCGCGTTTCGCCGCTTGGCCGGCGTGCTGGGCCTGCTTGGCCGCGCGCCGGTCGAGGTCAAGCGCAGCGGCCTGCACGGCAGCGACGCGGCGGCAGGGGCTGCGGGCACCGATGAAGCGGCGATCGACGCGATGATCGCGGCGCGCGCCGCGGCCAAGAAGCAGCGCGACTTTGCGCAGGCCGACCGCATCCGCGCCGAGCTGGCTGCGACCGGCATCGTGCTCGAAGACACGCCGGCCGGCACTTTGTGGCGGCGTGCCTGAGCGGTTCGGCGGTGCACTTGTCGAGCCGTATGGGGCCTGGCGTATACTTCGCCCGGCCCGTCCTGGCGGGCCGACCGCAAGGCGAGCCGATGAAACCCCACTATTGGGACGATGCAGTGCGCGAGCTGTCGCGATGCGACGGCGTGATGGGCGGCATCATCGAACGATGCCCGCCCGGGCATCTTCTTACGCGCGGCGATCCCTTCCAGACGCTGGCCCGTTCCATCGTCGGCCAGCAAATATCGGTGAAGGCGGCGCAATCGGTGTGGAACCGCTTTGCCGCTGCCAGCCGCGAAGTGACGCCGCAGCGCGTGGCGCGCATGCGGATGAGCACGCTGCGCGCCTGCGGCCTGTCGGAACGCAAGAGCGAATACCTGAAAGATCTGGCGCGCCATTTCGTGACGCGCGAAGTCGATCCGGGGCACTGGCCGTCGCTCGATGATGAGGCCGTCATCACCGAACTGTGCGGGGTGCGTGGCATCGGTCGCTGGACAGCCGAAATGTTTTTGATTTTTAATCTCATGCGGCCCGACGTCTATCCGCTCGATGACATCGGTCTGTTGCGCGGCATTGCGCTGCACTATCGCGACCCCGGTGCCGCCGCAGGCGAGTCGCCGAGCAAGGTCACGCGTGCGCAAGCCATCGAGATCGGCGAGCGCTGGCGGCCGTGGCGCACGGTTGCCACCTGGTATCTGTGGCGCAGTCTCGATCCGCTCCCCGTGGAGTATTGATGAAGACGACATTTCTCGAATTCGAACAGCCGGTTGCCGACCTCGAACAGAAGATCGAGGCACTGCGTTTCGCGCAGGAAGACTCGGCAGTCGACATCGCCGAGGAAGTGGCGCGGCTGCAGAAGAAAAGCCAGACGCTGCTGAAAGACACCTATGCCAAGTTGTCGCCTTGGCAGGTAGCGCTGGTGGCGCGGCATCCACAGCGGCCCTACACGCTCGATTACGTCAACGCGATCTTTACCGACTTTCACGAGCTGCACGGCGATCGCGAGTTTGCCGATGACGCGGCCATCGTCGGTGGCATGGCGCGCTTCAACGGCCAGCCGGTCATGGTCATCGGCCACCAGAAAGGCCGCGACACCAAGGAGCGCGGCTACCGCAATTTCGGCATGCCGCGCCCCGAAGGCTATCGCAAGGCGTTGCGGCTGATGAAGCTGGCCGAGAAGTTCGAGCTGCCGGTGCTCACCTTCGTCGACACGCCGGGTGCGTTCCCGGGTATCGGCGCCGAAGAGCGCAACCAGTCGGAAGCGATCGGCCGCAATCTGTTCGAGATGGCAGCGCTGCGTGTGCCGGTCATCACCACGGTGATCGGCGAGGGCGGCTCGGGCGGTGCGCTGGCCATCGCGGTGGGCGACGTCACCTTGATGCTGCAGTACTCGATCTATTCGGTGATCTCGCCCGAAGGCTGCGCCGCCATCCTGTGGAAGAGCGCCGAAAAAGCACCCGAGGCAGCCGAGACGCTGGGCGTTACCGCGCATCGCTTGAAGGCGCTGGGCCTGATCGATCGCATCATCAGCGAACCAGTGGGTGGCGCGCATCGCGACCCGCAGCAGATGGCGCAACTGCTCAAGCGCGCGCTGTCCGATGCGCTGCGCCAGTTGCAGGGCGTGAGCGTCAAGGAGCTGCTCAAGCTGCGCCACGAGCGGATCATGAACTATGGCAAGTTCAAGGAGATCGGCCAGTCGTCATGAACGACTGACCGACACGCTGATCGCCGCGGTGCGCGAAGCACTGCGGCCTTTGCCCGCCGACGCAGCCCTGGTGCTGGCCTACAGCGGCGGGCTCGATTCCACCGTATTGCTCGAACTGCTGGCGCGCGTGGGCAGGTCCGGCCGCTTGACGGCTTGGCACGTGCATCATGGCTTGCAGCCGGCCGCCGACGACTGGCCGGCGTTCTGTGCCGAGCAGGCGCGGCGGCGCGGCATTGCTTTTGGCGTCACGCGCATCGGCGATGCGCCGGCGGCCGGCGATAGCATCGAGGCCTGGGCGCGAGAGCGGCGTTACGAAGCGCTGTGGCAGGCGGCGGCGGGTCACGGCGCGGCGGCGCTGGTCACCGCGCATCATGCCGATGATCAGGTCGAGACGGTGCTGATGCGGCTGGCGCGCGGCGCGGGGCCGGCAGCGCTGGCCGGCATGCGCACCGCGCAGCGGCACCCGCAGGGGTGGCTGTTGCGCCCCTTGCTGGGTATCGAACGCGCAACCCTGCACGAGTGGGCGCAGCGCGAGCAGCTCGGCTGGATCGAAGATCCGATGAACAGCGATGCGCGGCTGTTGCGAGGCGCGCTGCGCACGCAGGTGTTGCCCGCTTGGCGCGCAGCAATGCCGGGCTTGACGGCTGGGGTGCTGCGCAGCGCCGAACTGCTGCACGACGCGCTGGCCGCGATCGAGGCTTTGGGGGCGACGGATCTGCAATCGCTGATGAAGCCGGCCGGCATTGCGAGCGAAGGTTTCGGTGCTGCGGCAGGTCGCGAGATCGATCTGCGCGCGCTGGCCTCGCTGCCGCCGTTTCGGCGAGCCGAGGCTTTGCGCGCCTGGTGCCGGTTGTTGGGCGCACCGCTGCCGTCGCGGGCGGCGATTGTGGAGTGGTTGCGGCAGTTGGTGGTGAATGACGGAACGGGCGTTGGCGATGTGCCGGTGGGTGTTGCCGCTGCCAGTGTCGCCGGTGCCGCCGCCAATGCCGCAGCGGCCCATTGCGCTGCCAGCCACGCGCTGAAAGTGCATGGCGGCTGGCGTTTTCGCCGCTACGGTGTGCGACTGATTGCCGAGCCGCTGGCACTGCCCGATTGGCTGGCTCAACCGCCGTCGGCTCTGCAACTGCATTGGCGGGGCGAGTCCGAACTACCGCTGCCCGGTTGGGGCGGCCGCCTGCTGATCCGTACTGCTCTGGAGCAAGGGGGCGTCGATGCGCGCTGGCTGGCGTCGCGCCGTCTGCAGGTGAGCCCACCGCGTAGTTCGGCGCGACTACGCTTGCGCGCGCAAGGCCCCAGTCGCACCTTGAAGAATCTGTTCCAGGAACGGCGCGTGCCGCCCTGGTTGCGCGCTGGCCTGCCGATGGTCTGCGATGCGGTCAGTGGCCGACTGCTGTATGTCGGCGGGTTGGGCATGGATCGCACGCCGAGCGAGGGGGCGGCAGATCGCGGCGATGAAATGCCACGCGGCGCCGCGGCCGGCGCGCCGATGTCTGAGTCGAGTACTGCGCTGCGCTTGCCGACGGCTGGCCTTCGCGTGGAACTGCATTGGCAGCCCGATGCCATCGACGATCCGCGCGGCAATGGTTGATGCCGGCTTGCAGGACGATGAGGCAGAAAAGAAAAAAGCCGTCTTGACGACGGCTTTTCGGTATTTGGCGGAGACGGAGGGATTCGAACCCTCGATGCAGTTTTTGGCCGCATGCTCCCTTAGCAGGGGAGTGCCTTCGACCTCTCGGCCACGTCTCCTGGCTTCGATTGCGATAACAGCTCACGCTCGATGCCGGCTCAGCCGTCAATTATACCTGCTTTTACGCACGCATCGGCGGCGTGCGCGGCGAATAGGCGCCGCGCCGCGCGAAGGGTGCGTTACTGCGCGCCGTTGGGCGCCTGATCCAGGCCGAAGGCCTTGTGCAAGGCGCGCACGGCAAGTTCCATGTACTTGTCTTCGAGCACCACCGAGATCTTGATCTCGCTGGTGGAGATCATCTGGATGTTGATGCCTTCTTCCGACAAAGTGCGGAACATCAGGCTGGCGATGCCCACGTGCGAGCGCATGCCGATGCCCACCGCCGACACCTTGCAGATCTTCGGGTCGCCGGTGACTGCACCGGCCGCAATATGCTGCTTGACCGTGTTGTTCAGAACCTCGAGCGCTTTCTGATACTCGTTGCGATGAACCGTGAACGAGAAGTCGGTCGTGCCGTTCATGCTCTGGTTCTGGATGATCATGTCGACATCGATGTTGGCCTCGGCGATCGGGCCGAGAATCTGGAATGCGATGCCGGGCCGATCGGGCACGTTGGCCACGGTGATCTTGGCCTCGTCCCGGTTGAATGCGATTCCGGAGATGACCGCCTGTTCCATGCTTTCGTCTTCCTCGAAGGTGATCAGCGTCCCCGACTCGGCTTCGATGTCGAGCGCAATATCGGGGGGCGTCAGACTGGAGAGCACTCGAGTCTTGACCTTGTATTTGCCGGCGAATTCCACCGAGCGGATCTGCAGCACTTTCGAACCGAGGCTCGCCATTTCGAGCATCTCTTCGAAGGTGACGCGTTCCAGCCGCCGTGCTTCCGGCACGATGCGCGGGTCGGTGGTGTAAACGCCATCGACGTCGGTGTAGATCAGGCACTCATCAGCGTGCAGCGCCGCGGCCACCGCCACCGCCGAGGTGTCGGAGCCGCCGCGGCCCAGCGTCGTGATGTTGCCGACGTCGTCGACACCCTGAAAGCCGGTGATGACGACCACGCGGCCAGCATCGAGATCGGCGCGCACGCGTGCATCATCGATCGACGAGATGCGTGCCTTGGTATAGGCGCGGTCGGTGCGTACCGGCACTTGCCAGCCGGCATAGCTGACCGCGTCGACGCCGATCGCCTTCAGCGCGATGGCCAGCAATCCCACCGAGACCTGCTCGCCGGTGGCGGCGATCATGTCGAGCTCGCGCGGATCGGGCTGCGCGTGCAGCTCCTTGGCCAGCGCGAGCAGCCGGTTCGTTTCGCCGGACATCGCCGAAGGCACGACGACGATCTGGTGTCCGGCCTTGTGCCACTTGGCCACCCGGCGGGCGACGTTCTGGATGCGCTCGACCGAGCCCATCGACGTGCCGCCGTACTTGTGAACGATCAATGACATGATTGCAGGCGAAAGTGCGAAACGGGCCACGAAAAACGGCAAACAACCCGGCCGGCTACGGTCTTTGATCCCACCGGTTGATTCTTGCCGGCAGCGGGCCCCGCCCGCCGGCAAGTGCAAAACCCTTGATTATACGATAAGCCACGGCGCGGTTGCTGCGGTGCGGCGTTGGCAGTGGGCGGCAGCGGGTGGGGCGGCGGCAGGGTGCCAGGATGGCCCGGCCGATCCGCGGTTGCGGCGGCGTCGGCCGGCATGCAGGCCGTGGAACGGGAAGATCAGGCTGCTGCTGCGGGGTCTGCTGCCTGGGCGGCGTCGCGGTCGCCGAAATAGAAAAAGCGGATCCGCTCATGCAGCGCCTGCAGGCGTTCCCAGGCGTCAAAATAGGCGTCGATCGCTGCGGGGTCGGCGCGCGGTAGCGTGGCGGCGAGGGGTGTCTGCCGCGAAACGACGGCTGTGTCGGCGGGTCGCGATGGCGTGGTCTCGGCGCTGAACAGCGCGTCGAAGCAGCGCGTCAACTCAGCCTGCGCCTGTGAAAGCTCGTGCGACAGCACGGTCCATTGCTTGCCCTGCTCGTCGTTCATGCCAATGCCGAGAAGTAAAGCCGGCCCCAGGCCGGTTCATTGTTGCTCATACCCTCAAATGAGGGGGGTTGGTGGACGCCGGTGTCCGGACGATGGGCAGTATGCTGTCTCAGCATCGGTTTCATCGCGGTGCAGGTGGGAAACAGCGAAACATAGTGAATCCCCACATAGCAAAAAAGGATCGAACGCGCAATGCTAGCCGCGTGAGGCTGGCAGATCCTTATGAAAATCTGATGGAGGGGTCGACAAGTGTTCTTGGTAAGTCCTCTGTCGATCGGATTGCGGGCCGGCAACGACGGATTCGTCTATCACCGGGAGGTGCCGCTTTCGCTACCGCCGAAGGAGCAGGCGGTCTTGCATCTGCTGATTTCGCAGTGGCCGAAGGCGGTCGAAAAGAGCCTGTTCGCCGATATTGCCTGGGGCGGACGCGGCATGTCCGACGAGAGCCTGGCGCGCTGCGTGGCGGCGCTGCGGCGCGCGCTGGCGCCGATGAGCCGGTTGCGCATCAGCTCGGTGTATCGCTTCGGGTATCAACTTCAGATACTTGACGAATCGCAGGCCGATGCGCGGCCGCCGGTTGGCCATCTGCGAATGCACGAGGCCGCCAAAGGCGCGCCGCCGCTGGCCGAATCGGTGATTTTCGCCGGTCAGTTGATCAGCCAGCGCACAGTGTCTTCGCTGCGACGAGCCGAGACGGTGCTGCGTTCGGTGATCGCGCAGAACGACCAGTTCATGGCGGCGCGCATCGCCATCGCCAACTGCCTGGCGGCGCAGCTCAGCGTCGGGCTGCGCGAGGGCCAGGCGACGGTCGACGAGGCGCTCGAGTTTCTGTCGGTGGTCGAGCGCGAGGCGCCGCAGACGCCGGGCCTGCGTTCGCAATATGCGCACCTGCTCGATTGCGCCTGGCGCTTCGATGAAGCGCATTCGCAGCATCAACAGGCGCTGGCGGACGACCCCGAAGACAGCGATACGCTGTATCACTACGGCTGGCATTTGCTGGCGACCGGCTCGACGAAGGCGGCCCTGGCCGTGCTGGGCCGTGCTGCTGCGCAGAATCCATTCTCGCTGGCCGGCGCGATCTTGTGTGCGTACGCGCTGATGGCGGGCGGGCAGCTGGATGAAGCCGAGGCACTGCTGCACGATCAGTGCCTGAAGCACCCCGATAGCGTTGCCGCCCAAGTATGCCGCCTGGCGCTGCAGGCCCTCATCGGGCCCAAGCCCGAGCTTTTGCAGGCGGCCGATGCCTTTTTGCTCGATGCGTCGTCGTGGCCGTTCGGCGCTGCCACGCTGGCCTATGTGCGCGCACGCTGCGGCGACCATGCTGGTGCGCAGCGCCTGCTGGCGCAGCAGGCCCAGGTTGGAGCAACGCTGCGCGCGGCCCACATGCCTGCCTTGCTGGTGATGGGTTGCATCGACGAGGCGGCGAACGTTGCTGCGTGTGCAGTGCAGTTCGGCTGCGGCGCATTACCGATTCTGTTGCAGCTGCCTGAGGCGGCTGCACTGCGCGATCATCCGCGCTTTGCCGAGGTGGCGGCGCAGGTGTATCGCCGATCGGTGTCGATGGACAATGGGCGTACGCCCTGAATCTCAGGCACCAGGTCTCAGGCGCCAGGCGATTCTTCCGGCGAGGAAAACAGATCCCAGGCAGCGACGAACAGCGCGGCGATCGCCGGGCCGATCACGAAGCCGTTGAGTCCGAACAGCGCCATGCCGCCAAGCGTCGAGATCAGCACCAGGTAGTCGGGCATCTTGGTGTCCTTGCCGACCAGCAAGGGCCGCAGCACGTTGTCGACCAGGCCGATCACCAGAACGCCGTAAGCGATCAGTATGATGCCTTGCCAGATCGCGCCGGTGGCAAGGAAATACAGCGCGACCGGCATCCAGATGAGACCCGCGCCTACGGCCGGCAATAGCGACAGGAAGGCCATCACCACGCTCCACAGCACGGCGCCCTGGATACCGAGGATGGCGAAGATGATGCCGCCCAGCGCACCCTGCGTGGCCGCCACCGCGATGTTGCCCTTGACGGTGGCGCGGATCACGGTGGTGAACTTGCTGAACAGGCTCTGCTTGTACGCGGCTTCCAGCGGGATCGCCTGCTTGATGCGTGCGGCCAGCGCCGGGCCGTCGCGCAGCAGAAAGAACAGCAGGTACAGCATGATCGCGAAGTTGATGATGAACTCGAATGTGTTCTGGCCGATCTGCAGGGCCTGCGTGGCGATGAACTGGCTGCCGCGTGCCGCCACTTCCGACAGCCGCTGTTGCAGGCCGGCCAGGTCATCGAGGCCGAATCGGCCCAGCAGGTTCACCACCCACTGCGGCAGCATGCCCAGAATCTGCTGGAAGTAGCTGCTGAAATTGAGCTGGCCTTCCTTGATCCGCTGATAGACCTGAGCCGCTTCCTGGATCAGCGATGCGGTGATCAGCGTCAGCGGCAGGATCACGATCAGCAGGCACAGGCCCAGCGTAGTCAGCGCCGCCAGATTGGCGCGGTTCGGCATCTTTCGCAGCAGCCGCCGATGCAGCGGGGCGAACAGGATCGCCAGCACCACACCCCAGAACACGGCCCCATAGAACGGCCATAGCACTGCACCGAAGGCCAGCGTGACGGCGCTCAGCAGCAGCAGGAAGGTCTTGCGTTCGAGAGAGGGGGAATGCATGGGATGGCGAGCGAGCAAATGCGGTGCCTATGATGCCATTGGCCGCCAATGTGTGCTCCAAGCCTGCGTTGCGGCGACAGGGCCGCAGCTTTAGAATTCCCGCCCATTCAGCCGCCCGCGGGCACGTTTTTTTCCCCGTGGGGCGGCGGGCGGCGTTGAGCCGCCGGCGAGGAGTTCGATGTCCGCTTCCCGGCTTGGCTTCGTCGACGTCATCAAGGGCGTCGGCTCGCAACTGATCGTCTTGCATCACCTGGCCTTCTACGGGCCGATGGCAGTGGCTGTCGGTACCGTGGCGCCGGGCCTGATCGCATGGCTGAACGACTATGCGCGCATCGCGGTGCAGGCATTCCTGGTGGTCGGCGGTTTTCTGGCGGCGCGCGGCTTGGCGCCGGCTGGACGGCTGCGGGTCGACCAGCCGCTGACGCTGCTGCTGCGTCGCTATCTGCGTTTGGCGCTGCCGCTGATGGCCGCGGTGGCGCTGGCCGTGCTCAGTGCAAGCCTCGCCCGACAGTGGATGGTCGATGAGGCGATCTCGGCGCCGCCCACCGCGCCGCAATTGCTGGCGCATGCCTTGCTGCTCACCGACGTGCTCGGCTACGAGGCGCTGTCCGCCGGCGTCTGGTACGTGGCGATCGATCTGCAGCTTTTTGCGCTGCTGCTCGGTCTGCTGTGGCTGGCGGCGCATCTGCCATGGCGCGCGGCGCAGGTGCTGGTGCTGGCGCTGGGGGCTACGTCGCTGCTGTTCTTCAATCGCGACGCGAGCTGGGATATCTGGGGCGTGTACTTCTTCGGCTCGTACGCGCTGGGGGTGCTGGCGTGGTGGGCGGCGCGCGGCGCTTGTGCGCCGCTCTGGTTCTGGTCTTTTGCCGGATTGGCGCTGGCGGCACTGGCGATCGATTTTCGGCTGCGCATCATGGTGGCGCTGGTGGTCGCAGTGGTATTGCTGTGGGTGGCGGCGCAGCGGCGACCGGTCGAGGTCGATACCGGCGCCAGTGCGCCTCCATCTCTCCAGCCCCCGCGCTTGCCGATCAAAGCCCGCGTGAGCGCCTTCTTCGGCCGCATCAGCTATTCGGTATTCCTCGTTCACTTCCCGATCTGCCTGGTCATCAACGCCGCATTCCATCGCTTTGTCGGCGGCGACGCCTGGCTCAACCTGGGCGGCATGCTGATCGCCTGGGGCGCGAGCATCTGGGCTGGTGCGCAATTTCATCGCTGGGTCGAAAGCCGCATCACGATCTGAGTGAGGCAGGCCCCGCCGACCTCGCCAGTGCGGTTTAGCTGGCGGTGTCGCCAACGCCGCGTATCATGGGGCGACTGTCAGGCTGGCGCCTTTCTCCGGCTCGATGCGCTGCATCGGGCGGGCCGGGCGCCATCGAGCGGGAAGCGGGTATGACCGCATATCGCGGTAGGGTCACAGCTTCGGCGGTACGTTCGGCACGCGGGTGCGGGCACGCACTGGCGGGATGGCTGTTGATCTGCGTCCTGGCTTTGCTGGGTGCGCTGCTCGGCGGCGCCGTGCCGGGTGCTGCCCATGCCCAGGATGCAAAAGGCGCGGCACCGCGCATTGCATTGCAGATCGACCTACAGGGTGCGATCGGGCCGGCCTCCGTCGACCACGTGTTGCGCGCGTTGGCCAAGGCGCAGCAGCGGCAGGCGGCGGTGCTGGTGCTGCGGCTCGATACCCCGGGCGGTCTCGACACCTCGATGCGCGAAATCGTGCGGGCCATCGTCGCTTCGCCGGTGCCGGTGCTGGCCTATGTGGCCCCCAGCGGTGCGCGCGCCGCCAGTGCCGGCACCTTCATCCTGTATGCCAGCCACGTGGCGGCGATGGCTCCCGGTACCAACCTGGGCGCTGCCACGCCGATATCGATCGGCGGCGGCTGGCCGAATGCGCCGCGCGAACGCGATGACGAACGCAGTGGCCGAGCCGCCGAGCGCAGCGGCGAACGCGCCGCCGAACCCGGCGCCGCTCCGACAGCGGCGCCGGTGCCTGGCTCGGCCGGTGAGCGCAAGGCAGTCAACGACGCGGTCGCCTATCTGCGGGCATTGGCCGAACTGCGCGGCCGCTCGGCCGACTGGGCCGAAGCCGCGGTGCGCGAAGCAGCCAGCCTGCCGGCTTCGCAGGCGCAGACGCGGGGCGTCATCGATCTGGTCGCACGCAGCGTCGACGATCTGCTGCAACAGGCCGACGGCCGCGTGGTGATGGTGGGCGACGCCAAGCTCAGCTTGCAGACCCGCGACCTCGTCGTCGAGCATCTCGAAGCCGATTGGCGAACCAAGTTGCTCGGCACGCTGGCCAATCCGAATCTGGCGATGATCCTGATGATGATCGGCATTTATGGGCTGGTGTTCGAGTTCATGAACCCCGGCGCCTTGTTGCCCGGCACGGTCGGCGCGATCTCGCTGCTGGTGGCCCTGTATGCGCTGTCGGCGCTGCCGGTGAACTATGCTGGCGTGCTGCTGATTGCGCTGGGCATCGGCATGATGGTGGCCGAAGCGTTCACGGCATCGCTGGGCGTGCTCGGCATCGGCGGCGCGGTGGCGTTCATCATCGGTGCCACCATTCTGATCGACGCCGACCTGCCCGAGTTTGCCGTGTCGTGGCCGCTGGCCGGCACCATGGTCGGTGCCGCCTTGCTGCTGACGGCCATGGTGCTGCGCGCTGGCTGGCAGGCGCGCCGGCACCGGGTGGTCAGCGGCCCCGAGGCGATGCTCGGCGGCACGGCGCGCGTGCTGTCCTGGCAGGGCGGGCGCGGTCATGTGCTGGCCGACGGCGTGCGCTGGCAGGCGACCTCGCCGGCGCCGCTGGCCGCCGGGCAGATGGTACGCATCGTTGCGGTACACGACCTGACGCTTGCGGTCGCGTCCGATGGTGCGGGCGACGATGCCGTTGCGGCTCGGTCACCCGATGGGCAACGAACCGATCCGGCGCCCGATCGTGGCGTGCCGCCGATGCCTGGCCCTGACACCGTTGCACCGACACGCGCCCGGCCGCAGGCGCCAAGCGCGGCACCACATACTGATTCCGCCCGTTCCTAGCGCCATCGAAGAGGAGCCCAGCCGATGCTGTTCGACATAGCCGTCTATCTGCCATTCGTCGTGTTGCTGGTGGTCGTCATCGCGATGGCGATCCGCATCCTGCGCGAATATGAGCGCGGCGTGGTGTTTACGCTGGGCCGATTCACCGGTGTCAAGGGGCCGGGGCTGATCCTGCTGATCCCCTATGTGCAACAGATGGTGCGCGTCGACCAGCGCGTCATCGTGCTCGACGTGCCGACGCAGGACGTGATCTCGCGCGACAACGTGTCGGTGAAGGTCAGTGCCGTCATCTACTTTCGCGTGGTCGATGCCGACAAAGCGGTGATCCAGGTCGAGAATTTCCAGCAGGCAACCAGCGAGCTGGCGCAGACGACCCTGCGCTCGGTGCTCGGCAAGCATGACCTGGATGAAATGCTCTCCGAGCGCGACAAGCTGAACAACGACATCCAGGACATCCTCGATTCGCAGACCGATGCCTGGGGCATCAAGGTGGCCAACGTCGAGATCAAGCACGTCGACCTGGGTGAGAGCATGGTGCGCGTCATCGCGCGCCAGGCCGAGGCCGAGCGCGAGCGACGCGCCAAGATCATCAATGCCGAGGGCGAAGAGCAGGCCGCGCGCAAGCTGCTGGAAGCGGCCGAGATCCTGGCGCGCCAGCCCGAAGCGATGCAATTGCGCTACCTGAACACGCTAGCGCTGATCGGCACGCAGAACAACTCGACCATCGTGTTCCCGTTTCCCACCGATCTGGGGCAGGTGATCAACGCATTCGCCGATCGTGGGTCGGCGCCGCCACGCCAGCCTTGACGGCGCGCAGGCCGCGGGTGCCGGGCCGGCCGGCGGTGCGCGGTCGGGCGATCGCCGGGCCCTCGTCATCTTGGGTCGACATTGGTCTGTCGAGGCGCCTGCCCGCGCAGCGCGACCGTACGAAACGCATTGCCCGCGATGGCGCCATAAGCGGCCAGCGCCAGCCAGGCCAGGACCGGCCAATGCGTGCCCGCATCGCTGCCGCCGGGTGCAGGCTCGCCCGGCTCCGTGCCGGGGGCGCCGCCAGGCCCTGAGCCGAACGGCAGCGCTGCCAGCCAGCCACGCCAATCCGGCGCGCCCATCGATTGGGCGCTGATCAGCAATGCGATCACGGCGCCGGCCACCGCATAGACCAGGCGTCGCCGCCCGCCCAGCCGTTGCAGGATCAGGAACGCCGGAATGCCGAGCACCACGGCCACCGGCACCGCCCGCAGCAGCAGTGCGAGCGCCATCTCGGCATACAAGGCATAGCTGGCATAGCCGCCTGCGTAGGCGGCCAGCCCTGGCAGCAGCACCAGGGCGCTGGCAGGCAGGGGACTGAGCAGTGCGGCCAGCAGCAGCCGGCGCCAGCGGAAAACGGGAACCGGCATGCGGCTGTCGCTCCAAAGAATTGATCGCGCTGGGCACCGATGCGTCGCCTCATCGAAATTCCACGATGGATCGGTGAGGCTTGCACGTGTTGCCGTACGCGTGTTTAATGGCCAACGGACAATAGGATACGAAAAGACAACGAGGGGATGTCCATGGCCAGGCGCAAGATGGTGTGATGATCTCATCCTCACTCGGTCGAAGGCCGAGACGTTGACCCCGACGCAGGCCGTCTGTCGTGAATAGCATCCCTGCGTCATATCAGGCGATTCCCTCGGTCGATCGGGTGCTCGGCTGGCCTGAATTCGCTGATTTGCTGCGCGACTACGGCCGCTTGCCGACCACCGCCTGTCTGCGCGACGAGTTGGCTCAATTGCGCGAGGCCCTGTCGCGGCAGGCGCCGTTGCAAGGCGCAGCGGCCGGCGACCGGGCCGGCGACCGACAAGCGCTGCTCGATGCCGTGCATGCTCGCCTGCAGCGCTTGTTCGCGCCGCGCCTGCTGCCGGTGTTCAACCTGAGCGGCACCGTGCTGCATACCAACCTCGGCCGCGCGCTGCTGGCCGACGAAGCGGCCGATGCGATGCGGCTGGCTGCACTACGACCGGTCAACCTGGAATACGACATCGCGCGCGGCCGGCGCGGCGACCGTGACGAACTGGTCGAGCCGCTGGTCGAGCGCATCACCGGCGCGCCGGCCTGTACCGTGGTGAACAACAATGCCGCCGCCGTGCTGCTGGTGCTGAACACGCTCGGCCTGCGCAAGGAAGGGGTGATCTCGCGCGGTGAACTGATCGAGATCGGCGGCGCGTTCCGCATTCCCGACATCATGGCGCGTGCCGGCGTGAAGCTGCACGAGATCGGCACGACCAATCGCACGCATGCTGCCGACTACGAACGCGCGATCGGCCCGCGCTGCGGGCTGGTCATGCGCACGCACACCAGCAATTACGTAGTACAGGGTTTCACGGCCAGTGTGGCTACCGCCGAGTTGGCGCAGATCGCGCATCGGCACGGCGTGCCGCTGTTCGAAGACCTGGGCAGCGGCACCTTGGTCGATCTGAGCCGTTGGGGTTTGCCGAAGGAACCCACGGTGCAGGAATCCTTGCGCGCCGGCGTCGACGTGGTGAGTTTCTCCGGCGACAAGCTGCTGGGCGGGCCGCAGGCCGGCATCATCGTCGGCAGCCGTGAGCTGATCGCGCGCATCAAGAAGAATCCCTTGAAGCGTGCGCTGCGCGTCGACAAGTCGACGCTGGCGGCACTCGAAGCCACGCTGCGCCTGTATCTCGATCCTGACCGGCTGGCACAGCGCCTGCCCACGCTGCGATTGCTGTCGCGGCCGCTGCCTGCGATCTGCGACGCCGCACAGGCGCTGGCGCAAGCCTTGACTGCGCCCTTGCAGGGGCAGTTCGACGTGACGCTGGTCGATTGTCACAGCATGATCGGCAGCGGCGCTCAGCCGGTTGCGCAGCTGCCCAGTGCCGGCGTGGCGCTGCAGCCCTTGACCAAGCGCGGCGCGGGTGCGCGGCTGGCGGCGCTGGAAGCAGCTTTGCGCGCGCTGCCGGTGCCGGTGATCGGGCGTGTCGCCGATGACGCGCTGATCCTCGATTGCCGAATGCTGGAGGCGCCCCACGAGCTGTGCGAGCAGCTTGCCGCCTTGCGCGAACTGCTGCCCAAGGCCAAGGCACCATGATCATCGGCACGGCGGGCCACATCGATCACGGCAAGAGCACGCTGGTCAAGGCCTTGACCGGCGTCGATCCCGACCGGCTGGCCGAAGAGCAGGCGCGGGGCATTACGCTCGATCTGGGTTATGCCTATACCGAGCTGGAAGGCGCGCGCGTCGGCTTCGTCGACGTACCCGGCCATGAGCGGCTGGTGCGCAACATGCTGGCCGGCGCCACCGGCATCGACCACGTGCTGCTGGTGGTGGCGGCCGACGACGGGCCGATGCCGCAGACGCGCGAGCATCTGGCTATCGTCGAGCTACTCGGTCTGGCTGATGCCACCGTGGCGATCACCAAGGCCGATCGCGTCGAGGCTACGCGCGTCGAACAAGTCTGCGACGAAGTGCGCGCCTTGCTCGCGCCTGGGCCGCTGGCGGCAGCGCCATTGTTTCCGGTGGCGGCAGCAGTTGGTGCCGAGGGCCCCGGCATGGCGGCATTGCGTCGGCATCTGGCCCGCGTCGCGCAGCGCCAGTCGGCGCGCCGCGCCGCCGGCTTGTTCCGCCTGGCTGTCGATCGCGCGTTCACGCTGTCGGGCGCCGGGCTCGTCGTCACGGGCACCGTGCACAGCGGCGTGGTCGAAGTCGGCGATGAGTTGATCGTCGCGCCCGCCGGCGTGCCGGCGCGCGTGCGGCGCATCCACGCCTTGAACGTGCCGGCCGAGCGTGGCCGCGCCGGCGAGCGCTGCTCGCTCGCGCTGGCCACTGCGCTGCAGAAAGACGATCTGCGCCGCGGCTGCTGGCTGCTGTCGCC
>JAFKGG010000465.1 GCA_017307915.1 Burkholderiales bacterium | reverse complement strand
GCGCTGCCGAGGCCGGCTTCTCGCGGAACTGCGTGATGTGAAGCTGATCGTCGGTCTCGATGATGCCGAAGGCGCCGCACATCGACACCGGCACCGGCAGCGCCGCCACCGTCACGTCGGCGCGACGCTCCAGGTGTGCCTGCACCATCTGCCGCACGTCCATCCGATAGACGTGATCGGCGCCGAACACCACCACCAGATCGGGTTTGAAGCGCTCGATCAGCTCGATGTTCTGGTAGACCGCATCGGCGGTGCCGCGAAACCAGTGTTCGCCGTTGGACATCTGCGGCGGCACCACGGTGATGAACTGATCCGGAATCAGGTTCGCCAGACTCCACGATTGACGCACGTGCTCGATCAGCGCCTGCGATTTGTATTGCACCAGCAGATAGATGGAGCAGATCTCGGAGTTGACGAGATTGCTCAGCACGAAATCGACGATTCGATGCTTGCCATTGAAAGGTACGGCAGGCTTGCAGCGTTCAATGGTCAGCGGCTGCAATCGCTTGCCGGCACCACCGGCCATCACGAACGCCAGGATACGCTCCCGGCCGCGGCCAAGGTGGGCAGGACGAGCTGTCATCGTTGCACGAGCCGGTTCTGCCATGTCCATAACGATGCTCCGTTCCACACTGGTAATGCCAAGACCCGCCTTCGCAAACAAAGGATGAGGCAGCAATCGGCACGCCTGCGGTCGGGCGGTCGCGTGGGGCGCCGGCGTGCCAGAACTACCGATGAGCGCGGCAGCTCGGATGGCCGGCCTGTAGAAATGTCTCGGCGCGTTACTGCCGCCGCGGCTCGTTGCTACGCTGATCGATCAACAGCGCGGCGCCCGGCAAATGAGCGAACGCCTGCGCCAGCGGGATGCGCCCTTCGTCGATCGTCAGCGACTCGCCGGTCAGCACGTTGCAGGCAATCACCGCCGATCCTGGCATGCTCTGCTCGCCGCCGGCGATGAGCTTGCCGGGCAGCTCCACGGTGGTATCGCCCCACGCCGGTTCACCTAGCGGCAGCCGCCGCGCGCGCGCCGACAGGCGTGCGAACAAGCGGCCGGCGATGACGATCAAGGTCGTGCCAGCGTGCGATCGCGTGTAAGCCAGTACATGCTCGGCGCGCACACCGTTCACCCCCAGTGGCGTGTAGTCGCCGTCGGCAAACAGCGAAGGTATCCGGCGGCGCAGATCGAGCAGGCGCCAGGTGAACCACAGCTTCAGCCGGCCGTCAGTGAGCCTGCGGCACAGCACGTCAAGCGCCGGTATGCGCCGCGGCTGGCACCACAGATCGATCAGCCGTCCCAGCTCGCGACTGCGCAAGTCGAAATCGACGGCACGGCGATTGTCGGGATCGACCAGATTCAGCTCGATCATTTCATTGCCCTGGTACAAATCGGGCACCCCTGGCGACGTGAATTTCATCAGCGTCAACGACAAGCCGTTCAAGGCGCCGAACCATGCCGCCAGACCAGCCTGGCCACGCAGCATGCGCAGCAGCGGGTTCGGTTCAGGTCGAGACAGCACGCCGTTGACGAATTCCGACAGCGCGCCTTCATATTGCGCATCGGGCGCCGTCCAGCTCGTGCACAACTTGGCCTCGCGTGCCGCTTTCAACATATAGGTTTCGATGCGTTCACGATAGGAACGCAAGCTTGCCTCGTCGAGCACGCCTTCGGGCAAGGTACCCAGCAGCGTCTGATACAGCAGGTATTCATCGGCCGCGCTCGGCAGTGGCGTGCCGTCAGACTCGCTGCGATAGCTGCGCGTCATTCGATGCAGTCGACGCACGGCCAGCCGCCAGGCGGCCGGCATTTCCGATAGCACGCTGATCCGGCTGCGCACGTCTTCCGAGCGTTTGCTGTCGTGCGT
This sequence comes from Burkholderiales bacterium, assembly GCA_017307915.1. Lineage (GTDB taxonomy): Bacteria > Pseudomonadota > Gammaproteobacteria > Burkholderiales > Burkholderiaceae_E > Zeimonas. The sequence goes on along the minus strand of JAFKGG010000465.1, from coordinate 15,010 downwards.
CGAAGTCGTCAGCATCGTATGCGGCCAGTACTCGGCTCGATCGGCGCTGGCGCCATGAAAGGCGCGTGGCGTGATGCCGAACACCGACGGATCGCCGCCGACCTCGTTCAGCGCCAGCAAGCGGCCATACCGGTAAAACGCCGTGTCCTCGACCCCCTTGGCTGCGACCGGCGCGCAGAACTGCTGAAAGCGCGCCGCGAACTCGCTTGCCGCCGCCGGCGGCACGCCCGGCGGCAAGGCCTCCGGCAGCAATACTCGCCGGATGAAATCGAACACCGATGCGTCAGGCGATTGCCAGCGGCGCCGCGCATGCGCCAGCGCGCGATCCAGGTGACGCCTATCCTGTTCGCTGGCCTGCGCGACGATGTAGCTGCGATACACCGGCATGCCGGCGACCACTTCGGCCAACGCACCGCGCAGCGTATTGAACGTGTAGTCGCGCGTATGCCGGTCGGCCTGCGCGATGCGCGCCAGCACGCTGGTCAGCCGCGTCAGCTCGGCGCTCAGGGCCTGCCGCATCACCAGGCGCTTGCCTTCATAGGCGATCTGATCGAAGCGCTTGCGCAGGTCGGTGAACTCGCGCCACAAGCGTTCGAGCGCCGCTTCAGCGTTGGTGTCGATCAGCACGCCGCCGGCCACCATCGCGAAGCGGTAGCCGGTGGTGCCGTGGATCGCCCAATCGCGCGGCACCTCCTCGTGCGAAGCGGTGATCTTCTCGATCACCAGATACAGGGGCCGGCCGACCGGGGGCCGGCCAACCCGGGGCCGGCCTGGCCTCGCATCGGCACTACCTGGCAGATTCAAGCGCTGCGCATAGGCTTGCTGCAACCGCTCGAAATATTGCCTGGGGTCGCGCAGCCCGTCGGGATGATCGATACGCAATCCATCGACCTGCCCAGCGGCCAGCAGATTCAGCACGCGCCGGTGCGTGGCCTCGAATACCTCGGGGTCTTCCATACGCAGGCCGGCAAGATCATTGACGTCGAAAAAGCGCCGGTAGTTGACCTCGTCGGCGGCGGTACGCCAATAGGCCAGCCGATACGCCTGTTGCTCGTGTAGCGCGTGCAACTCGTCATGCGCCGGTCCGGCATTGATGCCTGCGAGTTCCTGCTCGATGGCCTGCCTGGCCGCTTCCTGCCGCATCGCATCGGTAAGCCGGCGGCGCAGTTCGTCATAGCGGTGCACAAGCGCCGGATCGGGCGGCGCAGCGCGCGGCGGCAAACGCTGCAGCTCGCGGGCAAGCACCGCCAACGCGGATGCCGCCTCGACGCTCGCCATCTCGACGGCATTGGCCGCCCGGGCCAGCAGCGGCACCAGGCAGCGCAGATCGATCGGGAAGCGATGCTCGAAGTAGCGCAACACGACACGGCCGTCGTGCAGCGCCAGGCTCAGCTCGCCGCGATCGAGCACGGCGCCGTAATGGTCGCCGAGCACCGGCAGCAGCACCTTGCCATCCAAGCTGGCATTGGCCGGCTGCCAGTCGATGTCGAAGTAATGGGCAAAGGGCGATGCCTCCCCGTTTTCGAGCACGTCGTTCCACCATGGATTGTCGCTGCCGAGCACACCCATGTGGTTGGGCACCAGATCGAGCAGAAAGCCCATGCCGTAGGCACGCAAGGCGGCGCACAGCCGTTCAAAGCCGGCTTCGCCGCCCAGCTCGGGATTGATCTCATCGTGCGCCACGATGTCGTAGCCATGCCGGCTGCCGGGCCGCGCACGCTGGATCGGCGAGCAATAGACATGGCTGACGCCGAGCGCGGCCAGATACGGCACGATGCGCGCGGCGGAATCAAAGCCGAACTCGCGGTGCAGTTGCAGCCGATAGGTCGCACGGGGAATCACGGCCGTACGCAGCTCAGTGCCGGCTTGATCGGTGCGTGCAACCGTTACTGCGCCGGCCAGCGCATCGACGCATTCGTCGGCCGCGATGTCTTCGACGCTGACCGGCAGTTTGCGGCGCCAGTTCGGATGCTGATCCGTAGTGCCTGGCAGATTGGACTGCTCGATGACGCCTAGCGCGTCTTCGATCTGTAGCGCCATCAGCCGTGCCGGCGAGCGTGCGAGCCAGACGTGCACAGCCTGCACCAGCGATGGCGCGAGCGGCTGCGCGGCGATCGACGCGAGATCCGCGTCGACAGGCAGCAAGGCCGCGCGCTGCAACGCGGCCAACAGGCGCAACCGGTCTTGCGCACGCGCGGCGATTTCCGCTTCATCGAAGCCGGCACCACTGGCTTCGCCCAAGGCGCGCCGCAGCGCCAGATCATGGCCGCTCCACCAGCCGGCCAGCGTCGGCAGATCGTGCGTGCCCACCGCCACCAGCGCATTGCGCGGATAGGCGGCCGGCGGCAGGAAATCGCCGGCCGCGTCGCGTTCGAAATACAGCAGCCGGTAGCTGAGGATCAGCCGCTGCGCCATCGCCGCACGCATCTCGCCGGCCACAGTGCCCAGATCCTCGCCGATCACCAGACAGCGCGCGCGCCAGCTTTCCAGCGCCACGATCGCCAGCAGCTCGTGCAGCGGATAACGCACATAGGCGCCGTCGGTGGGCTTCATGGTCTGCGGTACCCAGTACAGCCGCATCAGGTTCATCACGTGATCGATGCGCAGCGCCCCGGCATGCCGCATCACGGCACGCAGCGTCTCGGCGAACAGCCGATGGCCGCTGCGCCGCGAACGACGCGGATGCAAGGGCACCAGCCCCCAGTCCTGGCCAGCCAGATTCAGTTGATCAGGCGGCGCACCGACGCTGGCGCCTTCGGCGTGCGCATCGGAATGCGTCCAGGTATCGGAACCCGCCCGATCCACCGCGACCGCCAGATCCAGATACAGGCCGACCGCCATGCCCAGCTCGCGGCAGCGGCGCGACACCGCCGCCAATTGTCGATCGGCCTGCCATTGCAGATACTCGTGATAGTCGACCTGCTCGGCATGCTCGGCGAGCCATCGCGCCACCGCTGGCGCAGCCGGATCGCGATACTCGGCGGGCCATACCGGCCAGCCCCAGATCGACGCATCATCTGCGTGAAAATGCGCTTGCAGCGCCTCGAACGCGGCATGCTCACGCAGCGCAGCGCCACGCTCGGTGCGAAAGCGCAGGAAATCTTCGGCACGCGCGGTACCCACCGCCTGATGGCGTTGCCGGAAACTGGCATGCAGCAGGCGCAGCACTTCGTGTTTGGCTGCTGCGACGCCGGCGTAATCGACCAGCGGCGCCGCGCGCAGCTCGGCCAGCCGCGACTGGAACGCCGTCGAGGCCAGCCGTTCCAGTGCAGGTTCGCATTCGGCCAGATCATCGATCGTCTCGACGTCCAGGTACAGCACGTTCAAGTGCCGGCGCGACGATGGGCTGTACGGGCTGGAGTGCAAGGGGTTGTGCGCGAACAGCGCGTGCAGCGGATTGACCCCGACCAACGCAGCCCCTTTGCGTGCCCAGGTCTCGACCGTATGGCGCAGATCGGAAAAATCGCCGATGCCCCAGTTGCGCGCCGAACGCAGCGAATAGAGCTGTACCGACGGGCCCCACAGACGAGCGCCCGCCGCCAACCCCGGCGGCAGATGGCACTGCTCGGGCGCCGCGATCAGCAGCGTACTGCCCGGCCAGCCTTCGATCGACAATCGATGGTAGCCCGCCGGCAGCGTGACCGGCAACGCCAGTTGCGCGGTGCGCGGTTCACGCGGATTCTCGGGCGGCGGAGCGGACCATTGCGGCACGGCGATGCCGCGGTGCTGGGCACCGCTTTGCAGTGCGTCGCCTCGCAAAGCGCCACCTCGCGGTGCGCCACCTTGCGGTGCGCCACCTTCCTCATCGATGCGCCAGGCCAATGGCGTGGGCTCGCCGATCAGGCGCAGCGGCAAGGCCCAATGCGGCGAACCGACCGGCACCACCAGCACCGGCGGCAACATCTCGGTGTGGCCGGCCTGCTGCAGCGCCGCCTCGCTGGCTGGCAGCGACTCGTCATCAGCAGCAATACCCAGCGCCTGCAAGGTCGCACGCAAGGCGGCCTCTGAAGCCGTGTGCGTGGTCCCCCAGACATCTTCGAACGAGGTCTGCACACCCGCCAGCTCGCAGACGCGCAGCAGCGTATCAGTGCCGGCCATGATCGTCATGCAGGCTGACCAGCACCGCGTCGGTAGGCAGCAGCCAGGCATCGGCAGCGCGCACGGCACGGCTGGCGTAGACCACGGTGCCCTCCCCGCCGGTCGCCGCCACCTGCTTCGGCGCATCGCCAAAGTTCGCGCACAGCCGCCAGCTACTGCCATCGCCCAGCCGCCAGCGCACCTGCAGCAGCCCGTCCTCGCATCGATGTGCCGCGCTCGCCCCACTCAGCCCTGCCAGCCTCGGCGTCAGATGCCGATGGCGCAAGCGCAGCAACTCACCGACCAAGGCTCGCCGCTGCGCATGCGCCGGCTCGGCGCATTCTTCCCAACGCAAGCGGCTGGCTTCGAAGGTGGCAAGCGCATTGGGGTCGGGAATGCGCGCGCGTGCCGCCTCGCCGCGAAATGCCGCGAAGCGCGCGAACTCACGCCGGCGGCCGCTGGTCACCGCTGCCGCCAGTTCGGTCTCGAAATCGCAGAAGTACAGGAATGGCGTGCCGGCAGCGAATTCCTCGCCCATGAACAGCAGCGGCACGTGCGGCGACAGCAGCAGGCAGGCGGTCAACGCTTCGAGCCGCGGTGCAGCAGCCAGGGCATGCAGGCGTTCGCCGAAGGCGCGATTGCCGATCTGATCGTGGTTCTGCAGGAAGGCGACGAAAGCGCTGGCCGGCAAGTGCGCGCTTGGCTCGCCGTGCACGCGGCCGTGGCGCAGCTCGCCCGGCCGCCCCTGGAACACGAACCCCTCGGCCAGCGCGAGCGCCAGCTTGGCGGCCGGCTCGTCAGCGAACGCCGCGTAGTAGCCATCGGATTCACCGGTGGCCAGCACATGCGCGGCATGATGAAAATCGTCATTCCACTGCGCAACGGCAGTGCACAGTGCACCGTCGTCATTGCGTGCCAGCAGGTTTGCCTGATTCTGATCGTTCTCCAGAACGAGATGCACCGCCCGTTCACGGCCCGGTCCATCGCGCAGCGCCTGGGCGATCTCGGCCACAATGTGCTGCGGCGAATCGTCATCGATTGCATGGACGGCATCGAGCCGCAGCCCGTCCAGGCGGTACTCCTCGACCCAGTAAAGCGCGTTGTGCACGAAGAAAGCGCGTACCGCTTCACTGCCCAGCCCATCGAAGTTGATCGCCGGCCCCCAGGGCGTAGCCTTCGCGGCATCGAAGAACGGCGGGCAGTACGCATGCAGATAGTTGCCGTCCGGTCCGAAGTGGTTGTAGACCACGTCGAGCAGCATCATCAGGCCAAGTCCATGCGCCTCGTCGACCAGCCGCTTGAGCGCCTCGGGCGTGCCATAAGCGGCATGCGGCGCGAACGGCAGCACGCCGTCGTAGCCCCAGCCGCGCGCACCGACGAAGGCCGCCACCGGCATCAGCTCGATCGCCGTGATGCCCAGCGCCGCCAGCTCGGGCAAGCGCTGTATCACGGCCTCGAAAGTCCCTGCAGGCGTGAACGCCCCGACGTGCAGCTCGTAAATCACCGCCTCATGCCAAGGTCGGCCGCGCCAGCCGGCATTGCGCCAGCGATAGGCCGAAGCATCGACGACGCGGCTGGCGCCGTGTACATCCCACGGGTTGAATCGCGATGCCGGATCGGGCACGGTCACCAGCTCGGCACCGGAACGCCGCACCAGGTAGCGATAGTCAGTGCCCGCACCGGCCTCGGGCACGATGCATTCGAACCAGCCCTCGGCAACCGAACGAGCCGACACCGCAGAGCTTGCGTCACGCGCGAACCCATGCAGCAGCACTTCACCGCTCATGCGTTGCATCGGCAACGAGGCGGCCTGGGCATCGCCGGCACCGCCAAGCTGCAGGGTCACGCTCGCCGCACCCGGCGCCCACAGCCGAAATCGAACGCCACCGCCGGGCAGCGGCTCGGCACCAAACGGCATCGCATGGCGGTATTTCACGACGCAACCGCCGCTCGCCGCAGCACGGCCAGCGAACGGCCGCACAGCGCGTAGACAGCGCCCGGTTGATACTGCCGCGGCAGGGCAAGGCCATTGCTCAAACTGGTATCGAGCAAGGCAAGCCAGGCATCGCCGTGCAGATCCGGCATCATGAACTCGACGTCGCCGTGATGGGCGTTGAACAGCAACAGGAAATCATCGTCGTCGATCGGCCGCCCATATTTATCGACTGCGTCGATCGACGCCCCGGCCAGGTAAACGCCCAGGCAGCGCGCATGCTCGTGCTCCCATTCATCGGCACTCATCTCAGTGCCGTCGGGCTTGAGCCACAGCAGATCCTTCAATTGGCCGCCGTGCAGGGCGCGACCGGCGAAGAAGTCGCGCCGCCGAAAGGTCGGATGCGCGCGGCGCAGTACCGTCAGCAGCCGAACGAAACCCAGTAGCGCGTCGCGCTCGGGGGTCTTCTGCCAGTCGAGCCAACTGATCGGGTTGTCCTGGCAATAGGCGTTGTTGTTGCCGTTCTGCGTGCGGCCATATTCGTCGCCCGAAACCAGCATCGGCACGCCCTGCGACAGCAGCAGCGTGGCCAGGAAGTTGCGCTTCTGCTGCTCGCGCAGCGCATTGATCGCCGGATCGTCGGTCGGCCCTTCGGCGCCGCAGTTCCACGACAGGTTATGGTCGCTGCCGTCGCGATTGTCTTCGCCGTTGGCTTCATTGTGTTTGCCGTTGTAGGAGACCAGGTCGTGCAACGTGAAGCCATCGTGCGCGGTCACGAAATTGATGCTGGCATGGGGCCGTTTGCCCGAACGCCCGTACAAATCCGATGAGCCGGTCAGCCTGCGCGCGAACTCGCCGATGATGCCGCCGTCACCCTTCCAATACGCGCGCATGCCATCGCGGTAGCGATCGTTCCATTCGGCCCAGCCAAGCGGAAAATTACCCACCTGGTAACCGCCCTGCCCCAGGTCCCAGGGTTCGGCGATCAGCTTCACGCAGTTCAGTGTCGGATCCTGCCGGATCACGTCGAGAAAGCCGCCCATGTGCTCGACGCGGCCGCGCTCGCGCGCCAGCGCCGAAGCCAGGTCGAAGCGAAAGCCGTCGACATGCATCTCCTCGACCCAGTAGCGCAGCGAATCCATCACCATCTGCAGAGCGATCGGATGTTCGAGATTCACCGTGTTGCCGCAGCCGGTGAAATCGGCATAGCGGCTGCGATTGCCGTCGTCCAGCATGTAGTAGACGGCATTGTCGATGCCGCGCAGCGACAGCGTCGGCCCCAGATGGTTGCCTTCGCAACTATGGTTGTAGACCACGTCGAGAATCACCTCGATGCCGGACGCATGCAGGGTGCGCACCATCGTCTTGAACTCCTTCACCTTGCCCGAGCAGCAATAACGCATTTCGGGTGCGAAGAAGGCCAGCGTGTTGTAGCCCCAATAGTTCTGCAAGCCTTTCTCGTGCAGATAGCGGTCGTTGATGAAGGCGTGCACCGGCATGAGCTCGACCGTGGTGACGCCCAGCCGCTTCAGGTAATCGACCGCCGGCGCGCAGGCGAGCGCCGCGTAGGTGCCGCGCATCGCCTCTGGAATATCCGGGCACTGCATGGAAAAGCCGCGCACGTGCATCTCGTAGATGACCATGTCGTGCCATGGCACGTCGGGGCGCCGGTCTTCGCCCCAGCTGAACGCTGGCTCGAGTACCCGGCACTTGGGCATGTAAGGCGCGCTTTCGCGCCGATCCAGCGACAGGTCTGCCTTGCGGTGGCCGATCGTGTAGCCGTACAAGGCATCGTTCCAGCGCAGCTTGCCGACGAAATCCTTGGCATAAGGATCGACCAGCAGCTTGTGCGGATTGAAGCGGTGCCCTTCCTCGGGTTTGTAAGGGCCATGGACGTAGTATCCATAGGTCTGACCTGGCCGCGCCTCGGGCAGGTAACAGTGCCAGACGTGATCGGTACGCTCGCGCAGCGTGATGCGCTGCAACTCCTTGCGCCCGCGCTCGTCGAACAGGCATAGCTCCACCCGCTCGGCGTTTTCGGAAAACAGCGCGAAGTTCACACCGAAGCCATCCCAGGTGGCGCCGCGCGGATATGGCCTTCCCGGCCAGACGGTGGTGATGGGTGCGCGACAGATCATGATCGGCTCTCGCTTGGATTCGGCATCGGCCGCCTGGGTCTGCTCACGACCAGTCCGCGGCGCCTTCGGCGCCACCTGCCGCCCCGATGCCGCCCTGCTGGCCGGCCAGCATCCGCGCCAGATCGCCGATCGGGATGCGTGCCCAGTCCGGCCGATTGTCCAGTTCGTAGCGCAGCTCGTAGCAGGTCTTCTCCAGCTCGAACAACATCAGCAGACCGGCCCGCCGGCCGAACACGCTGGTCTGGCCGCTCGAACGCACTGCTTCGTCGTAGGCATGCAGGAAGGCGCTGCGCACGTCCTGCTCCCAGGCATCGGCGAACGGCGCCAGGAACGCGGTCTCGTCGTCGCTGCCGGCCACAGCACCCAGCGCGAAGGCGCGCGCATAACTGAACGAGCGCAGCATGCCGGCCACGTCGCGCAATGGCGGCTGCTTGGCGATCCGCTCCTCGAAGCTACGGCCGGGTTCGCCTTCGAAATCGATGATGACGAAATCGTTGCGAGCCAACAGTACCTGGCCCAGGTGGAAGTCGCCGTGCACGCGCGTCTTCAACCCCCTCGGATCGGCCAGTTCCAACGTCTCGATATGACGCTCGAACACCGAGCGTGCCGCCAGCACCCCGCGCGCCGCCTCGCGGTCGGCCGCCGGCAGATCATCGAGCCGGGCCTGCAAGGCGTCGAAAGCCGTATGCAGCTCGACCGCGGCACGGCGCCGATAGGCCTGCGTATCCTCGTCGGTCAACGGCTCGGGATCGAACTGCGCGTCGCCGCTGTGCAGCGAAAATGCCGCGTGCAGCTGCGCCGTGCGCTGGCCCAGCGTGGCGATCAGCGTCAGATAGGCACCGTGCACGTCGGCCGGCATCGGCTCGGTGGTGACGCGGCGCAGGTCGAGATGGCGTTGCAGATAGTCCTGCGTATATTGCCAGCCGTCGCCCTGGTTGGCGACGTAAGCCAGCACGATCGCCAGCGTGCGCTTCTGGCCCTCACGCGTCAGATGCTCGACCACGCCGGCCACCGGTACGCAATGCTCGAAATGCGCGCGCTCGGTCAGGAAGGTGCCGACCTCGAACTCGGGATTGCCGCCGACGCGCAAGCGCCGATAGCCTTTGATGATCAGCCGATCGCCCACCGTCACGACACTGTTGCTGCCCTGCGATTGCAGCCGAGCTACCGGCAGCGTCTCGACGTCGTCACCGGCCAGTGCGGCGAACGACGCCGTGGGCCGGAACTGCAAGCGGCCCAATTGCGTATCGACGTCGATGCTCGCACCGATCGCCGCCAGCAGCGCGCGGCAGAAGCCTGCATCGGCAAATGCATCGCCGATCACGCCGACCCGTGCCTGCTGCCGCACGCGCGCCAAGCTCGACACCGCGATCGCGCGCAGGCGTTCGTCGTCGCCCTCATCCCAGGCCAGCGCCAGCGGCAGAAAATAGGTGCCACGGCCGGTGGGCGCCTGCACGTTGACCAGCGCCAGCAGCCAGCTATCGGCACCACGCTTCCAGATCGCATGGTCGGCGATCTCGGCCTGGCGCACCGCTTCGCCCTTGCCGGCATACCAGCGCTGCGCCTCGACGAAACGCGGCACGATCTCGTTCTCGAACTTCTCGCGCGCCTTCTGCGACAGACCGCCGCGCCACGGCGCCACCAGTTCGCGAAACAAGGTCTGCCAGCTGTCGATCAGCACCAGCACCGGCCGGTCTTCAGCCGGCAGCCGCTCTTCGTGCCAGGACGGCACCTCGGCGTCCGCCGTCAACCGGAACCAGTAGAAGCCGTAAGCGGGAATCGTCAGCAGATACGGCAGTTCGCCGATCGGTGGAAACGTCGTGCGCCCCAGCAATTCGACCGGCACCCGTCCCTTGAACTCGGCCAGATCCAGTTCAAGCGGCTGCGCCGAGCGTGCCAGGTTGGCCACGCACAGGATGATGTCGTCTTCGTAGCTGCGCACATAGGCCAGGATCTTGCGATTGCCTGGCCGCAGGAAACGCAGCTCGCCGCGGCCGAACACCTTTGATGACTGCCGTACCGCCAGCATCCGGCGCATCCAGTGCAGCAGCGACGAGCTGTTGCGAAGCTGCACTTCGACGTTGACCGCACCGTAGCCATAGGTGGCATCCATGATCGGCGGCAGATACAGCCGCTGCGGGTCAGCACGCGAGAAACCGCCGTTGCGATCGGGACTCCACTGCATCGGCGTTCGCACGCCGTTGCGATCGCCGGCGAACACGTTGTCGCCCATGCCGATCTCGTCGCCGCAATAGATGATCGGCGAGCCGCGCATCGACAGCAGCAGGCTGTTCATCAGCTTGATGCGGTCGGGGTCGTTTTCCATCAACGGGGCCAGCCGGCGGCGAATGCCGAGGTTGATGCGCGCCTGCGGGTCGGCCGCATAGATCCGGTACATGTAGTCGCGTTCCCGGCTGGTGACCATCTCCAGTGTCAGCTCGTCATGGTTGCGCAGGAAGATCGCCCATTGGCAGTTGGGCGGAATTTCCGGTGTCTGCGCCATGATCTCCAGCACCGGATAGCGATCTTCCTGCGCGATCGCCATGTACATCCGCGGCATCAAGGGAAAGTGATAGGCGGCGTGGCACTCGTCTCCGTCGCCGAAGTAGTCAGCCACGTCTTCGGGCCACTGGTTGGCCTCGGCCAGCAGGAAGCGATTGCGATAGTTGGCGTCGATCGCGGCACGCAGCTTCTTGATCACCGCATGCGTCTCGGGCAGGTTCTCGTTGCTGGTGCCATCGCGTTCGACCAGGTACGGAATCGCATCGAGCCGGAACCCGTCGACGCCGGCGTCGAGCCAGAAGCGCATGATGCCCAGCACGCCTTCGAGCACCGCCGGATTGTCGTAGTTCAGGTCAGGCTGGTGGCTGAAGAAGCGATGCCAATAGAACGCCTTGGCCAGCGGATCCCAAGTCCAGTTCGAGGTCTCGGTATCGGTGAAGATGATGCGCGTACCGGCGTATCGATGATCACTGTCGCTCCAGACGTAGAAGTCGCGCTCGGACGAGCCGGGCGGCGCGCGGCGCGCTGCTTGAAACCACGGATGCGCGTCCGACGTATGGTTGATCACCAGCTCGGTGATGACGCGAAGATCGAGCCGGTGCGCCTCGTCGAGCATCGCCTGGAAATCGTCGAGCGTGCCGTATTGTGGATGAACGTTGTAGTAATCCGAAATGTCGTAGCCGTCGTCGCGCATCGGCGATGGATAGAACGGCATCAGCCAGATCGTGTTGATGCCCAGGTCTTTCAGATAGCCGAGCTTGGCGCGCACGCCCTGGAAATCACCGATGCCGTCGTCGTTCGAATCGAAGAAGGCCTTGACGTTGAGCTGGTAGACGACGGCATCCTGGTACCAGAGCGGATCGTCGGCCATGCCCGCTGAGGGCGCGGCGCCGGCAGCGCCAGGCGCCGGCGCGGCGGTGTCCGCAGCCGTCGCCGTCGGCGCCGCGATACTGCCGACCGCCATGGGGTTTTGCGCGAGATCCATCGTCGCCCTCCTCACCGCAGCGCTGCCGGATCGGTCTCGGTGCCCGGATGGCGCCGCACCTTGAAAATGTGCGCCGGCATCACGTCCGGATCGAGAATGATGAAATTGCGCGCGCCGTGCCACTCATAGCTGTGCTGCGCGAGCAGATCGTCGACCTGGAACGGCCGCGCCGCATCGATGCCCATCCAGGCCAGGTCCAGTTCCAGCCAGCACGACTGCCGGTGATGCGGATCAAGGTTCACCACGGCCAGGATCAGATTGTCCTCGCCCGGATGCCGCTTGGCATAGGCGATCAGCTGTTCGTTGTCGGTGGCCATGAAGCGCAATCCCTCCTGCGTCTGCAGAGCCGGATTTTCACGACGGATGCGATTGACCATCGCGACCAGACCACTCAGGCTGTCGGGCTGCTCGATCGGCCAATGGCGTAGCTGGTACTTCTCGGAATCCAGATACTCCTCGCTGCCCGGCTTGAGCGGCGCGTTCTCCATCAGCTCGTAGGCCGGCCCGTAGATGCCGTAGCTGGCCGACAGCGTCGCGGCCAGGATCAGGCGGCTGGCGAATACCGAGCGCGGCGCGCCGTGCAAGTGCTCGTTCAGGATGTCGGGCGTGTTCGGCCAGACATTGGCGCGAAAGAACAGCCGCTGCGGCTCAGCGCCGAGTTCGGTGAAATACTCGGTCAATTCGGCGCGCGTGTTGCGCCAGGTGAAATAGGTATACGACTGCGAGAAGCCCAGCTTGGCCAGCCGATACATCAGCTTCGGCCGCGTGAAGGCTTCCGACAGGAACAGCACGTTCGGATGCTGATGCTTGATCTCGGCGATCACCCATTCCCAGAAGGCGAACGCCTTGGTATGCGGGTTGTCGACGCGAAAGATCATCACGCCTTCGGCGATCCAATGCTCGAAGACGCTCTTGAGCTCGGCCCACAGCGCCTGCCAGTCCTCGCTGTCGAAGTTCAGCGGATAGATGTCCTGGTAGCGCTTGGGCGGATTCTCGGCGTACTGGACGCTGCCGTCGGGCCGGCGCTGGAACCATTGCGGGCGCGTCGTCACGTAGGGATGATCGGGCGAGCACTGGAACGCCATGTCCAGCGCGATTTCCAATCCGTGCTCGCGCGCCTGCGCCACCAGCCGGCGAAAATCCTCGATCGTGCCCAGCTCGGGCAAGATTTCTTTGTGGCCGCCCTCGTCCGCGCCGATCGCCCATGGGCTGCCGACGTCGCCGGGCGCCGCCTGCAAGGTGTTGTTGGGGCCTTTGCGATAAGTGCGGCCGATCGGATGGATCGGCGGCAGATACAGCACGTCGAAGCCCATCGCGGCGACATAGGGCAGGCGCGCTTCGACGTCACGCAGCGTGCCGTGCCGCCCCAGCACCGGCGAGGCCGATCGCGGAAACATTTCATACCAGGTGCTGAAGCGGGCGCGCACGCGGTCGACCGTCAGCGGCAGCGGCGCCGAGTGCGCCGCATGGCTGCGGTCCGGGTGCGCGTCGGCCAGCTCGGCCAGACTCTGATCCAGCCCGGCGGCCTGCATCGCCAGCAGATCTTCGCCGACGGCGGCCTGTTCCAACGCCTCGGCGTAGTGGCGCAATTGCCTGCCGTCGCCGCCACTGTCGCGACCCGATGCGCTGGCGCTGCGCGCCGCCGCTGCTCGCAGCAGCATTGCACCGGCGCGCAGCGCCAGCCGCAGGTCATCGGGTTCGATGCGACGCGCGAAGCCGTCGCGCCACGAACGGAACGCATCGACCCAGGCGCAGACCTCGTACAGGTAACGGCCCGGCACCGGCGGCACGAAAGCCGCCCGCCAAACGTCGTTACCCTCGGCTTGCATTGCCACTTCGTGCCAGACCGACTCACGCTCGGCGCACCAGCGCAGCACCACGCGGATCTGCTCGTGCCCATCGGCAAACGCATGTGCGTGTACTTCGAAAGCTTCGCCGGCGATTGCCTTGACCGCGAAGCGCCCACCGTCGACGCAGGGCAGCACCGCGTCGATCATTGCGCGCACCGGAGCAGATTGGCCAGCCGAATCGGCAGCGGCCGGATCGCTCGTCCCGCCAGCCGCGGCCACGGACCCGACCGCCGCCCCTGCCTTGCCGCGCCGCGTACCGCGTTCAATCCTGGCCATGATTGCCCTCGCAGCGCAGAATGAGAGTTGCCAGCGGCGGCAGGGCCAGGCTCAACGAACACGGCCGGCCGTGCGCCGGCAACGGGCGAGCGTCGACACCGCCCAGGTTGCCCCAGCCCGAACCGCCGTATTCGCCGGCATCGCTGTTGAACAGCTCTCGCCAGCGGCCCGGCATCGGCACGCCCAGTACGTAAGCCTCGCGCGGCACCGGCGTCAGGTTGCACACGGTCAGCACCGGCGCCGCATTGCCGTGCAGCAGCCGCAGGTACGCGATGACGCTGGCCTGCGCGTCGTCATTGGCCACCCACTCGAAGCCAGCCGGCGAACAATCGAGCTGATGCAGCGCGGGCTCGCTGCGATACAGCCGGTTCAGATCACGCACCAGCCGCTGCACGCCGCGGTGATAGCGCCCGTGCTCAGCATCATCGAGCAGATGCCACTGCAATTCGCCTTCATGCGCCCACTCCAGGCGTTGGCCGAACTCACCGCCCATGAACAGCAGCTTCTTGCCCGGATGCGTCCACAGGTAGCCGAACAGCGCACGCAGATTGGCGAATTGCTGCCAGACATCACCCGGCATGCGCGTCAGCAGCGACCCTTTGCCATGCACCACTTCATCGTGCGAAAACGGCAACACGAAATTCTCGTGATGGGCGTAGACCAGCGAGAAGGTCAGTTCGTTCTGGTGATGGCGGCGATATACCGGTGGCCGGCTGAAGTACGACAATGTGTCATGCATCCAGCCCATGTTCCACTTCAAATCGAAACCCAAACCGCCTTCGCTCGTCGAGCGCGATACGCCGGGCCAGGCGGTTGATTCCTCGGCCACCGTGAAGGCGCCCGGCGCCTCGCGGTGCACGGTCTGGTTCAGCAGGCGCAGGAACTCGACCGCTTCCAGATTCTCGTGGCCGCCATAGCGATTCGGCACCCATTGGCCGGGCTGGCGTGCATAGTCCAGATACAGCATCGAAGCCACCGCATCGACGCGCAGCCCATCGATGTGATAGCGGTCGAGCCACGACAGCGCAGATGACAGCAGGAAGCTGCGCACCTCATGGCGGCCATAGTTGAAGATGCTCGAGTTCCATTCCGGGTGAAAACCTTGGCGCGGATCGGCATGCTCATACAGATGCGTGCCGTCGAAGCGATACAGGCCGAACTCGTCGTTCGGAAAATGCGAGGGCACCCAGTCGAGGATCACGCCGATGCCCTGCCGGTGCAGGTGATCGACCAGGTACATGAAATCCTG
>JAFKGG010000114.1 GCA_017307915.1 Burkholderiales bacterium | reverse complement strand
CGCTGAAGAACTCCTTCGGTTTCGGCGGCACCAACGGCACGCTGGTCATTCGCCGCGTCTGACATCAGGGCAGGGGCCGCTGCGCCCCGCGATGCGTACCGCGATGCGTTCCGCTGTCGATCCCGCTCCTGCATTCGAACTGCACGTCTCCGAGCGCGCCGCTGCGGCGGTGCGCCGGCTGCGGCGTGTCTTGATCGGTTTTGCGCTGGCCGGATGGCTGCTGGCCGCTCCCTGGTTTTCCGGGGCCGCCTGGGGCCTGTGGCTGGCCGCCGGGGCCTTGCTGGCGGCGGGCGCCGGCTGGCAGGCGCGCCGCGCCGGCCCGTCAAACCTGTCATGCGGCCGGCTTTACATCGACGAACAAGGATTGGCGAGCTGGCGCCCAGTGGGCGGTCACGTCGGCTTGGTGGCGGTGCAACGCTGGTCGGCGGGCGAGCGGCTGGTCTGGCTGCGGCTGGCTGGGCACAGGGCGGCGCCGCGCATCGACCTGCTGCTGGTGCGCGAAGCCGTCGGCGACGAGGGTTGGCGCCGGCTGCGTAGCTGGCTGCTGTGGCTGGGGCGCGGTACGCAGTAATGAACCTCAGCCGCACCCGGTTGAATTTGCGCGCCCTCGCTCCGATATGTTTTCCTTGCAGTGTGCACTGCCCCGTATCGATGTATCGGCTGCAGATAAAGTGAATGGGTGAATATCCGATGAAAAGAATCCTCGTTGCCTGGGTGATTGCCGTCTCCGGCCTTGCCGCGCTGCTGCCGGCTATGCCAGTCGCCGCGCAGTCGCGCGCCGCTGCCGTGGCGCTGCCTGATTTCGCTGACCTGGTCGAAAAGGCCGGGCCGGCGGTGGTCAACATCCGCACCACCGAGCGCGCGCGCACCGATCGCGCGCAGGCGCCGCAGATCCCGCTGCCTGAGGGCATGGACGAAAACGATCCGTTCTACGAATTCTTCCGCCGCTTCTTTCCGCCGCGCCAGTCGCCGTCGCCCAGCCCGCGCGGGCGCTCGCCGGGCGACGAGGTGCCGCGCGGTGTCGGCTCGGGTTTTCTGATTTCCAATGACGGCTACCTGCTGACCAATCATCACGTGGTCGACGGCGCCGACCAGATCTACGTCACGCTGACCGACAAGCGCGAGCTGAAGGGCCGGTTGATCGGCTCCGACCGGCGCACCGACGTGGCGCTGGTCAAGATCGAGGGCAAGGATTTTCCGCGCCTGGCGATCGGCGATTCGCAGAAACTGCGCGTTGGCGAATGGGTGGTGGCGATCGGCTCGCCGTTCGGGCTCGACAGCACCGTCACCGCCGGCATCGTGTCGGCCAAGAGCCGCGACACCGGCGACTACCTGCCGTTCATCCAGACCGACGTGGCGGTGAACCCGGGTAACTCGGGCGGCCCGCTGCTGAACATGGCCGGCGAGGTGATCGGCATCAACTCGCAGATCTACAGCCGCACCGGCGGCTTCATGGGCATCTCGTTCGCGATTCCGATCGACGAGGCGATGCGCGTGGCCGACCAGCTCCGAGCCAGCGGCCGCGTGATCCGTGGGCGCATCGGCGTGGGTATCGCCGAGGTCACCCGCGACATCGCCGGCCCGCTGGGCCTGCCCAATGCGTCGGGCGCGCTGGTGCGCAGCGTCGAAAGCGGCGGTCCGGCCGAGCGGGCCGGCCTGGAAGCCGGCGACATCATCCAGCGCTTCGACGGCAAGCCGATCGACCGCGCCAGCGACCTGCCGCGGCTGGTCGGCGGCACCAAGCCGGGCACCAGCGTGCCGATCCAGGTGTGGCGCCGCGGCGAACGCAAGGATCTGAGCATCACGGTGGCCGAGATGGAACCCGAGCGCACGGCCTCATCGGGTTCGCGCGGCACTGAGCCGACGCCTGCCGCCCCGGCGGCCAGCAACCCGCTGGGTCTGGCTGTCACTGACCTGACAGCCGAGCGCCGCCAGCAGCTGAGGTTGCGCAGCGGCGTGCTGGTCGAGGCCGCCGAAGGGCCGGCGGCGCGCGCCGGCATCCGGCAGGGCGACATCGTGCTGGTGATGAACAACCAGGAAGTGACCAGCGCCAAGCAGTTCGCCGAATTGAGCAGCAAGCTCGACCGCAGCCGTGCCGCCACGCTGTTGGTGCGGCGCGGCGACAACGCCCAGTTCGTGATCGTGCGGCCCGAGGCGCGCTGAGCGCCGCGTCTGGGAGCCTGGGGGCAGCCGGGCCGGCTGCCTGCCGCTCGTTCGGCTGCCCAGGCTGGTAAAATTTGGCATTCGCGTCTGACTTAGCCGCTTGTGCGCGTCAGGCGACGTGCCCTGCGCGCCTGCCGGCGCGCTTTTCGTTTTCTCCTGCCTGCATCGATGCAACTGATCCGTAACTTTTCCATCATCGCGCACATCGACCACGGTAAGTCGACGCTTGCCGACCGGCTGATCCAGCGCTGCGGCGGCCTCTCAGACCGCGAGATGGAGGAGCAGGTGCTCGATTCGATGGATCTCGAACGCGAGCGCGGCATCACCATCAAGGCGCAGACCGCGGCGCTGCAGTACAAGGCGCAAGACGGCAAGGTCTATCAGCTGAACCTGATCGACACCCCTGGCCACGTCGATTTCTCATACGAGGTCAGCCGCTCGCTGTCGGCCTGCGAGGGCGCGCTGCTGGTGGTCGACGCCTCGCAGGGCGTCGAGGCGCAGACGGTGGCCAACTGCTACACGGCGAT
>JAFKGG010000113.1 GCA_017307915.1 Burkholderiales bacterium | reverse complement strand
CCGCGTTGATCACCCAGCTCGCATCGCATCCATCCGCGAGCGGCCACCAGTCCTGGTGGTGGATGCTTCGCCTTTTCAACCCACCGCGGGGGTTACGCACCTTTCCCCGCATGCGTGGGGTTGGTGTGTCTCCGCTTCATCCCAAGGAGATTCACCATGAATACCACGTCCAACGAGAAATCGTATTTCGACCTCCACACGGCCGGGCTGGGCTACATCCAGCGTGCCCGTGAAGTGCCCGTCAGGGGCGGCCGCCGTGCGCAGCCCTTCCTGGCATGCACGATCGCCGCGCTGGTCGGTCCCGCCAAGGACCCGATCTACCGCTACTTCGACGTGAAAGTCTCCGGTGCCGAGGCCAAGAAGCTGGTCCAGCGCTACATCGGCGTTGACGATCCCAGGCAGCGTCCGTTGGTGCGCTTCCGCCTCGGCGATCTGTGGGCCGATGCATACATCCGCGACAAGGGTGAGAACCAGGGCAAGGCCGCTGCATCGCTCAAGGCGCGGCTGCTCAAAGCCGAGTTGATCGACCGAGTTGAACTGTCTTCGGTCAAGCAGCACGAACTGGTTACCCGCGGCATCGGCTATCTGAAGCGTCCGAAGGACGTCTCCCCTAAAGCCGGCGATCCGTTCCTGTCGTGCTCCATCGCTGCACTGGCCGGCCCCGTTGATGAACCGGAGTATCGGTACATCGACACCATCGTCGGAACCCACGAAGCCGAGCATCTGGTTCGCCGGTGCGTGCAGGCCATCGAGGAGGATCGCAAGGTCCTGATCGCCTTCGGTCTCCACGACATGAAGATCGATCCTTACATCCGCACCAAAGGCGAACGTGCTGGGGAACCGGCCGCGAGCCTGGAGTCCAACCTGGTCCATATCGGCCTGATCAAAGTCGATGGTAAGAAGGTCTATCCGTTGACTCCGGCGCAAGCCGAGGCGCCATCGGCCCAAGACGCACCTGCGCCCGAAGCCGAGGATGCCGCCGACACCGCTACCGACCAGCCTGCTGAGCCCGCCGAGCGCGAGCCCGAAGGCGAAGTGCAGGAACCGGAACCGGCAATGGCTGCGTCGTTCTGATCTGGCACGGCCCCTCGCGGGGCCTTGCCTTGTTCCTATTCGTCAACAGGGGAATCATCATGGCAGGCACATCGGCAGCCGAGAAAACGGCATCGCCCATCATCGTCCCCGGCCAGCTCGTGCTGCGTACCATTCACGGCCGCAACGGCAAATTCAACGTCGGCAAACTCGAATGCCAACTCGGCAAGTTCACGATAAAAGACGCCGAGTTGGAGCAATACCCCGAGGGCAAGTACCAAGGGGAATTCGTCCTCCGCTACATCTTCCTCAAAGGTTATCCGGTCAGCGACGGCAGCATGCGTTTCGAGATGCGCGCCAACTTGGACGGCATGACGCTTTTCGGCATCGACAGACTGAGCAAGGCCGAAGCACATAGCTTCGCCCCGCAGGAGGTCGATCCGCTGGATGAAGAGGTAGGGACGCAGCCTGCGGCAACGCCGGCCAAGCCCGCGAGAACGTCCAAGCCCGCCAGACCTGCACCCGTGCAGGCGTCTGCGGACCCGCTGGTCGATACCACGCCGTTCGGCGTGGATGCGTCGCCGCCCGCTGCGGTCGCTGCCCCTGGCAGCACCGAAGATGGCGACGCTGGGCTGTTCGGCACCCTGTGGCCGCTGGGCGAAACCGTGCAACTGGATTCGACCATCGACCGCCGCACCCTTCGCGCGCAGATTGCACGCCTGGGCACGCTGGGCTACACGCTGGACTACAAGACGCAGGAGTGGAGCCGCCAGGCCGAACTGCAACCTGCGTGATCACAGTCACTGCTTCCGCGGTGTTCTTCATCCACCCGCCGGGGTTCCTTTCCCAGGCGGGGGAGGCTCCGGCTTTTTTTCTGGAGACCTCCAATGTCCACCATCGCTTGCGATACCCCCCGTTCCGCGCTGGATGAATCTGCGTGGCGGGTTCTTTGCGAGACGGCTGCCCAACACGCTGAGCGCGGTTGCGGCCAGTCTTACGACCACTACGTGACGCTTTTCAGTTCGGAGATCGACGCGCAAGCCAGTCGATTGCCGCAGGACCAGCGCGCTCAGGCGCTGGAAATCGCCGCCCAGGAATGGGACTACGCAACACCTGCCGAGCGGCAGGCAACCCAGGACTGGCTAGCCGAAAACGGCTTCTGCACGCACGGCATCGAACTGGGTTACTGCCCAGCCGGTTGCGGTTCATAAGCCGCACTGGGCTCCATCGCCGCCCACGCGGCATTTCATCACCCGCTGGGGGGTTCTTCCCCCGCGGGAGAGGCCTCTAGCTCAACCCTCTAGGAGGCCTCTCATGGGCTGGTATTTCTCAAACCAATCGCGGTCTGAACTGGTCGAGGAACTGATCGCATCTCGGGAGACCGATCGCGTCAGCGCGAAGGTCATCGCCCACGCCCTGCGCGGCAACGTGCTGTGGTCCGTGGTCGAAATGACCGCCAAGGTCGAAGGCGTGCATCGTGATCTGGCACCGGGCCAGTCCCTGCGCTACATCCGCTGCGATCTGCTTGAACGCAGCGGCGGCCAGTGGGGCTACAAGCCACTGGACGAGTCCATGCACCCGTACTACTACTCGTGCCCGCTGTCCTATCTTGACCTCGCACCGGAGCAATCCGCCGAATGGCGTGCAGGCGTTCGCGCCTACC
>JAFKGG010000112.1 GCA_017307915.1 Burkholderiales bacterium | reverse complement strand
GGCGGTGCTCGGCGTGGAAGCCGAATGCCGGATCGCACAAGGCCTGGGGAAGGCCCACTACGACCTGGGTTGGCATGTAACGGGAACGGCGGGTGTGTGCGGCGCGGCGATTGCGGCGGGGAGGGCTCTGAAGCTCGATCCGCGTCAGATGGCCTGCGCGATCGGCATCGCGGCGACCCAATCCTCGGGTTTCCGGGAAATGTTCGGCTCGATGTGCAAGAGCCTGCATGCGGGCACCGCGGCAAGAAACGGGCTGGTCGCCGCGATGATGGCCAAGGCGGGCTTCACCAGCTCCGAGATGGTCCTTGAGGCCCCTCGCGGCATGATCCGGGTCATGTCGCCCCAGCCGGCGTTCGAGCGGGTCCTCGACGGGATCGGCAGGCGTTGGGAGACCATGGCCAATACTTACAAGCCATACGCGTGCGGTCTGGTGATCCACCCGGTGATCGATGCCTGCCGAACCATCCGGAGCGAGCAGGGCCTTGCGCCGCAATCCATCGAGAGCGTGAATCTCGAAGTTCACCCGCTGGTGCTGGAGCTTACCGGCAAGACCCGGCCCACGAACGCGCTGGAGGCCAAGTTCAGCGTCTTTCACGCGGTCGCCGCAACCTTGCTCGACGGAGCGAGTCGTCCCTCGCATTTCACCGATGCATTCGCTCGCGATTCCGGCGTCGTGGCGCTGCGTGATCGCGTGACGGCCCGAGTGAGAGATGAACTGCGCAAGGATGAGGCGCACGTCGTCGTGACGCTGAAAAACGGTAGCCGCCGGGAAGCCCATACGACCCATGCATTGGGAAGCCTGGAGCGTCCGATGACGGATGACGATCTGTCGGGCAAGTTCCGTGAGCTTGCGGCGGAGCATCTGTCGAGCCCCACGACGGAGCTCGTTCTGGAGATGTGCTGGAAAATCGCCGCAGCGCCGGCTGTCAGTCCCTTGTTTGATCGGCTGCTTGTGCCTCAGGGGGCGGCAGCTGCAGAGTCGGGTCACTGACATGTCGAAGCCAAGCGAATGGCAGAAAACCCTCGCTGAAGTCTGCTTCCCCTCGGAGCAGGCGCCGGCCGAGCACCGCGTGGCGGAGCTCCGTGGAGAGCTTGCCGCGATCCTTGGCCCCGCGCGCGCGGCGGCCTTGAACAATCAGCTTGACGATGAGCCGCTCCAGTTCTCCACGATACTTGCTGGGCTGGCAGGCTTCGAGAGACCGTGACCATGAGCGCTGAAGTGCTGCAATGGGATCTGTGCACCGCGGCGCAACGGATCAAGGACCGCGAGATCTCGTCCGAGGAACTCACTCGACAGGCACTGCAGCGCGCCCGCGAGCTGCAAGGCCGCTTCAATAGCTTCATCACGCTGGATGAAGAGGCGCTCGAGGCGGCTCGCAAGGCCGACCTGGCCGTTGCACGCGGTGCTCCGCTGGGGCCTTTGCACGGCGTGCCCTTGGCGCACAAGGACATGTTCTATCGCAAGGGAAAGGTCTCTACCGGCGGCAGCCGTCTGCTGGAACACCGCAGGGCGACGGTGACGGCGACGGTGGTGACTCGGCTGGAGGCTGCCGGTGCGATCTGGATGGGTGGCCTGAACATGTCGGAGTTTGCCGCCAACCCGACGGGCCAGAATGAATCCTATGGAGATTGCCGGAACGCCTGGGACGAACACCGCATCAGCGGTGGTTCCTCCAGCGGTTCCGGCGTCGCGCTGGCCCTGCGATTGTGCTTCGGTTCGCTGGGTTCGGACACCGGCGGCTCGGTGCGACTGCCGGCGGCGCTCAATGGGGTTGTCGGGCTTCGCCCCACTTACGGCCGAGTGAGCCGCTACGGGATGCTGCCCCGCACATGGAGTATGGATACCGCCGGCCCGATCACCAGGACGGCACGCGATTGCGCACGTCTCCTCGGTGTGATCGCAGGCGCCGACCCGCAGGATGCCACTGCCAGTCTGCGGGAGGTTCCCGCCTACGAGTCATGTTTGACGGGCGACTTGAGCGGCCTGCGCATCGGCATCCCTGTGAACTACTTCTACGATCGCGTGTCACAGGCGGTGCGAACAGCCATGGAACAGAGCCTCGCGATCCTCAAGAATTGCGGCGCTGAGCTCATCGAGGTCCAGGTCCCCGATCCGGCAAGCCTGTACCAGATCGGTAACTTGATCAGTCAGGTCGAAGCCGCAGCGATCCACGGCAATCTGGTGCGCGAGTTCGGCGATCGCTATCCGCTCGTGCTCAAGACGCGCATGGAGTCGGGCTTCTACGTTCCCGCGGTTGACTACCTGAATGCGCAGACCTCCCGGTCTCGATTGACGACCGAGTTCGTCGAAGCCGTGTTCTCGCAGGTCGACGTGCTTCATACGCCGGTGCTCGGAATGACCGCGCCGCGCATTGAAGACATGTCGCCGAAGCGATCGGCAGAGGTCTTCCCGATCCTGGCCCAGATGGCGAGAAACACCCGGCCCATCAGTACCCTGGGTTTGCCGGCCCTGTCCGTGCCTGCCGGATTCTCTGGCGAAGGATTGCCCATCGCGTTCCAGCTCGTGGGCAGGCCGTTTGCGGAAGGGCTGCTCCTGAAGGTGGCAGACGCCTATCAGCGCCTGACGAACTGGCATCTGGATCAGCCGCAACCGATACCGACCGACGCCGGCCCCGACGCTGCCCTGCATTGACGTCGATTCTTGTGCGGCCGCGCATCGCGCCACGACTCGAAGCGATCCGGGTGC
>JAFKGG010000111.1 GCA_017307915.1 Burkholderiales bacterium | reverse complement strand
GTCAGCCTCGCGACGCCGCCGCTGCCGGCGCCGCCGGTGCCGCCCGCGCTTACGATCAGGCTCGAACGGTCGGCGCCAACCGAACCGGTACCGCCGGTCGCTGCGCTGCCCGCTAAGCCGCCGGCGTCGCCTGCAAAAGCGGCACCTCCGCCTCGCAAGACGCTGCCGCGCGCAGCGAAGAAACCCGCAGCACCCGCCCCGGCTCCTCAGCCGCAGCCGGAATCCTTGCAAGCTGCTGTGCCTCAGTCCGTTGCTGCAGCGTCTCCCGCGCCGGTGGCCGAGCAAGCGCCTGTCGAGATCGCCATCGCGCCCAACGATGCTGCGGAACCTGCCCCGCCGCAAGCGGCCTCGAGCAACGATACGGCGTCTGGTGAGCAGCCGTCGGACGAAGCGCCAGAAATGCAGACCGCCGCGGCACGGCCCGTCGCAGCAAGTACCGCTGCAGAAACCGCTGCCGCAGACACGCCAGCCCCCGCACCAGAGCCCGCGGTCACACCGGCAACCGCCGGCGGAGCCCCGGCCGCCCGCGCTGACGCCACTGCCTCGCTGCCCAGGATCGACGCTCCAGACCGCTCCGGCGGCGCCCGCTATCGGATCCACTACGGCGACAGCGGCGAAAACAACGTCGTGGCGCAGGTCGACTACCTGTTCGAGCTGCACGAAGGCGCCTACCGTCTGTACACCGAGGGCAGGGCCAGCGGCCTGATGGCCTGGTTCTACCGCGGCGCTTTGGTGCAGTTGAGCAGCGGCACAATCGGCGCTCATGGGCTGAGCACACAGCGTTACCTGGAAAAGCGCGGTGAGCGTGCGGCGCGCGAGACCAGCATCGATCCGGCGACTGGCGAGGTGATGTTCAACGCGGGCCGCCGTGTGGCAGCCCCGGCGGGTTTGCAAGACAAGCTGTCGGTGCTGGTGCAACTGGCGCTGCTGCGGCAGGCCCAGCCCGAGCGCTTCACCGCCGGTGCGGCGATCGAGCTGCCGATGCTGGCTACCTCGGGTATCGACCACACCCCGTGGCAGGTGGTGGGCGAGGAAGCCGTCACGACCGACACCGGCCCGATACCGGCAGTGAAGCTGACGCGGCGCACCGCCGATCCGCGCGACCCGGTCATCGACGTCTGGTTGGCACTGGATGGGCGGCTGTTTCCGGTTCGGCTGCGCGCCACCGAGTCCAACGGGCGCTCGCTCGACCAGGTGCTGGCGACGCGCTGAACGGCTCCAATCGGGCCGCAGACTGGTTCGCCGATCCTGGCATCGCCATTCAGCTCCATGCACCCCATGTAGACCGATGACCCGCCCGGACTACTCCGGTATGCTGGCCGCATGACACACATCATCCATCGCACGCTGAATCGCACATGGCCGGTGGCCGTCGGCGGCAGTGGCGTCACGCTGCGCGACGCCGAGGGCAAGGTCTACATCGATGCCAGCGGCGGCGCCGCCGTCTCGTGCCTGGGCCATGGCCATCCCGACGTGATCGCGGCAATGCACGCGCAGATCGACAAGCTGGCCTATGCGCACACCAGCTTCTTCACCACCGAAGTGGCCGAGACGCTGGCCGACGTGCTGGCGGCCAGTGCGCCGCCGGGCATGAGTCACGTCTATTTCGTCTCGGGCGGCTCCGAGGCGGTGGAGGCGGCGCTGAAGATGGCGCGCCAATACTTCGTCGAGATCGGTCAGCCGCAGCGTCGCCACTTCATCGCGCGTCGGCAGAGCTATCACGGCAACACGCTCGGCGCACTGGCGGTGGGCGGCAACGAATGGCGCCGTGCGCAGTTCGCGCCCTTGTTGATCGACGTGACGCACGTCTCGCCGTGCTATGAATACCGCGACCGTGCGGCCGACGAGACGCCGCAGCAATACGGCCAGCGGCTGGTCGCCGAGCTGGCCGCCGAGATCGCGCGGCTGGGCCCCGACAGCGTGATTGCTTTCGTCGCCGAGACCGTGGGCGGCGCCACCTCGGGCGCGCTGACGCCGGTGCCCGGCTATCTGCGCGGCGTGCGTGAGCTGTGCGACAAGCACGGCATCCTGCTGATCCTCGATGAAGTGATGTGCGGCATGGGCCGCACCGGCACGCTGCACGCGTGCGAGCAGGAGGGCGTCGCCCCTGACCTGATGACCATCGCCAAGGGCCTGGGCGGCGGCTATCAACCGATCGGCGCCGTGCTGGCGCAGCAGCGCATCGTCGAGGCCTTGTCGCGCGGCAGCGGCTTCTTCCAGCATGGCCATACCTATCTGGGCCACGCGGTGGCCTGCGCGGCCGCGCTGGCCGTGCAGCAGGTGATCCAGCGCGATGATCTGCTGGCGCGCTGCCGCCGGGCCGGGCAACTACTGGCCCAAGGCCTGCACCAGCGCTTCGACGCGCACCCGCACGTCGGCGATATCCGCGGCCGCGGCCTGTTCATGGCGATCGAACTGGTGCGCGAACGCGACGGCAAGCGCAGCTTCGATCCCGCCTTGAAGCTGCACGCGCGGATCAAGCAACAGGCGATGGCGCGCGGGCTGCTGGTTTACCCGATGGGTGGCACCATCGATGGCCTGCATGGCGATCATGTGCTGCTGGCGCCGCCGTTCATCATCGCGCCCGACGAGATCGAGCAGGTGGTGCAAAGGCTGGGCGCCGCCGTCGATGCAGCTATTGAATCGCTATGAGTCGGATGCGGCCGCCGCTGCGGCCGCATCGATGACGCCGACGCCCGCACGCGGTGCCG
>JAFKGG010000464.1 GCA_017307915.1 Burkholderiales bacterium | reverse complement strand
CAACGGCCTGCCTTACGCGCCCATCGTGCGCCCCGAGCAGCTCTACGACGACCCGCACCTCAACGCCAGCGGCGGCCTGGCCGATATCGCGCTGCCCGACGGCGACCTGGCGGGCCAGACCGTGCGCACCACGCTGTTCCCGCTGCGCATGGACGGCCAGCGCCTGGGCGTGCGCCTGAGCCCGCCCCGGCAGGGCGAGCACACGGCGGAGCTGCTGGAGGGCCTGGGCTATACCCCGGCGCAGGTGCGGGCGCTGCGGGAGCAGAGCGCGGTGGCGTGAATATTGGGTGAATTGGCCTCCAGCGCTTATGCAGCAAGCGCTGGTAGCTATGTTTGCAAGAGCAAAAGTTAGAACCGGTATTTCAGGTTGGCTGAGATGCGGCGCGGCTCGCCGAAGGGCGAGTAGTACTTGTTCTCCAGGTTCGCGCGGTAGGTGCGGTCGAACAGGTTGCTCACCGCCAGCGTCAGATCGGCCTTCGGCGTGATTTCGTACCTGGCCATCAGCCCCACCAGTACCAGCCCGCCGCTGCGCACGGTGTAGGGTGCGCCCGTGTCCCAGCTTGAGTCGTTGCGGTAGATCCTGCTGCGTGCCGACACATTGCCGCCCAGCGTCCAACCCGTGTTCGGCAGCTTGTAGGCAGTGGACAGGCGCAGGCTGTGGCGCGGCAGTTGGGGGTTGTAGCGCTGGCCGTCCGTGGCGCCGCTGGCATACTTGCTGCCGGTGAAGGTATAGCCCGCCGCCACGTTCCAGCCGGTGGCGATCTCGCCGCTGGCGCCCAGGTCGATACCCTGGCTCACCACCTTGTCGGCAGCGATGTAGCAGGTGCCGCCGCAGGCGTTGGCCGGGTCGGGAACGATGGATTCATCGCGCCGCGCCAGGTTGGTCTGCTCCAGGCGGAACACGGCGGCGGACACGTTCAGGCGCTTGTCCAGCAGTTCGCCCTTGATGCCTGCCTCGTAGTTCGCGCCCACCACCGGCTTGACGGTGCCGCCGCCTCTTGCCGGCAGTGCGCCCGGCGCGGATGCCGCGCTGCGCGCGCTCGCCGCACCCGCCACGGCAGCGGCGACATCGCCGACGCCCAATGCGGCCTGCAGCGGACCACGGCCCCCGACGATCAGTTCAGGCCCGAGCGGCCCGGCCCGCGGTGCGGCGACAGGTGTTTCGTCGGGTGCCATGCCGAGCAGGCTTTTCAGATCGTGCAGGCGCTGGCCAACCGCTTGCCGGTCGTCGGGATGACGCAGCATCGCGGTGAGCTTGCCGGCACGTTGCGCGACGATCAGCTTTTGCGCCTGCTCGGGCGTGACCTCGACGGTGATCGTCGTGAAATCGCGCCCAGGCCCGGCCTCGTCGCTGCCCGGCCTGACCTGGCGGCCGGTGGCAAGCACCGCCAGATCCTGCATCAGGGTGGTGGTGACTTCGCTGGGCGCCGGCACGCCCGCCAGCAAAGGCGGACGCACCGAGAACAGTAGATCGATGCGATCGCCGGGCTGCAGCATGCCCGATACCGAATTCACTTCGTCGACCGAAATCGACATCGCGCGAATGCCCTGGCGGATGCGCGTCGAGAAGGCACCGGTATCGGCACCGATCAAGGCCGTGGCGAGCAGCGGCTCGCCGCTGCGCATCGGCAGCGCCAAGCGCGCGCCGGCATGCTGTTCGAAGCGTTCGGGCCGGATCGCGGAGCCGGGCAGATACTCGATCGGCACCGAGCGCACCGCCATGTTCTCAGGGCCGATGCGTTCGCCGCGCTCCAGGTCGCGCTTGGCGACGACCACCTCGGCCATCTGCCGTTGCGGCTGCAGGCGGGCCTTCTCGACTTCGAGCCGCTCACTGATGTAGCCGCTCGTGCCGTAGACGGCCAGTGCGCCGAACACCAGCGCCACGATGAATAGCGCGAGGCTGCGATGACGGGCCAGCAGATGGCCCCAATGGCGGATATTCATGGCCTGGAAATCGCTTCGGTGAATGCCTGGTAGCGCGCGTCGATCGCGCCGACGAGCATCTGCAATGGACTATTGGGGCCGGCAGCCAGGGCCAGCGACAGCAGCATGACGACGATCAGGTACTCGATCGCCGATTGACCGCTTGATCGGCGCCGAGTCATGAGCGCGACTCCATCCGGTAGAAGACAGCCGCGGTGCCGCGCGGCTGCCGATGCAGCGTAACCAGCAGTTCGGCGGATGCGTCGCGATAGAAGCGGGCACGGTCGTCGCGCCAGACGATGTCGACGCGTGACGAGCCCGATCGCATCGGCCGGAACCCGGCCGCCGCCATCTTCGCGTCGAGGGCACGCTCGATCTCGTCGATCGACGCATCGAAGCGCACCGCCAGCATTTCGCCGCGGCGCACGCCGGCGACGGTTTCGTCGGCCGAATCCATGCGCTGCAAGACCCTGGCACCGGCCGGCAACAGACGTTCGATCGGTGGCTTGCCAGCCGGAGCAATCGCTTCAGCCGACCCGTCGCGCCAGCGCGTAAGAAAGCCTTCGCTGCCGCCGCCGGCGCGTGCACGCAGTTGTGCAGTTTCGAAGCCGCTGGCGGTACGCCGCGACAGAATCTGCCAAGGGCCGCTTTCGAGCCGCAGCAATATCGGGTCCATACCCTGGCGCCAGTGACGTTCGAGTTCGTCCAGCGCCTGCACCGGATCAGCAGCTGTGGAAAGCTCGCCGATGACCACGCGCCGGTCTGCCAGCCTGCCGGCGGGCACGACGATGCGAACACGGTCGAAGCCGGGCACGTCGCTGTCGAGCATGGCCTGCGCCGGCGACGAAGCCAGCGACGAGACGGCAACCATCAAGGGCAAGGCCATCAGCAGGGCACGCGGCACCGGCAGGCTGCGCCGGTCGATGGCCGATGGGGAAAGTGAAGTGATCATGGTCCGATCCTGTCTGCCGGAATGCGATCGACATCGAGGGCATACGGCTCGAATCCACCGGCGGCCGGTTCGAGTCCGATCAGCGACATCAGGTCGATTGCCCACAAGGTCAGTTGATAGCCAAGGCTGATGGCGGTCTCTCGTACGCCATCGAGCCGGCTGCCACGGCCGACGCGCTGCTCGACGGTATGAGGCAGCCCGCCATAGGGCGTGGAGGCATTCCACGCGTCGGTGAGCACGACGGTGCGCGCGCGCATCGTCAACGGCAGCGAGTCGAGCCGTGCGAGGTTCTCGTTGCCTTTGCGGCTGGGCGAAACGTCGACCTGCACGCGGGCATCGATCATGCCGCCCTCGATCTCCAGGCCGAAGCGCGCAGGCCCGGCCGCGATGCCCAGCAGCGACACCGGATCGGCCACCGCGGCGCGGCCGATCGCCACCGAACCGCCAGCGTCGAAGCGCTGCCGCGAGGTGGCGGCGCCGACGTCGGCAAAGTTCTCCAGCAGCGGCTGGCCGCCGGCGTCGCTCCACAATGCATGGCGCTCGTCGTCGGGCGCCGGATCGGTGATGCGGTCTTCGCTGAGAATCTCGCGATCGATACGGCCGAAGTGACGGCGACGTAATTCATCGGCGAGCACCGCCACCGCATAGGGCTCGCATTGTTCGGTCCTGACCGTGCATTCAAACGCGAAACTACGCGACGCGGCGATCGTGGCCTGCTGCATCGACTGGAACTTACCCAGCAGCACGATCAGCACGGCGAGCGGTACCAGTACGATCAGCGCCGCCAGCGCTTCGACCAGCGCCTGCCCGCGTTGCCGGGTGCTATCAGTGGACATAGGCCATCACCGCGGCTCGTTGCGCATCGCTGGGCTCGGCCAGGCGCGCCTGCCAATAGGGGCTGTACAGGCTTGCGTATTCGTTGCGTGCCGGAGCGCCGGGCGGGCGACGGAAATAGACTTCACCGACCGCCATTGCCCAGAGCCGATCGCCGGCGAAGCGCTCATCGGCCAGCCGCATGCTGCCGGCGCCGAGCTTGAGCACCGGCGCCGTGCGAACGCTGTTGGCTTCGGCACGCGCCAGCACGACGACCTGCGAAGTTGGAAACGTTGCATTGCTGAGCACTGCATAGTCGAGTTCACGCACGCGCTCGATGCCGCTGTAGCGCTCGAAGCCTTCATGGCCTTCGCCGGTGACCGTGCTTTCGGCCATGGCCGTTGCGGCGCCGTTGGTAGACGTACCACCTGGATCACCGTGCAAGCCGGCATAGGTGTGATCAGGGGACGATGCCTGCGCCGCGCCCCAACCCAGCGGCAGGATCTCGCTGCCCCGGCAGCCCGACGAAAAGAAGCCGCGGCGTCGATAGTCGTGAATGGAGCCAGTGTCGGCGGCTTCCCAGCGTTCCAGATCGGGCGACATCTCGGTGCCACCGCGACGGCGCCACCATTGGAACCAATGATCGAAATCAGTGCTCAGACCGGTGCAGCCCGAGGGCAGCGGCAGGCGCACGTCACCGGTGCGCGGGCCACCGACGAAGCTGGACAGCGAATCAGTGACGACGCCTTGCAGGCGGCGGCGATCTTCGTCGGTTTCGTAGCGGCGTGAGAATCGTGCATAGGCGCCGTCGTCGCCCAGCGCAAAAGCGAAAAAGGCGGGATCATTGGCACGGGCCACTTCGTTGGCGACCGCCCCCAGGCCGAAGGAATCGGCCGAGCGGTACAGCACTTCCTGGCTGCGCTGCAGCAGCGCCTTGTAGCCCAGGTCGGTGCCGGCACGCCATTCGATCTCGGTGGCGGCCGTCCATTCGGTGAGCTCGCGGGCATATTCGGCGACCTCTGCGGCGGCCGACAAGATCGCACCGAGCGGTGGAAAGACCGACGCGATACGGCTCGCATTGAGCATGAACTGTTCAAAGTACTTGGCCCACGACGTGAGCGTGACCGCCTGTGCGACCGCGACTTCCTGCGCCACGATGGCACGGTTCGAATAGGCCTGAAAATTGAGCACCCGCGCACGCCAGACCGCGGTGCTGTAGGCTGCTGCGTCGGCGGTATTGGTCAGGCGCTGTTTGGAAGCGGCGACCTGCCCGACGCTGAACAGAAAGTACAGCGCGAGCAGGCCCGAGAACATCAGCACCAGTGCAAGCACCAGCGCCTGACCACGCTGGACGGCGGCGGGACGGCGATGGCCGAGTCGGCCACGACGGCCGAACCGGCCGCCAACGTGGTCGCCGCGATCTTGGCTTTCACGGCCCGAGCGGATTTGCCCGCCGGGGCCGATAGGGTTGCGATTCGAAGCCATCGCCAGTCTCCCGTCGCGTGCCGGGTTTCAGCGATTGTTGGCGTCGTAGTTGTCCAGGCCTTTACGCTGGTTGGCGTTGGTCGAGGCCGAGGTGGCGTTGGTCTGCGCGTTGGTGATGGCGGCGGACGCGGTCTGGCCCGAGACCTCGAGCGCCAGGCCGGCGGTCTGGTTGCGCAGCGTCTGGCCGAACAGCGTATAGACACCGATGGCGGCGACGGCGATCAGCGCAACGACAATGATGTATTCGGTCATACCTTGACCGAGCTGATCGAAGCGACCGCGAAGCAGGGTTCGCTTGCGCGCACCGATGGCAACGACGGCTGCGCCAGAGATGGCGGCGGTGGGAACGGCTTGGCGATTCATGTCGGCGACTCCTGTGCAGTGGGATGGAACACAGGAGTATTTATAGGCCGCTCACCCAAGCGCGAACATTGAGCCCAGCGCCTAGGTCGGCCGGCCTATGATCGAGGCGCTAGCCGCCATGGCGTTTCAGGCTGATCCGTGCTTGATGTCGTCATGCGCCGCCCGCTGCGGCCGCCTCGCGCAGGCGATGACGCATCCGGCCCGGTCACTTGCCCTTCGGCACGCGCCCGAGCAGATAGAACTCGGCGTTCGGCATCATCGTCGACAGGTTGGCCATGCGGTTGGACAAGGCAAAGAATGCCGCGATGGCACCGATGTCCCAGGCATCTTCATCGCTGAAACCGTGCTCGCGCAGTGCGGCGAAATCGGCGTCGCCGATCTCGTGCGAGCGCAATGCCACCTTCATCGCAAACTCGAGCATCGCTCGCTGGCGTGGACTCAAATCAGCCTTGCGCCAGTTGGTGGCGAGCTGATCGGCGATCAGCGGATTCTTCTCATAGATGCGCAGCAGCGCGCCGTGCGCGACCACGCAATACAGGCACTGATTGGCGCCGCTAGTAGCGACGACGATCATTTCCTTTTCGCCCTTCGTCAATGCATTGTCGCGCAGCATCAGCGCGTCGTGATAGGCAAAGAAGGCGCGGAACTCATCGGGGCGACGCGCCAGTTTCAGAAACACGTCGGGCACGAAGCCGGACTTTTCCTGCACTGCAACGATGCGTTGGCGAATGTCGTCCGGCAGATCTTCCAGCGTGGCCAGCGGGAAACGGTCGGTGTTGTTCATCAGAGTCTCCATCGCGATGCGATCGCTGCGCGATCGGGATGCTGCGTCAACGGCGTGTTGTCGCGGCGCCGGGCCAGGCTGCGCTATGCAGTGCCGTCACGCCGGCGCAGCCTGCCGGCAATACGATACCGCAGCCAGGTGCCACGGGCATTGACCGCCGCCAGCAGCAGGCCGTCGCGCCCATCGAGAAAGCCGCCGCGCAGCAGATAGCCGCGCAGGAAGGTCCAGGCCGCGTGCAGCGCGGCCGATACCGTGCCGCCGCGGCCGCGCCCGGCCAGGCGCGGCGCGCCGGCCTGCGCATAGCGCTGTGCCTTGTCGAACGCATCCGGCAGCGAATCGACGGTGTAGTGCATCAGCAGCCCGTCGAGCCGACCCAATGGCGGCGCACACTGCACTTGTTCGTGGATCGGTACGTCGGTGAAACGGCCGGCGTCTTTGCGGAACAGCCGCAGTACGCGATCGCCGCGCCAATCGCCGAAGCGCAGCGCATGGCCGCGAAAGCAGGAGCGGCGCGCAATCCAGTAGCCGTTGCATGCCGGCAGCGATCGGGGCTTTGGCCCCATCGCTTCACCGATCGCCGCAGCGGCCGCTCGGCCGGCCTCCTGCCCGCTTCCCTGCACCACCGCAACGATCGCTTCGCGCAGCCGCTCATCGACCTCTTCGTCGGCATCGATCGACAGGATCCATGGACCGCACGCCATGTCGAGCACGCGGTTCTTCTGCACGCCGAAGCCGGGCCAGTCGTCGCTGATCGCCACGCGCGCACCGCAGCGGCGCGCGATTTCGACGGTATCGTCGCTGCTGCCTGAATCGAGCACGACGATCTCATCGGCAAAATCCACCGAGCGCAGGCAGCGTTCGATGCGCTCAGCCTCGTTCTTGGTGATGACGATGACCGACAAGCCGGCAAGTTTCATCGGCGCGCCTTCTCGGCTTCGATGAAACCGACCAGCATGGCCACTGTCAGCGCGTAGTAGACGGTTGCGTAGTGGATGTAGAAATACGCGTCGGTGAACGCGAAGATCATCGTCGCGGCAACGAACAGCGCGCCGCCCAGGCCGAGTCCCCGCACCAGTTCGGGCGCCGTCCCCCCCCCACCGCATGCACAGCGTATGAAATACGCCAGCGGCCCCAGCAATACCGCCAGCAGACCGGCAAAACCGATGACGCCGCCGCTGGCCAGCCAGGCCAGATATTCATTGTGGGGATGGCCATGCTCGGCGATCCGTTCCGACAGATGGCCTTCGGCGATCAGCTGGCGATTGGCTTCGCGATAGCGGCCCGGGCCGATGCCGATGAGCGGATGCGCTTCGAACATCATGACGCTGCCGCGCCACAGCTCGACGCGCGTGTCGACCGAGGATTCGACGACGCCAGGAATATAGCTGCCCAGGTCGGCGATCATCGCCGACAGGCGGCTGTGCACGATCGTGCCGGAAGTGAGCGTCAGCGCGGCAGCGATCGCCAGCACGGAGCCGATCGCGATCGCCTTGTGCCTGGGCGTGATGACGCGCGCGAACAGCAGCCAGCTCAGCAGCGGCACCAGAAACGCCACCCAGGCGCCGCGCGTGGCCGACAGCAGCATCGCGATCAACGCACCCACCACGCCGCCGACGAGCAGCGCCAGCGGTGGCCGCACGTTCGCCGGCAGGCGCATGCCGGCGATGCCCAGCAGCGCAAAAGTGGCCGAAATGAAACCGAACTTGTTCTGGTTGGTGAAGCCGCTGGCGGCCTCGAAATCCAGTGCCAGACTCTGCACCAGCGCCAGCACGCCAACGTAGACGCCGGCCGCCGACACGCCGGTGAGCCAGGCCCGGCACGACGGCCGCAGGCAGGCAATGGTAGCCAGCATCGGCAGTACCAGCGCAAAGCGGCTGGGATTGTCGAAGGCTCGCGACGGAATACCGTGCAGCAGGCTCAACACGGCAACGATGGCGGCGAACGCGATGAAGCCCCCGGAGGCACTGTTACGCAGCGCCGCGCGCGCCGGGCTGTCTTCGGCAACGAGGATGCGCCATTGCGTGATACAGAAGATCAGCCAGGCCAGGCCGACCAGGCCGGCTGAGCGTTCCCAGGTCAGCACGGTAATCGGCAGCGCCGCAGCCAGGATGGCCGCGATCTCGCGTGCACCGATGCGCACGTGCAATGTGCCTGCGCGGAGCTGCGGCGTCATGGGTGAACCCCAGCGCTCTCTTGCACCCTACCGCTGCCTTGCGCCAGCCCGCTGACCGCCCGCACCCGCCCGCTCGCCCGCGCCTCTTCCAGCAACCGCCGGTTGCGCTCGACCTCGTCGCGCGGCCGCTCGGCATGCCACAGGTGCAGCAGCGCCAGCGCCAGCCGGCCGCTGCGGATGCGCACGCCGGCGTTCAACAGCCGGATGGCGAACTCGGAATCCTCGAGCCCCCAGCCGACGAAGGCTTCTTCGAAGCCATTGACGCGTTCAAAATCGGCGCGAGCGATACCGATGCTGGCACCACGCAGATGGCGCCAGTCGTCGCGGCGCGCGCCGCGACCAGCCGCGAACGGCCAATGCAGCAAGGGCGCCAGCCGGTTGATGCCGCCGCCGACACGTTCGCGCAGCCAGCGCGCGCCGCCCCAGCGATGCACGGGCAGTGCGTCGCGCTCGATGCGCTCGGTCAGCGCCTGCGACAGCAGGATGCGATCGCCGGCCAGTGCCCAGCCAGGCGCGGCCAGGCGCGCCACGCGTGCGACGAACGAAGGGCGCGGTACGCAATCGCCGTCGATGAATTGCAGCCAATCGCCGTGCGCTACGGCGGCCGCGCGGTTGCGGATCGCCGCCAGCCGAAAGCCGGTATCGGGATGCCAGACATGCCGCAACGGCAACGGAAAGCGCGCCGCCCAGCCCTGCACCAGCGTGCGCGTATCGTCGGTGGAACCATCATCGGCTACCAGCACTTCGGCGGCAGGCAGGCGTTGCTCGGCCAGCCCGTGCAGCACGCGGTCGAGCGCGCGCGGCCGGTTGTAGGTGGAGACGATCACCGAGACGCGCATCAGCGCTCAATCCCGCGCGGCGCCGGCCGCATCCGCGGCATCCGCCGCACCAGCCCGGCCGGAAGACTTGGCATCGCCGGCAAACTGCAGCCGATACAGATACGCGTAGCTGCCGCCGCGTGCCAGCAGTTGCGCATGGGAACCCTGTTCGACGATGCGGCCCTTGTCGAACACCAGGATGCGATCAGCGCGCTCGATCGTCGACAGCCGGTGCGCGATGACCAGCGTGGTACGGCCACGCATCGTGCGTTCCAGCGCCAGCTGCACTTCGCGCTCGGTTTCGGAATCGAGCGCGGAAGTGGCTTCGTCCAGCAGCAGGATCGGTGCGTCTTTCATGATCGCGCGCGCCAGTGCCACGCGCTGGCGCTGGCCGCCCGACAGGCGCATGCCGCGCTCACCCACCGATGTGTCGACCCCGTCGGGCAGCGTGCGCACGTAATCCGCCAGCACTGCCGCATCGACTGCCGCCCGCAGGCGCGTTTCGTCGCCGGCGTGTTCGCTGCCGAAGCCGATGTTGCCGCGCAGGCTGTCGTTGAACAGCACCACGTCTTGCGCGACCAGCGCGAACTGCCGCCGCAGATCGGACAGCCGGATCTCGGCCAGCGGCACGCCGTCGAGCAGGATGCGGCCGCGCGTGGGCTCGATGAAGCGCGGCAGCAGATTCATCAGCGTGGTCTTGCCGGCGCCCGAGGCACCGACCAGCGCGACCACTTCGCCGGGTGCGATGCGCAGATCGAGATCGGTGACGGCATCGTACGCGGCGCTGGGATAGCGAAACGATACGTTCTCGAACACCAGTTCGCCGCGCGCGTGTTCGATGCGCACCGGCCCGCTGTCGTCTTCTTCGTTCTTGTCGAGCAGCGCGAACACCGCCTCGGCCGCTGCCAGCCCGCGCTGCAACTGTTCGTTGACGTCGGCCAGGTGGCGCAGCGGCGCCAGCAGCATCAGCATGGCGGTGATGAACGACACGAAGCCGCCCACCGTGGTCTGGTCATTTTGCGATTGCAGCAGCGCGATGGTGACGACGGTGGCCACGGCCGCCGCCGCGCACAGCTGCGTGATCGGCACGGTGGCGGCGCTGGCCACCGTCATGCGCATCGCGAAGCCGCGCAGCTTGTCGATCGTGCGCTCGAACAGCGCGCTCTGGTGCGCATAGCCGCCGAAGATCTTGGTGACCTTGTGGCCGTGCACGGCTTCTTCCACGACGCGGGTGAGCTCGCCGGTGTATTCCAGGCTGCGCCGGTTCAGCTTGCGCATGCGCTTGCTGTAGACGACTACGACACCCGACAGCACCGGAATCAGCGCCAACGCCACCAGTGTCAGCTTCCAGTTCAGGTACATCAGCCAGCCCAGCAGGCCGGCGATGACCAGCGAGTCGCGCACCAGCACGGTCAGTGCGCGCGTGACCGCACCGGTGACGTTGGTCACCTCGAAGACGATGCGCGAGATCAGCAGGCCCGAAGCTTCGTTCTCGAATTCGGCCGCCGGCAGCCGCATCATCCGCGAGAACATCTGCCGGCGCAGATCGACCAGCACGTGGTTGGCGACCCACGACATCGCATAGTTGCTGGTGAAGGTGGCGATGCCGCGCGCGATGAACAGCCCCATGATCGCCGCCGGCACGAACCACAGCGGAAAGCCGCTCTTGTTGACGAATCCCTCGTCGAGCAGCGGCTTGAGCAGCGCCGGCAGCATCGGCTCGGTGGCAGCGGCCACCACCATGCCGAGCAGCGCCAGCGCAAAGCCGCCGGCATACGGGCGCGTATACGACAACAATCGCCGGTAGATCGCTAGGCTCGATTTCAAATGCGGTGTCTCTCGCCCGCGGGCGCAAGGGTTGGAAGATGGCAGGTACGCGGCCGCGGCCCGCCTGGCGTGCTCAGTATTCGACCTCGGCCGCGATCGGGTGCAGCGTGCTGCGGATGGCCGCGAGCAGGTCTTCGTGCGGCTGCACGCGCCAGCGCGCGCCCAGCTCGATGGCGCACGCCGCTTCGCGATTGCCGTATTCGACCACCACCGGTATTGCCTGCGCATCGCCGTGATCGCCGACCGCGTATTGGCGGATCGCCTCGCGCAGCAGGCCGCCGTCGGCCACGCCGTTCAGGCGGATGCGCAGCCGCTTGCCGAACTCCTGGCGTGCCTGTTGCAGGTCGAGCAGGCGCTCGGCGACCACGCGCTGTCCACCGGTGTAATCGTCGCGGCTGACCTTGCCGAGCACGACCAGCAGCTCGTCTTCACGGATCAGCCGGCGATTGGCATCGTACAGTTCGTTGAACACCGATACGTCGAGCTTGGCCGTGCCGTCGTCGAGCGTGACGAACGACATCTTGCCGCGGCGGGTCATCTGCGTGCGCTGCGCGGCGATGATCCCGGCCAGCCAGATCTGCTGCTGCGGCGGCTGCACGTCGACCAGCTTCGTGCGGACGAAGCGGCGCACTTCGGCTTCATGCGCGCGGAACAGATGGCCGCTGAGGAAAAAGCCGAGCGCCGATTTTTCTTCCTGCAAGCGCTGCCGCTCGCTCCACTCGGGTGCCGGGATCCATTCGGGGGCGCTGGGCATGCCGCCGTTGTCGTCGCCGAACAGGCTGACCTGGTCGGCGGCCGCCTCGGCCGCCTCGGCCGCATCGATGGCACGGCCGACGTTGGCCAGCAGCTTGGAGCGGTCGGGGTCGAGCGCATCGAAGGCGCCGGCGCGCACCAGCGCCTCGATGGCGCGGCGGTTGACGGTCTTGCGATCGATGCGCGCGCAGAAATCGAACAAGTCGGTGAAGCGCCGCTCGGCGCGCGCCTGCAGGATGTTGACCACCGCCGATTCGCCGGTACCCTTGATCGCGCCCAGCCCGTAACGGAGGGCGCGGTCGGAAACCGGTTCGAAACGAAAACCCGATTCGTTGATGTCGGGCGGCAGCACCTCGACGCCGTTGGCCTTGTCTTTGGCATCGGCGACGAACAACTGCACCTTGTCGGTGTCGTCCATGTCGGACGACAAGGTGGCGGCCATGAATTCGGCCGGGTAATGCGCCTTGAGCCAGGCCGTGTGATAGGTGACCACGGCATAGGCCGCGGTGTGCGACTTGTTGAAACCGTATTCGGCGAACATCGCCATCAGGTCGAACAGCTTGTTGGCCAGGTCGGTCGAATAGTTCTTCTTTTCGGCGCCTTCGACGAACAAGCCGCGGTGCTGCGCCATCTCTTCGGGCTTTTTCTTGCCCATCGCGCGGCGCAACAGGTCGGCGCCGCCCAGCGTGTAGCCGCCGATGATCTGCGCGATCTGCATCACCTGCTCCTGGTAGACGATGACGCCGTAGGTCGGTTCCAGGCAGGCTTTCAGGTCGGGATGGAAGTAATCGATCTGCTGCTGGCCCTTCTTGCGCAGGATGAAGTCATCGACCATGCCCGAGCCCAGCGGCCCGGGCCGGTACAGCGCCAACACGGCGATGATGTCTTCGAAACGGTCAGGCGCAAGCTTTTTCAGCAGCTTTTTCATGCCCTCGCTTTCCAGCTGGAAGATCGCGGTGGTGTTCGCGTCTTTCAGTACCTGGTAGGCCTTGGGGTCGTCGAAGGTCAGCGTGTTCAGGTCGAGCTTCAGATCGGGATGGCGGCGGTTGATGTAGTGCACCGCCAAGTCGATGATGGTCAGGTTGCGCAGGCCGAGAAAGTCGAACTTGACCAGGCCTACGGCCTCGACGTCGTCTTTGTCGAACTGGCTGACCACGCTGGCTTCGGCGCCGGGCTGCTTGTACAGCGGGCAGAAATCGGTGAGACGGCCGGGCGCGATCAGCACGCCGCCGGCATGCATGCCGACGTTGCGCGTCAGATCTTCGAGCGGCTCGGCCAGCGACAGCAGGCCGCGTACTTCATCTTCCTTTTCTTCGCGCTCTTTCAGCAGCGGCTCGGCCTCGCGCGCCTTGGCCAGCGATACCGGCTTGTTCTGCACCACCGGAATCAGCTTGGACAGCTGATCGCAGAAGTTGTAGCCCATGTCGAGCACGCGGCCGACGTCGCGGATCACCGCCTTGGAGGCCATCGTACCGAAAGTGACGATCTGCGAGACGGCCTGCTCGCCGTACTTGCCGCGCACGTATTCGATGACCTTGTAACGGTTGTCCTGGCAGAAGTCGATGTCGAAGTCGGGCATCGACACGCGCTCGGGGTTCAGGAACCGCTCGAACAGCAGCGCGTAGGGGATCGGATCGAGGTCGGTGATGCCCAGCGCGAACGCCACCAGCGAGCCGGCACCCGAGCCTCGGCCCGGGCCGACCGGCATGGCGTTGTTCTTGGCCCAGTTGATGAAGTCGGCCACGATCAGGAAGTAGCCCGAGAACCCCATCTGCACGATCGTGTCGCACTCGTAGTCGAGCCGCTTGGCGTATTGCTCACGGCGCGCGGCGAGCACGTCAGGCGGCGTCGTGTCGGGCGGAAACAGCTTTTCCATGCGACGCACCAGGCCCTCGTGCGAAAGCTGGCGCATGTAGTCGTCGAGCGTGACGCCGGGGGGCGTCGGAAACAGCGGCAATTGCGGCTTGCCCAGCACCATCGGCAGGTTGCAGCGGCGCGCGATCTCGACGCTGTTTTCCAGCGCGCTGGGCAGGTCGGCGAACGCTTCGGCCATCTCGGCCTGCGACTTGAAGTACTGCTCTTCCGAGAAGCGGCGCACGCGGCGCGGATTGGCCAGGATCTCGCCTTCGGCGATGCACACGCGGGCTTCGTGCGCACGGTATTCGCTGCGCTCGATGAATTGCACCGGATGCGTGGCCACCAGCGGCAGGCCGAGCTGCGCCGCCAGATGCGCGGCGGCGCGCGTGTGCAACTCGGCTTCGCGCTGGCCGGTGCGCTGCACTTCGAGGTAGTAGGCGCCCGGAAAGCGCTTCACCCAGGCCTGCGCCGCTGCAGCCGCGGCTTCCTGGTTGCCGGCCAGCAACGCCTGGCCGACGTCGCCGGTCTGCGCGCCCGACAAGGCGATCAGGCCCTCAGCCGGCGAACGGCCGTCGGGCATCGGTTCGTCGAACCATTCGGCGCGCAGCTCGCCGCGGCCGCGGTATTCGTTTTCGAGCCAGGCGCGGCTGAGCAGTTCGCACAGCCGCAGGTAGCCGTCGCGGTTGCGAGCCAGCAGCAGCAACCGGAACGGCCGGTCGCGGTCGGCCTCGTTGGTCAGCCAGGCATCAGCGCCGCAGATCGGCTTGATGCCTTTGCCGCGGGCGGCTTTGTAGAACTTGACCCAGCCGAACAGGTTGGCCAGGTCGGTCATCGCCGCGGCCGGCTGGCCGTCGGCGTGGGCAGCCGCGACCAGCGAGTCGATTCGAACGATTGAATCGCTGACCGAATATTCGGTGTGGACGCGGAGGTGAATAAAACGGGGCTCGGGCATCGTAAAATTCTAACCGCGACCGGGGGTGCGCCAAGCCGCTCCCGGTTTTCTTTTGTCAGACCACGTTTTTCGGCGCCCTTTCAGGCGCCGTCGGACACCTTCGCATGACGCTGCTGAACATTGCCGGCTACCGCTTTGCCGATCTCGACAGGCTACCCGAACGCCGGCAGGCGCTGACCGCGCTGGGCCTGCAACTGGGGCTGCGCGGCACCATTCTGCTGGCGCCTGAAGGCATCAACGTGTTCGCCTGCGGCGAGCCGCCGGCGGTGCGCGAGCTGCTGGCCGCGCTGCGCACCGATCCGGCGCTGGCCGATCTGACGGCAAAAGAAAGCTGGTCGGCAACGACCTCATTCGGCCACTGGCGAGTGCGCGAAAAGCGCGAAATCATCACTTTCCGCCAGCCCGGTCTGCGCCCGCACGACGCGCGCGCCGACGCGGTGGCACCGGCCACGCTGCGGCGCTGGCTGGCGCGCGGCAGCGACGACGAAGGCCGGCCGCTGGCCCTGATCGATACGCGCAACGAATTCGAAGTGCAGGCCGGCAGCTTCGAGGGCGCGCTCGATCTGGGGCTGCGTTCGTTCACCGACCTGCCGGCCGCCGTACAGGCGCGGCGCGGTGAGCTGGCCGGCCGGCGGCTGGTCACCTTCTGCACCGGCGGCATCCGCTGCGAGAAAGCGGCGCTATGGATGACGCAGGCCGGCTTCGAACACGTGACGCAGCTCGACGGCGGCATTCTGAACTGGTTCGAGCGCGAAGGCGGCGCGCACTGGCATGGCCACTGCGTGGTGTTCGACCGGCGCGGAACCCTGCGGCCCGACCTGTCGGCCGAATTCGACGGTGATCTGCCGGCAGCGGCATGAGCAAGCGCTCGCGCGCCGCGCTGCTGCTGGCGTTTGCGGCCGGCTGCTGGAGCATCGCCGGCGTGCTGACGCGCCAGCTCGATTCGGCCAGCGGTTTCGAGATCACGTTCTGGCGTAGTTTCTTCTGCGCCGTGACGATGCTGTTGATTCTCGGTTGGCAACAGCGCGGCAATCCGCTGGCGCCGCTGCGCGCCGCCGGCTGGGCCGGGCTGGCCTCGGGCCTGATGTGGGGGGTGATGTTCACCTGCTTCATGCTGGCGTTGACGCGCACCAGCGTGGCCAATACCTTGCTGGTGATGAGCATCGGACCGCTGTTGGCGGCGCTGCTCGGCCGCGCCGTGCTTGGCACGCGCCTGTCCACGGCGACCTGGGGGGCGATCGTGCTGGCCGGCCTCGGCATCGGCTGGATGGTGCATGAAGGCGTGTCGGCCGACGGGCTGGCCGGCATGAGCATCGCGCTGGCGGTACCGGTGGCTTCGGCGATCAACATCGTGATGCTCAAGCGCCTGCACGCCAGCGTCGATCTGGGGCCGGCGGTGCTGACCGGTGCGCTGCTGTCGTGCCTGATCACGCTGCCGTTCGCCTGGCCGTTTACCGCCGGTGCGCACGACCTGGCGATCCTGGCCTTGCTCGGCGCCTGGCAACTGGCGATTCCGTGCGTGCTGATGATCCGCGCAGTGCGCCACCTGGCCTCGCACGAGGTGGCATTGATCGCGCTGCTCGAAGTGGTGCTCGGGCCGATCTGGGCCTGGCTGGGTGCCGACGAGGCGATACCGGCGGCGACCATCCAGGGCGGGCTGATCGTGCTGGGGGCGCTGGTCGGCAATGAGCTGCTGGCGGCGCGTTCCGAGCGCGGGCCGGCAGCGCAGCCGTTGCCGCCGCCCACCGGGCCAGCCTGAACGACGATCTTCGAAGGAGTGCGCCGATGTCTTCACCCGACGCCTTCACGCTGACCCGCCCTGGCGGCATCCGACTGCGCGGCCTGTGCTGGCGGCCGGCCGGCGCTGCCGAGCCCGCGCGCACGGTGTATCTGGTGCATGGGCTCGGTGAGCACATCGGGCGTTATGCAGCGCTGGCCGAATGGTTCAACGTGCGCGGCTGGACGGTGTACGGCCACGACCATCGCGGTCATGGGCGCTCGGACGGCAAGCGCGGCGTGCTGGCCGACGGCGATGATCTGGTCGCCGATCTGGCGGCGGCGCTCGATGCGGTGGGCAAGGATTCGGGGGTCGCGCCTGCGTCTGCACCTGCGTCTGCACCTGCGTCTGCACCTGCGTCTGCACCTGCACCTGCGTCAGCGTCGACATCGACCTCGGCATCGGCATCGACGCCGGCCTCGGCTTCCGCCCCGCTGCTGCTCGGGCACAGCCTGGGCGGGCTGGTGGCCGCCACCTACGCGCTGCGCCATCCCGACCGCCTGTCGGGGCTGGTACTGTCATCGCCGGCGCTGGATAC
>JAFKGG010000110.1 GCA_017307915.1 Burkholderiales bacterium | reverse complement strand
GTGCCGCTGCGCCGCGGCCGGCCAAGACGGTCGACGCGGTGGCCGGCTGCTCGGCGCTGACCGGCAGCCGTGCCAATGCCGCCTGCCGGGCGCTGGCCAGCCGGTGTGAAACGCG
Source organism: Burkholderiales bacterium (assembly GCA_017307915.1). Classification (GTDB taxonomy): domain Bacteria; phylum Pseudomonadota; class Gammaproteobacteria; order Burkholderiales; family Burkholderiaceae_E; genus Zeimonas. The sequence goes on along the minus strand of JAFKGG010000110.1, from coordinate 2,608 downwards.
ATACGGCAGCCGCTCGGCGGATTCGTCGAGCGCCTGCCGGATGGAAAGGGCGAACAATTGCTCGTTCATAGGGTGATTCCACGAGCTCGGAGCGCATCGGCCAGTGTATGGGTTGCCCGCGAACAGTGCGTTTTGACACTGCCCTCGGAACAGCCCATGACGGCGGCGGTCTCCGCAACATCCAGTTCCTCCCAGTAACGCAGGAGGAACGCCTCTCGTTGACGCGCCGGCAGCCGGCGCACCTCTTCTTCGATGATGCCGACGATCTGTGACCGTTCGACGCTATCGGCGGCGCTTTCGTTCTGGCCGCCGGCCTCGGTTTCCAGCGTTTCGAGCACGTCGCGCTCGTTGCCCTCGTCATCTTCGATCTGCAGCGACGACACCAGCGTCGTCCAGAAATTGCGTACCTTCTGGCGCCGGAAATGGTCGGTGATCAGGTTCTGCAGAATGCGCTGGAACAGCATCGGCAACTCGGCCGGCGGCCGGTCGGCGTAGCGGTCGGCCAGCCGCAGCATGGCGTCTTGCACGATGTCGAGTGCCGCTTCCTGGTCACGCACCGCGTAAGTGGCGTGCTTGAACGCGCGGCGCTCGGCTGAGGCCAGGAAATCAGACAACTCCTGCCGGGTCGCCATTCAGGATCGGAACGTTGCGTCGGGGGCTGGAAAGCGGATTTTTGATACTAGCAGAGATGGGCCCACCGGCGGCGCCCGTGGAGGTTCATGCCCTGGGGGCTGGCGTGGTGGCGGCCGCCTCGGCTACTCTGATGGCGGTGGTTCCAATCGGCCCGATCGACCCGGATCGGCTCCGAGACCCCGTCGGGTAGCGTCCAGCCGTCCTGGCGTTGCCGGCCCAGCCCGGGCGGTAGCGCCCTCTGATCGAATCCATGACGCCATGAAGAATCTCGTGATCCTGCATCTTGAGAGCATTTCGCGGCAGTGCCTGGCCGCTTTCGCGTCGTCGTTTCCGCACACGCGCCGGCTGCTGGGCGAAGCGCTGGTATTCGATCATTTCCATTCGTCGGCCACCTCGACGCGAATGGTCATCACCTACCTGTTCCACGGCAACGATTTCGAATACGACACCGCCAGCCGCTACCAGGGCATGCGGCCGGCCGGCAACAATCGCAATCTGTTCGCGCTGCTGCAAAGCCGCGGCTATCGCACCGAGGTGCTATGCCTGAACGGGTTCCACGGCATTCGCACGCCGCTGGAAACGCTGTCCGACGAACTGCCCGCGTTGTGGGGAACCAACGATTTTCCGGCGCTGTTCAAGCGTTTCGACGAACTGACCGACGCCGCGCCGTTCGCGATCTACGTCTGGGATCTGCTCACGCACATCGAGCACAGCCGCGCCGTGGCGCCGTTATCGAGCGGGCTCACCGACCAGGTACAGCGCGCCTGCAGGCTGGCCGACGATGCCGTGGGCGTCATGCTGGCCACCTTGCAGCGCAAAGGCCTGCTGGAGGACACCACCATCGTCGTCTACGGCGACCATGGCGATGATTATTGGACGCACGGCTACAAGGCCGGCATGATCCACGCCACCGAGCCTTATACCGACATCACCTGGGTGCCGATGGCGATTCGCGATGCGTCCGTGGCGGCAGGGCACAGCGAGCGTCTCGGCAGCACGATCGACATCGCGCCGACCTGCCTGGCTTTGCTGCAGATCGATGAAGCCTTGCCGTTCGCGCACTCGGGCAGCAGCCTGCTGAGCGGCGAACGCGAGTTCGCGTTCTCGCAAAATTTCACCGCCAACCAGCCCGACAGCGCGGCGCTCGGCATCCGGCAGGCGTTCGCGGTCAGCGACCGCACGCATACGCTGCTGACCAGTTCGCGCGGGCTGGAGTTCTATGCGCATCGACTCGATCCCGGCAACCACTGCAACCTGCTGCATTTCTTCGAGTGCGATGCGGCCGGGCAATTGACGTTTCGCAAGCCGCCGACGGCGGCGCCGCATTTTCAGGCGGCGATGCAAGACAATCCGCACAGCCTCGACGGACTGGCGCGCGATTTCCAGCGTCTGCGCTCGGCGCTGGCGGAACGCCTGCGCGCCAAGCGCGACTACATCGAATCGCGCGGCATCGCGCCGGTCGGCGCCCTGGATCCGAAGTTCCTGCAGACGATCAATCGTGAGGGGCGCGAGGCCTTCTTCCGGCGCGGCGAGCCGGCTTCAGCCGCCGCGCCGTCGTTCAAGGTGTCGTTCCGGCCGCACTGAAGCGGTCGGCAAACCAAACGCCGCTACGGTGCGCCTTCGGATTCGCCTGCGCCGCGCGCCAGCCACTGCACGAACGCCCAATCGTCTTCATGGGTCAGCTTGTGGTTGGCTGGATGGCCGGCAACGAAACTGACCGGCTGCCCGGCCAGCGCCAGAATCTGCAACACGCTCGGATCGCGCGCCGCCCCGGCGCCGGCCTGCGCCTGCAGGCCGCGCAGCAGATCGACGCGTCGGCACGCCACCGGTTTTTGCATCGTGAACAGCTCGCCGGGGGCGGCCTTTACCTGCCCGTCAGGGCCGAACATGAACTCGGTGTTGGTCAACCCCGCGACGGCCGCGCCGCTGCGGCGCGCCTCTCCTAGCACCCGCCGCGACAGCACGGCGCCGACGA
>JAFKGG010000463.1 GCA_017307915.1 Burkholderiales bacterium | reverse complement strand
GACCCCTATCAGGACATCCGCGACGCCGTGCGCGCGCTGTGCGCCCAGTTCCCCGACGAATATCACCGCGAGGTCGATGCCAAGCGCGCCTATCCCGAGGCCTTCGTCGATGCATTGACCCGCGCCGGCTGGCTGGCCGCGCTGATCCCGCAGGAATACGGCGGCTCGGGCCTGGGCCTGGCCGAGGCCTCGGTGATCATGGAAGAAATCAACCGCAGCGGCGGCAACTCGGGCGCCTGCCACGGCCAGATGTACAACATGGGCACCTTGCTGCGGCACGGCTCCGAAGCGCAGAAGAAGCTGTATCTGCCCAAGATCGCCAGCGGCGAATGGCGCCTGCAATCGATGGGCGTGACCGAACCCACCACCGGCACCGACACCACCAAGATCAAGACCACGGCGGTGAAGAAGGGTGACCGCTACGTGATCAACGGGCAGAAGGTGTGGATCTCGCGCGTCCAGCATTCCGACTGGATGATTCTGCTGGCGCGCACCACGCCGCTGGCCGACGTGAAGAAGAAATCCGAAGGGCTGTCGATCTTCATGGTCGACCTGCGCCAGGCCGAGCGCTCGGGCATGACGGTGCGGCCGATCGCCAATATGGTCAACCATGAGACCAACGAGCTGTTCTTCGAGAACCTTGAAATTCCGGCCGAGAACCTGATCGGCCAGGAAGGCCAGGGCTTCAAGTACATTCTCGACGGGCTCAACGCCGAGCGTACGCTGATCGCCGCCGAGTGCATCGGCGACGGCTACTGGTTCATCGACCGCATCTCGCGTTATGCCAAGGATCGCGTGGTGTTCGGCCGGCCGATCGGGCAGAACCAGGGCGTGCAGTTTCCGATCGCCGAGGCGTTCATCGAGATCGAGGCCGCCAACCTGATGCGCTTCAAGGCCTGCGAGTTGTTCGATGCGCACCAGCCCTGCGGCGCACAGGCGAACATGGCCAAATACCTGGCTGCCAAGGCAAGCTGGGAGGCGGCCAACGTATGCCTGCAATATCACGGCGGCTTCGGCTTCGCGGCCGAATACGACGTCGAGCGCAAGTTCCGCGAGACGCGGCTGTATCAAGTGGCACCGATCTCGACCAACCTGATCCTGAGCTACGTGGCCGAGCATCTGCTCGGGCTGCCGCGCTCGTTCTGACCGAGGCGGGCATCGATGGCCAGACCCCTGGACGGCATCACCGTCGTCTCGCTCGAACACGCGATCGCCGCGCCCTTCTGCACGCGGCAGCTGGCCGAGCTGGGCGCGCGCGTGATCAAGATCGAACGGCCCGGCGCCGGCGATTTCGCGCGCGCCTATGATCAACGCGTGCGCGGCCAGGCCTCGCATTTCGTGTGGACCAACCGCAGCAAGGAAAGTCTGGCGCTCGACCTGAAGCAAGCCGACGCGCAGGCGGTGCTGAAGGATCTGCTGGCGCGCGCCGACGTGCTGGTGCAGAACCTGGCGCCCGGCGCGGCAGCGCGCATGGGGCTGTCGTTCGACGCGCTGCATGCGCAGCATCCACGGCTGGTGGTGTGCGACATCTCGGGCTATGGGCAGGATGGCCCGTATCGCGACAAGAAAGCCTATGACCTGCTGATCCAGAGCGAAGCCGGGCTGCTGTCGATCACCGGCACGCCCGAGGCGCCGTCGAAGGCCGGCATCTCGATTGCCGATATCGCTGCCGGCATGTATGCGTACAGCGGCATCCTGGCGGCGCTGATGCAGCGCGCGCAGACCGGCGAAGGCAGCCGTGTGGAAGTATCGATGCTGGAAGCGCTGGCCGAGTGGATGGGTTACCCGCTGTATTACGCGTTCGACGGCGCACCGGCGCCCGAGCGCACGGCGGCTTCGCACGCCAGCATCTATCCGTATGGAACCTTTGCCACCGGCGACGGCGGCGTCGTGCTGGGCATCCAGAACGAGCGCGAATGGAAGGTGTTCTGCGAGATCGTGCTGGGCGACGCGGCGCTGGCCACCGACCCGCGTTTTGACAGCAACGCGCGCCGGCACGAGAACCGCGCAACGCTGCAAGCATTGATCCTGGCCGTGTTCGCTGGGCTGAGCACGGCACAGGTCGAAGCGCGGCTGGACGAAGCGCGCATCGCCAATGGCCGGCTGAACGACATGGCCGGACTGTGGGGGCACCCGCAACTGCGCGCTCGCGCTTGCTGGACCACGGTGGACTCACCGGTGGGCGAGCTGCCGGCGCTGCTGCCGCCGGCGCGCAACAGCGGCTTCGATTACCGGATCGATGCGGTGCCGGCGGTGGGCCAGCATACCGAGGCGATCCTGCGCGAGCTGGGGCGCGACGCAGGGCAGATCGAGGCGATGCGAATGGCCGGGGCGATTTGAATCGCCACCGGCGCCTTGCACCGCCCGCTCGACGCGCCGCCTGCGATGCGCGGCACGCCGTCGAGCGGGCAGCCGCGTCGGCTTACTGCCTGAAATCCCAGAGGATGCTGGTGCTGCCGATGTCGCAGCTCAGACGGCGCGTTCCCACGAGCTGCTTCACGTCGCTGTACGAGGCCAGATCCGCAGGCGCTCCCAGTTCGCCTTCGTCGTAGTTGCCGCAGCCGAGGAACGAGGCTGCGCCGTAAACGTCGATGTCATAGACCAGATCGTTCCTGCGGCAGGCCTTGCCGATCGTTCGGACTTCGGTAGTGTTGACCCAGAACGCATATTTGCGCGACCACGACGGATCGGGGCCCAGATAGTTGCTATCGAAGACGATCAGCATGCCGGTAACGGGCAGCTCGGCCGACACCGCCGGGCAGCCAGGCTCGGTGACGGTGACCAGGGCCGTGCCCTGTGCCGTGTACTGCGCCTGATCGCCGGGCACCTGCGCCATGCGCGTCCACGTCAGGTTGGTCGAGACCATTTCGGTGCGATGGCCTTCAACCATGCTGTCGGAGCTGAAGCCGCCGCTGTAGTCGGCATCGGTGACGGTGATGTTGGATACGGCCAGTATCTTGCCGGGGCCGGCACCGTTGATCTCGCACGACACCGCGACGCCGGCGGGCGAAGGCCTGATGCTCGGTGCGGTATAGGTGATGTCCTGCCCGCTCTGGCTGATGCGGCCGATCGTGGTGTTGCCGCCCACGGTACCGTTGACGGCGCAATTGGCCGGGCTGGCCAGCGGAGCCAGTTCGCCATCGCAGTCATAGCCCATTTCGTAGGCCGCGCCGTTCGGCGCCGCGAAGCAGTAGAGCAGCTTCATGCCCACGCTGTTGCCGACCTTCACGACCGCCGATGGCGGGCGCAGTTGCAGGCCCTGCACCAGCGACCAGTCGCTGAAGTGCGTGGTGCTGACCGTCACCGTTTTGGCGGTCTTGTCGATCACGGCGCCGGATTGCTTCTGCCATTGCCCGGCCGCGGTCTGCGTTGCGATGCCCAGCGCATCGGGGCTGCTGCCGGTCACGTCGCCGTCGCCATAGGTGAAGGTGATGCTCACCGGTTGTGCGAAGCTGGCTGCCTCAGGCAACAGCCGATAGCCATTGCCGATGCGGCCCGGTGCATGGTTGCTGATCGGCTGGATCGACAGCGTCGTGAGAACGCTCAGGGCGCCGGCCGGCACCGTCAGGCGGATCCTGCCGTCGGGAGTGGTCAGCGTGCCGCCGCCGGCGCCGATGGAGGCAGTGGTGGGCCCGCCCATCGGCGTGCCCTTGGCGGTACTCAGCGGCTCTTGCGAAGGCCCGGTGGGCGGCGGCTGGACGACGCCGGGCGAATCGCCACCGCCACCGCCGCTACCGCCCGTGCCGCCATCGCCATCATCGCTGCCGCAGGCAGCCATGAAAGCCGCCAACGCACATGCCAGCAGCAAGCGCAATACACGCCTGCCGAATGTATCGGCGCAAAGCCGCAGGTTCGATCGCATGACTTCTCCGCAATGTCGGTTCTCGTTCGAGTGGGCGGCGACGAGGCATCGCCCACAACGAGTTTGGCTGCGGCTGTCAGGATCGAACAGTGCCGAAAGTCATGGGATAGGCACGCCGGTTGCCGTCGTGGACTGGGCATCGAGCGCTGCCCGCACGGCGCGCAACAGCGCACCCGGCTCAACCGGCTTGAACAGCACACGCACGCCGGCGTCGCGCACGCGCCGCAACTGCGCCGGCGCAGTCTCACCCGTCAACAATAGCAGCGCGGGCTGCGGGTTCCGGCCTTCGAGCAATGCCTGCGCGGCCTGCAGGCCATCGCCGCCGCCGGCCAGGCGCAGGTCGCTGATCAGCAGCCGATAGGGTTGCCCGCCGAGTTGCGCGGCATCGAGCGCAACACGCGCATCGGCCGGATCGCCGACCACGTCCAGCCGCAGGCCGCCGGCAGCGAAGAAGGCACGCGCGGCGTCGGCAATGGCCTGCTCGTCATCGAGCAGCAGTACGCGAGCCGACAGCGCGCCGACGTGCACGCCTACATGAACGCTTGCCGGCTCGTCGATGCCCGCAACGCTGTACCCGGCCGGCGTCCATGGCACGGTCACGCGAAAGCGGCTGCCGCGCCCGGGGCGCGAGCTGACCTGCACCGGGTGATCGAGCAGACGCGAGAGATGCTTGACGAACGCCAGGCCGATGCCCAGCCCGTGCGCGCGATCGCGGCCGGGATTGTCAACCTGATAGAACTCGTCGAAGATGCGCGGCAGATGCTCGGGCGCGACGCCGATGCCGGTGTCGATCACTTCGATGCGGACCTGCGCGCCACGCCGGCGGGCAGCCACCAGCACGCCACCGCGCGATGTGTACTTGATCGCGTTGTCGACCAGGTTGGCCAGCAGGCGCTGCAGCAGTTGCGCATCGCTGTGCACCCACAGGCCGCTGGCGCGGATGCGCAGTTCGATTGCCCGCTGCTGGGCGGCCGAGCCAAACATCGCGTTCAAGGCGCGCAGCATGTCGTCGAGCTCGAAGGGGCGGCGCTGCGGCACGATGACACCGGCTTCCAGCCGCGATACGTCCAGCATGACGTCGAGCGAAGCGCTGAGCGCGCGTACCGCACGGTTCAGTTGCCGTGCCTCGTCGCCTGCGGCCTGCCCAGCCAGGCGCGTTTCCAATGCGGCACCCAGCAGCGCGATCGCCTGCATCGGCTGCCGCAGGTCATGGCTGGCGGCAGCGAAGAAGCGCGTCTTCTGTTCGCTGGCCTGCTGCGTGGCTACGATCTGTTGCGCCAGTCGCTCCGCCAGCGCCTCACGCTCGAAGCCGGTGACCAGCGCCTGAGTCAGCAACTGGTGTTGGCGCCAGCCGAAGTACAGCGTGGCCGCCAGATACGGCAGGCAGAACGCGGCCAGAAACAGGTGCACCGCTGCGCCACGCCACAGCAACGCGCCGATCAACCCCGTGACCATCGGCAGCACGAATGCCGCCAGCGAAGCCAGGCGCGGCGCCATGGCCGGCACGCCGGCGCTGGACAGGCTGAGCATCACCAGCATCAGCACCGCGGTCATCGGCAGGTCGTGGGCCGGCAGGAAGAACCACGGTGCCAGCCCCCAGCAGGCGCTGTAGACCGCCAGATGCCGCCAGTGACGGCCGGCCCAGAAGCGGGCGCGCTGCGCCGCCCACGGATCGCGATGGTAAGCAGCCAAGCGCGGGTAGCGCAGGGTCTGCAAGAGATGTACGACGCCCCACGCCAGCACCATCGGATCGCCCAGCCGCCAATAGAACAGCCCGCACAAGGTCCAGGCCAGCGCGACGTCGGCCAGCGTTGAACTGCGGTGGTTACCGTACAGGGTGTCCACCTGCCGGTTCAGCACCTTGTCTTGCAGCAATCCGGTATGCAGTGGAGCAGCGGCGGGTGCATCGCCGGATCGCATCGAATCGTCTTGCCGGCTGCGCATCACTTCAGCGCAGCAAGCTGATCAACTGCGCGCGCGAGCGCACGCCGAACGACAGCAGCAGCGTCGAAACGTGGTTCTTCACCGTGCCCTCGCTCAGTTGCAGGCGCACGGCAATCTCGCGGTTCGACTGGCCGGACAGGATCGATTCGAGCACGTCGAGCTGCCGGGGTGTGAGATGCACCGCATCGCCGCCGAGGCCGCGCGGCGATGCCGACGGCAGGCTGGCTGACGACGCCGATGGTGCGGACGCCCCGGACGGCGCAGACGGCGTGACGACCACCCCCAGGCAGCGCAGGTGCTCCATGACCAGACTCAGATCGCCGGACTTCGGCAGATAGGCACGTGCACCATGTGCCAGCGCCTGATCGATCACCTCGGGGTGATTGTCGCCGGACAGCACGGCGACGGGCGCGTCGGGAAACACCCGCAGGAAAGCATCGAGGCCGGCCATGCCGTAGGCGTCGGGCAGATGCAGATCGAGCAGCACGGCAGCGATCTGCGGACGGTGCCGGCGGTACTGATCGAGGCCATCGGCGAGCGTGCGCGCTTCGTACAGGCGGGCCGGCCGGGCGCATCCGGCACCATGGGCATTCAACAGGGCGCGCACGCCCATGCGCAACAGATCGTGATCATCGACGACCAGAACATCGCAGGCGGCCTCGGTCGGCCGGCAGCTCGGCAGGGCAGCGGCCTGCGCTGACGGGTCGTGCAGCAGATGATTGCGCGGTTCAATCATCGGTCATCAGCCGTACGCCGGGTGACGCCCAGGCTGGCGGAGCAATCCGAAGGCAAGTCAGAACGCTCCCAGTTCGACGACACGTCGGATCCAATCTGCCTTCTCGGCCTCCGACAGATCTTCGCGCCGCCATATGACCATTACGTAACGGGCACCGGTATGGCGAAAGCCGACGCGCAGATCGACCTGCTCGGCCTGCTTGTCACCGACATAACCCCAAATGGCCACCAGATCATCAGGCAGCAGCGCGAAACTGCGGCGCAGCAGCAGCTCGGCGACGCCGCCTTCGCGGCGCACCGCTTCGCGGGTGGCCGGGCGTAATCGCCGATAAAGGCGGTTGTCGATGACCAGGCCGCCGCACAGGGCGCAGTCGTTCCAGATCGTGTGATGGACATAGCCCAGCGGCAGCAGTTCACCGCTGCCGGTTCTGGCCAAGGCCACGAAATGGCGCGGATAGTTCGGGAAACTCGACGTATTGAAGCGCCTGCGGAACAGCTCGCCGACCAGGAAATCGGCGTCATTGACTTCAATGACGGTGATCGCTTCGGCAGCGTCGTCTTCCCGCTCTGCCGCAGGGCTGGAAACGGCCGGCGGCGGCGCCGGCGCCGGTTCGATGTGCACTAGGTGCACCGCCTGTGCCGGCTCGGCATGCGATGCCGCCACCATCGGCTCGCCGACCGGCAAACCCCTCAGACGCCTGATGCCGCGCACCACCGCCGGCGGCAGCCAATCCCGCACGGCGGCCCGAAAGCCCTGTGACAAGCGACTGGCGAGACTACGGAGCATCGTCATCGTTCACCACGTTCAATGGCGTCGAGCAGGTCTTCGAAACCGTCGGCGCCCTTCCAATGCCAGCCGCATACGAAGCGCGGAATATCCCAGATGCAGGTATCGGGCCGGACCGAAGCACCGCCGGTACCGAATGCCGCGCGAATGCCGATGCGCGCGGCCTCGTTGGGAAAATACTCGTCGCGCAGATACGCGGGAACATGCCCATACGGATAACCAAACAATGGCAGCGATCTGCTGCCGGTGCATCCGTCGATGTAGCGCTGGGCGTCGACGATCTGCCCCTCGGCATCGCCGAAGGTGTCGATCTCGAAGAACGATCCTTTCTTGTTCTCTCGCTGCCGCACGGCCGGCAGCGTGTCGTGGACATGATCCCAGCCGTGATTGGCGATGCCCAGGGTGCCTTTCTCTGCGCACTCCAGCCACCATGAATCCCGCCATTCATCACGCCCTCTGCCGCAGGTGTGATCGAGGATCCTGCGCGCCTCGGGCGAGGCGATCACGAAGGAGACGGCACGCGGCCCCGCGCACGTCTGGTCACACCATTGCCGGCTGCGTTCCAGGATTTCGTGAAACCCCGGCACGGGGTCCATCGTGTCGTTGACGGTCGGGTAGTAGTCGAAATCCCTGGCGTCGTCGCAGCTCAGGCTCACCAGCTTGCTGCCCGTGAACGGCCGCGCATCGATCTCGCCGCGCAGCAACGCGACCAGCGTCGGGATCGGAAGGATCTGATAACCGCGGCGCCCGAGCGTCTTCAAATCGCTCTCGAGCGCCACGTGATCGTTGCCTTCATAGGCGTTTCCCGACATCGCCCAACTGTGATAGCACAGCACCGGAATCGAGAAAGATCGCTCGGGAACCGAAGCCGCTTGAGGATCGACCGGTAGCGCATCCGTCTGCAACCGCGCATCGGCCGCATTGCCATGCTTGCGCCGGGCGAACCAGTGGGCAAGTTTCGAAGTAAGCAACGTGATCCTCGACTAGAAAGCGGCGGCCGTCGACGGGCGTTTCGTTCAGCGGCGACGCACGTTCGGATCGACGCGGCGCGCAGCCCCCATGGTACTGTTCCGGCCAGCGCCCCGGTCGGCGTCACCTGCCCTGGTAAGAACGCAGCCACTGCAGGCCGGCCGACGTGCCGTCGGGGGTCGCACCACGGCCGGGTCGGTATTCGCAGCCGATCCAGCCCTGCCAGCCGCATTGCGCCGCCACTTCGTCGATGACCCCGAACAGATACGGATAATTCAGCTCGCCCAGGTCGGGCTCATGCCGCGCCGGTACGCCGGCGATCTGCAGATGGCCGACGCGGCCGGTGGGCAGGTAGCGGCGGACCTTCATCGCCACGTCGCCCTCGACGATCTGACAGTGGTACAGATCCATCTGCACTTTCAGGTGGGGCACACCCAGCGCTTCGACGATCGCATGCGCATGGTCCTGCCGGCTCAGCAGGTAGCCGGGCATGTCGCGCTGGTTGATCGGTTCGATCAGCACGTCGCGGCCGTCGCGCGCGGCCTGCTCGGCCGCCCAGCGCAGGTTGTCGCGGAACGTGGCCTCGCAGCGCGCGCGTTCTTCGCCGACCGGCACAATGCCCGCCATCAAGTGGATGCGCGGGCAATCGAGTTCAGCCGCGTAGGCCAGCGCGCGCGCCACGCCGGCGCGAAACTCGGCCTCACGGCCCGGCAGGCCGGCCAGGCCACGCTCGCCGTGCTGCCAGTCGCCGGGCGGCGCGTTGAACAGCACCTGCTGCAGACCGTTGCCACGCAATCGCGCCGCGAGTTCGGGCGCACGCCACTCGTACGGGAACAGATATTCGACGGCGCTGAAGCCGTCGCGCGCGGCGGCCTCGAAGCGGTCAAGAAAATCGAGCTCGGGGTAGAGCATCGACAGGTTGGCGGCGAAGCGGGGCATGGTGGCTGAAGGCGGAAGGGAGCGGTCGGCTTGACGTCGGTCGAATTCATCATACCTATGGTGTCCTCGTTGCGGCAGGGGCGCGGCCGACTTCTGCTATAAATCCCGGATGAGCCGCGAATTCTGGCGCCTGGCGCTGATCTGCCTGCTGCTCGCCGCACTGCCGCTTTCCGGCTTCGCAGCGGCGAGCATGATCGGCTGCGCGCCCGTGCACCGATCCGCAGGGGGCGTGCAGGAAGCGCTGCACCCCGCCCACACCGGCGGCAATGTCCAGGATGCGTCCCACCATGCCGAGGCCGGCGGCCACGCGCACCATGCAGGCCACGGCACCGCCGGGCCGCACGGCGTGGCCGACGACACGCAGCAATGCAGCAGTTGCGCGCCCTGCTGCGTCGGCATGGCGCTGTTCTACGACGCGCCGCTGCGGCTGGCCGATGCCGTGCCGCTGGCCGACTACCCGCCCGCCGAAACGCACTATCGCTCGGCCTGGCTGGGCCAGCTCGATCGACCCCCACGCTTTTTCCTCGCCTGAACGATCCGTCCACGGCGGATGGAACGGCCACGCCGGCTGATTCCGCCGCCGTCTGCGCACGATCGCTCGTGCCCATGTCCGCCGCGCCTGCCGTGCGCAACGCCGGTGGCGGGCTTCGTTTTCAAGCGAGGATTCGATGCTTTCCAGACAATCCAGCGACCGGCGGCGCCGGTCGCTGCCGGGCTTGGTCACCGGCCTGGCCATCGGCCTATTCGCCGGCCTCGGCACAGGCGCGTGCCTGAGCCTGGCGCCGCTCGCCGCGACGGCGCAGACCGTGACGACCGATGCGCCCGCCTTCGAGGCCTCGGCCACGAGCACCACGAGCACCACGACCGACACGACCGCCGCTACGGCCGCGCCGGCAGCACTCGCAACGCCCGTCTATCGATCGGTTTTTTCCCAATACCGGCGCTTCGACGAACAGCCCATGTCACCATGGGCCGAGGCCAATGAGACTGTGGGCCGCATCGGCGGCTGGCGTGCGTATGCGCGCGAAGCGCAGCAGGCCGAGGAGGGCCAGCGCCATCAAGCGCCGGGCCATGATCACGCAGGGGGTTCGCGATGAGCGCCGCCCGTGCCAAGCCTGCTGCTCCGCCCACGGCTCTGCCCGTTGCCCTGCCTGCTGCCCTGGGCGCGACCCCATTAGCGGCGGGTTTACCCCGCCAGACAGGGCACCCGTCATACCACCGGCCGGCCCTGGCGCTGGCCCTCGCCTGCGCCGCTCTGCTCGCCACCGGCTGCGCCAGCGTCGACTTCCCACGTACGATCGAGCAAACCAATGAGCTCGCCGGCGACTTCACCGGCGGCAAGCTGAGCTTGGCGCTGACCGACGAGCAGCGCGCGGCTCTGGCGCGCGAGGCGGACGCGCTGCTGCGCCAGCCGCTTGGCCGCGACCAGGCCGTGCAACTGGCACTGGTCAATAGCCCGGCGCTGCAAGCGCTGCTGGCCGGCCGCTGGGCCGAAAGCGCCACCGCGGCGCAATCGGGCCGCTTGCCGAATCCGGTGTTCGCGTTCGAACGGCTGCGCACCGGTGACGAGCTCGAGCTGAGCCGCTTGCTGTCGTTCGGCCTGCTCGACCTGCTGACGCTGCCGCAGCGCCATGGCATCGCGCAGCGCCGCATCGAGGAATCGCGCCTGCGGCTCGCCGCCGACGTGATCGATCAGGTGACGCGCGTGCGGCAGGCCTGGATCGACGCGGTGTCGGCCGAACAGACGCTGGCCTATGCACGACAGATCCACGACAACGCCGAAGCCAGTGCCGAGCTGGCGCGGCGCATGCAGGCCGTGGGCAACTTCAACCGGCTCGACCGGGCACGGCACCAGGCCTTCTATGCCGATGCGGCGACGCGTCTGGCCGGTGTGCAACAAGCAGCGACGAACCGCCGCGAAGCGCTGGTGCGGCTGCTCGGCCTGAGCGACGCGCAAGCAGCGTTGCTGCGCCTGCCGCCGCGGCTGCCCGATCCGCCGGCGACGCCGCTGGACGCCGCCGAGGCCGCGCGTGCCGCCAGCGCCGGCCGGCTCGACATCCGCATCGCGCAATCGGCGCTCGACGCCACGGCGCGCGCGCAAGGCCTGGGCAGCGTGACCAGCGTGATCGACATCGAGTTGGGCGTACGCCGCGAGACCCTCTTCGACGATGCTGCCGGCACGCGGCACAGTGGCCGCGGTACCGAGATCGAGCTGCGCTTGCCGCTGTTCGATTGGGGCGACGCGCGCCGCGCAGCATTGAATGCGCAGACGCTGGCAGCAGCGCAGCGCCTGCAGGCCACGGTGCGCGCCGCCGGCTCGCATCTGCGCGACGGCTATACGGCATACCGCACGGCCCACGACCTGGTGAAGCACTACCGCGACGAAGTGCTGCCATTGCGCCGCACGATCGCCGACGAGAACCTGCTTCGCTACAACGCGATGCTGATCGGCGTCTTCGAGCTGCTGGCCGATTCGCGCGAGCAGATCACCAGCGTAATGGCGGCGATCGCCGCCGAGCGGCAGTTCTGGCTGGCCGACGCCGCGCTGCAGGCGACGCTGATCGGCCGGCCGGTGATCGCCGCGGGCAGCACCTTGACAGCAGGCGCGGCAACCGGCCCCGATGCCACACCCGGCAGCGGCGCCACAGCGGCCGCGCACTGAACATGGGAATCGACATGAACTCCAGAAGACAACTGCTGAAGTTGGCCGGCATGGCCGGCGGCGCGGTGGCCGCCGCCGGCGTCGGCCGCGCGGCGCTGGCGGCGCTGCCCGAGCCGGTGATCCAGGCGCACGCCGACACGATGCCGCCGCTGGTGCCGAATACCGGCCGCCCCTACGACCCGGTGGTGACGCTGAACGGCTGGACGCTGCCCTGGCGAATGATTGACGGCGTCAAGGAATTCCACCTGGTCGCCGAGCCGGTGGTGCGCGAGATGGCGCCAGGTTTCAAGGCGCATCTGTGGGGCTACAACGGCCAGAGCCCGGGGCCGACGATCGAAGTGGTCGAAGGCGATCGCGTACGAATTTTCGTGACCAACCGGCTGCCCGAACACACCAGCGTCCACTGGCACGGCCAACGCCTGCCCAACGGCATGGACGGCGTCAGCGGCCTGACGCAGCCGGCGATCGAACCGGGCAAGACCTTCGTCTACGAATTCGTGGCGCGCCGGCCCGGCACCTTCATGTATCACCCGCACGCCGACGAGATGACGCAACTGGCGATGGGCATGATGGGCTTGTGGATCACGCATCCGAAGAGCGAGCACCCGCTGATCGAACGCGTCGACCGCGACTTCTGCTTCCTGCTGAATGCCTACGACATCGAGCCGGGCAGCTATACGCCGCGCATCATGACGATGCTCGATTTCAATCTGTGGTCGTGGAACAGCCGCATCTTTCCCGGCATCGATTCGCTGAACGTGCGCACCCACGACAAGGTGCGCATCCGCATCGGCAATCTGACGATGACCAATCATCCGATCCATCTGCACGGCCACGAGTTCATGGTGACCGGCACCGATGGCGGCCCGGTGCCGAACAACGCGCGCTGGCCAGAGGTGACCACCGACATTGCGGTGGGCCAGATGCGGCAGATCGAGTTCGTCGCCGATGAGGAAGGCGATTGGGCGCTGCACTGCCACAAGAGCCATCACACGATGAACGCGATGGGCCATGGCGTGCCGACGATGATCGGCGTCGATCATCGCGGCATCGCCGGTCGGCTGACGAAACTGATCCCCGACTACATGGTGATGGGCGAACGCGGCATGGCCGACATGACCGAGATGCCGATGCCGCTGCCGGAGAACACGGTGCCGATGATGACCGGCCAGGGTCCGTTCGGGTCGGTGGCGATGGGTGGCATGTTCAGCGTACTGAAGGTCAGAAGCGGGCAGGCCCGCGGCGACTACGGCGACCCGGGTTGGTACGCGCATCCGCCGGGCAGTGTGGCCCGGGAATATGCCGGCGCCACGGCGCAGCCGGTGCGCGCCGCCGCCGCCGGCGGCCAGTCGATGCCCGGCAGCAGCAGCCCCGCCGGCGAGGTCGAAGTGCGCGTGCGCAAGCCGGGCGCGCATTCGGGCCACGGCCAGCATTGAACGATCACGATTGATTCTTGATGAGGAACGATGACATGAAACGTTTGACTCCCCTGATGGCCGGCGCGCTGCTGGCATCGATTGCAGCCACGGCGCAGGCACAGTCGCATTCACACACACACGCGCACGAAACAAGCAACGCGGCCAAGCCGACGGCAACGGCAAAGCCCGAGGCAGCGCTGGTCGACGGCGAGATTCGCCGCATCGATCGCAACAACGCGAAGCTCACGATCCGCCACGGCGAGATCAAGCATCTCGACATGCCGCCGATGACGATGGAATTCGAGGTCGATGACCGGGCGCTGCTGCCGACGCTGAAGGCGGGCGACCGCATCCGCTTCCTGGTCGAACAGCGCAACGGCAAGATGGTGGTCACCCGGATCGAACCGGCGCGCTGATGAGGCCATGCAGCCCTGCCGCAGGTGCTTGCGCGCAATGCACGTGCGCCGAGCCGGCAGGGCTGCGATTTTGGCGGCGTTCAAGCCGCCATGCTTTCGACCGGCCGGCTCGGTGTCGACGCCAGATGAACGGTGCGCGCCGGAAAGGCGAAATGCACGCCGCGTTCCTGCAAGGCCTTGAACAATTCGAGGTTGATCTGCTGCTGGATGTCCATGTACCGGTTGAAGTCGGCGACCAGCACGAAATAGACGACCTCGTATTCGAGCGCATCGGTGCCGAAACTCTTGAAATGCGCGCGATCGAAACGGCTGGCTTCGATGTTGGTAATGATCTGTTTGACCAGCGCCGGAATCTCGCGAACCTGCTCGTAGGGCGTCTGATACGAGATGCGGAATCCGAACACGATGCGGCGCTGCGCCATGCGCTTGTAGTTGCGGATCGTCTGACGCAGCAGCTCGGTATTCGAGCAGATGATCTGTTCGCCGCCGAGGCTGCGAATGCGCGTGGTCTTCAATCCGATGTGTTCGATCGAACCCAGTGTGTCGCCGAAGATCACGAAGTCACCGATCTCGAAGGGCTTGTCGATGCCGATCGACAATGAGGCGAACAGGTCGCTGAGAACAGTCTGCAAGGCCAGCGCCACCGCCACGCCGCCGATTCCCAGGCTGGCCACGAACGCCGTGATGTTCACGCCGAGGTTGTCCAGCGTCGCCAGCAGCAGCGTGGCCCAGACGACGAAGCGGCTCATGTAGGTGAGCACCGTCGCCGTCACCGGATTGTAGGAACCCCCTGCGCTGACGGCGCGCAGATGATCGCGGCTCCAGACCACCACCGCGCGATCGAACCAGCGGCCGACTTGAAGGCCGATCACGATGAACCAGGCGTGCTCCACTCGCACCGGCCAGCGGCCCGGCAACTCGAGCACTTCGAGGCCGGCAAGCAGCGAGACCGCCCCCATCAGCACCGTGCTGGTACTGCCCAGCACCTCGGCCACCGCCGCCAGCAGCTTGCTGCCGAGGCGCTGGGACAGCGACTGCAGACGCTTGGCGAAGTAGTAGCGGGCCAGTTGCAGCAGCACGAACAGCACGATCACCGTAATCAGTGCCTGCAACCACATGATCGGGGAATTGTTCCAAATGGTGACTGCGTGGAACCACTCTTGCATAAGCCAGTTTCTCCTTTGGAAATGACGATCACGACTCGGATCGGCCGCCCCTGAGCGCATGGCGCAGTGGCGGCAATTACCGTGCCCGACACGGCACGGCAGCTTGATCGCCCGCGATCAACGCAACGGGCGAAAGACTGACGGGGGCGTCGGTTTGCAGCGCGAGCTCATCGGTGCACCTGCCGCAAGATCCACCCGCCTTCCGTCGCTGGCGGCACGCCGTTCATCCGGCGTCGCTATAGATGGGTCCCAAGCTTCCGACCTTACCATCCATGCCCTTCGATCGCATCCTCCGCCCCCTCGTCGAGGCTCGCAAGCTTCGCTTTTCAACCCATACCGCCTCGCTGGTCGGTTCGGTCGCAGTCGCTGTGCTGCTATCGGCCTGCGGCGGTGGCGGCGGCGAAGATTCGCCGGGCCTGGCCTTGTCGGACACCGAGCTGTCGAACGGCTCCGGCGGTTCGAGCGGCGGTACGTCGGGCGGCAACGCCAGCAGCGGATCGACAAGCAGCGGGACTACCAGCGGCGGATCGTCGAGCAGCAGCTCCGGGTCAGGGTCGAGCGACGGCTCTTCCAGCAGCTCAGGTGGCAGCAGCAGCGGTAGCTCCTCAGGAAGCACGTCGGGCGGCACCAGCGGCTCGAATGGCAGCTCGGGCAGCGGCACCTCGACTGGCGGCGGTACCTCCACCGGTGGCGGCACATCAAGCGGCAACGGCACCTCCACCGGCGGCTCATCGACCGGTGGCGGCACATCGAACGGCAGCGGTTCATCGAGCGGCAGCGGCTCCAGCGGCAGCGGCTCGTCGAGCGGCAGCAGTGCTTCGAGCGGCACGCAGGCCTTCATCGAGGAAGCGCTGCAATTGCTCAACGCAGCGCGCGCCACCGGCCGCAACTGCGGCACGACGTTCTATCCGGCGGCGGGCCCGCTGGCCTGGAGCACGACGCTGGAAGCGGCCGCACTGGCCCATTCGACCTGGATGCAGCAGACCAATACGTTCAGCCACACCGGCGCCAACGGTTCGACCGTGGCCACGCGCGTCACCGCCGCAGGCTACAACTGGACGATGGTGGGCGAGAACATTGCCGCCGGGCAGCCTACGCTGGCATCGGTGATGCAAGCCTGGCTGAACAGCCCGGGGCACTGCGCGAACATCATGAACGCGAACTACGTCGACGCCGGGTTGGCGGTGAAGAGCGGCACGGCCGGCAACACCTATTCGCCCTACTGGACGCTGGTGCTGGCGCGCTGATGCCGGATGCGCTCGGCGCGCCGACGATGGCGCGCCGATGACGGCCTGCGCTCAGAGCACCAGTTCGGCCCGCACCGCGCGCAGCATCTGCCGGATGCGCGCGGCGTTTTCAGGCCCGACGCGCAACATCAACTTGCGGCCGGCCGACAGCGACTCGAGCGCGGGGTCGGCAAAGCGGTAGTTGACCTTGGGCTGCACCAGCCGGATCGGGGCCAGCACTTCGGGCGCGGCCAGCATGTCGTCGATCGCCTCGATCAGGCGATCGTTGAAGTGGCCGTTCGGAAAGCCCATGGCGCGATATTCCTGCTGCAACAGCGGATAGAAGCGCAGATACAGCGACACCAGCGTCTTCGGATTCAAGGATTCGGCGAAGCGCAGGAAGGCCGCATAGCGCGCCGAATTGTCAGCGCGCAAGGTCATGCCCTCGCCACTGATATCGATCGACAGCGCCCCGGGTATGCGCCGCACGACGCTCATCTGCGCCGGCACGATTTCGCGCGGCAGATGATCGACGGTGATGACGAAGCGGCGCGTCACTTCCTGCAAGTTCAGGAACTGCGCCAGCACGTCGCGGCGTGCCAGCGCCAGCAGCGCATCGAGAATCACCGGATCGCTGCGCTCGACGCCGGGCAAGGCGCCGGCATCGAGGCTGGCGGGCAAGGGGTAGCGCGGTTGCTGCGCATCGGCTGTGGGCGCTTGCGCCGCGGGCGCTTCGGCCGCGGGTTCTGGCGCGACCGGATCGTCGGCCGGGCGCGGCGGCGCTTCGCTGACCGGCGTCGTATCGGCGGGCGCGTAGTAACGCCACGCGTAAACACCGGCGAGGATCAGCACGACGGCGGCGGCGGCAAACCACCAGAATGCACCGCGCGCGGCCGGGGGATGACCCAGCGGGCGCAGGCGACGTTCGCCGAGCGCCGGGCGGAGGCCGACGAGTACATCCGCACCACCGCCGGCCGCG
>JAFKGG010000109.1 GCA_017307915.1 Burkholderiales bacterium | reverse complement strand
CTGATTGGCTGCGGGTTGACGATGTCGAAGAAGCGGAACAGCACGAAGGCGCCAAGCTGCGCGACCCAGACGCCGGGAGCGACCAGCAGCACCAGCCAGAAGGCGACGATTTCGTCCCAAACGATGGCTCCGTGGTCGGCCACGCCCAGGTCGCGCGCGGTACGGCTGCAGGCGACGATGCCGCCGGCAAAACCGGCCGCGATCAGCAGCCCCCAGCCCAACGGCCCCAACCATTGGCTGAGCACGACGAAGCTGAGCCAGGCCCACAAGGTGCCGACAGTGCCCGGCGCCCACGGCGACAGGCCGCTGCCGAAGCCGAGCGCGACCAGCCGCGACAGCCGCTGCCGCATGAAGCGGACATCAGGCCGCGGCGCGGGGCCGCGCGCGGGCAGGCGTTCAGCGGAAGTGGTCGAATCCGCCATGTTCGATCTCCAGCCGTCGGCCGCGCGCATCGAGCACGGCCAGCCCGCTGCCGGCCGCGATGGCACCGATGCGCGCCAGCGGCAGGTCGAGCCGCCTGCCGAGCGCTTCGACGGCGATGCGGTTTTCGGGCGCGGCGGTGAACAACAACTCGTAATCGTCGCCGCCGCTCAGCGCCAGGCGCTGGCGCAGCGCCTCGGGCAGCGGCGCCAGTTCGGCGGCCTGCGGTACGTCGGGCCAGCGCAGCTCGGCGCCGACGCGCGAACGTTCGAGGATGTGGCCCAGATCGGCGATCAGGCCGTCGGAAACGTCGATGGCGGCACGCGCCAAATGGCGCAGCGCCAGGCCGAGGGCGACGCGCGGCTCGGGGCAATCCAGGCGCAGATCGGCGCAGTCAGCCCCACCTGCCGAATGCGCGCCGGAGGTGCCATCGCCATCGCCATCGCCATCGCCGACCGCCGACTGCCCGAGCCCTGACGCTTGCCGTCGTCTTTCCACCGCCCAGGCCGCCGCGCCGAGCGCGCCCGAGACCCAGACGTCATCGCCCGGCTGCGCGGCATCGCGCCGCAGCGCTGCGCCCGCCGGCACCTCGCCGAAGATGCTGATGCTGATGGTGAGCGGACCGCGCGTGGTGTCGCCGCCAACCAACTCGCAATCGAAGCGATCGGCCAGCGCGAACAGCCCCTGGCGAAACGCCGCCAGCCAGGGCTCGTCAACTGCAGGCAGCGCCAGCGCCAGCGTGAACGCGCGCGGCTGCGCTCCCATGGAGGCAAGGTCGGACAGGTTCACTGCCAGCGCCTTGTGACCGAGCCGCAGCGGATCAGCTCCGGCAAAAAAATGGCGGCCTTCGATCAGCATGTCGGTGGACACCGCGATGACGCTGCCGGCCGGCACCGGCGCCAGTAACGCCGCATCATCGCCGATGCCCAGCAAGGCCCGCCGCGCAGGGCCGCGGTCGAAGAATTGCCGGATCAGTTCAAATTCGCCCAGCGGCATTGCATCCTTTCCACGAGCGGCGCACGAATGCCCCGCCCTGGCTGCACACCGATGCACGGCGCATCAGGCAAGGGCAAGGCCGGCAAGCGCTCAGCCTGCCGGCCGCGTTTCGACCGGCCGGGCCTTGGCCGCCACCCGATCGAGCACGCCGTTGACGTACTTGTAGCCGTCGGTGCCGCCGAAAGTCTTGGCCAGCTCGACCGCCTCATTGATGACGACGCGATACGGGATTTCGGGCATGCGCGTCAGCTCGAACGCGGCCAGAATCAGCACGCCATGCTCGACCGGACTCAATTCGCTGAGCTTGCGGTCGAGATGCGGGGCGATCAGTGCGTCGAGTTCGGCAGCCGCGCCGATCGCACCGTGCAGCAGCAGCTCGAAGTGGGCGTGATCGGCCTTCTCGAAGCCCGGTGTTTCGGTGGCCAGATGTGCCTGGATCGCACCGATGTCTTCAGCCGACAGCAACCATTGATACAGCCCTTGCAGCGCCAGCTCGCGCGCGCGCCGGCGCGCGCTTTTGGGAGGCGTGCCGCCGTGCTGCTTGGTGGACGAGGCCGGCTTGGCGGCTTCGGTCATCAATGTCGCCCTCGCACGCCGCGCCGCGACGGCGAAGCTTCGCCTTCGTCGTCTTCTTCATCCTCGTCTTCGTCGTCGTCTTCGTCGAAATCGTCGTCTTCATCGTCTTCGCCGCCCCCGTCGCTAAGCGTGGACAGCGACGAGGCCAGATTGGCCATCTCGACCGCGACGCGCGCCGCATCGGCGCCTTTCTCGGCGGCCCGCACCTGCGCCTGTTCTTCGTTCTCGGTGGTGAGCACGGCGTTGGCGATCGGCACGTTGAAGTCGAGCGCCACCCGCGAGATGCCGGCGGCGCTTTCGTTGGAGACGATTTCGAAGTGATAGGTTTCGCCGCGGATGACCGCACCCAACGCGATCAGCGCGTCGAACTCGCCGCTGGCGGCCAACTGCTGCAGCACGCCGGGCAACTCGAGCGCACCAGGCACCGTGCAGACGAATACGTCTTCGACGTCGACGCCCAGCCGCAACAGCTCGGCAAGGCAGGCATCGCGCAATGCGTTGCAGATGGGTTCGTTGAAACGGGCCTGCACCACACCGATGCGCAGGCTGCTGCCGTCCAGGTCGGACTGGAATACTTCGATCTGCATCATCGAGCTCCTAAGAGGCGGCCCGGCGAGCAGCGGCCGGCACCGAATCGGGGTCAGGCTGGCCGGGTTCGAAGCCGGCGACTTCAAGGTCGAAGCCCGTCATGCTGGGCATCTTGCGCGGCTGCGACAGCAGCCGCATGCGGCCCACACCCAGGTCTTTCAGGATCTGCGCGCCG
>JAFKGG010000108.1 GCA_017307915.1 Burkholderiales bacterium | reverse complement strand
CCACCCCGTTGGACAGATTGCTGGCCGGTGCCGGCCGTGCCTTGGCCACGCTGGCCGATGCCGTGCCGGCGACGCAGCCGTCGCCGGCCGCCGGCCTGCCGCCCGACGGGCCGGCCGATCCGGCGCAGCGGCGCCGGTCGGCGGCGCTGATGCGGGTCAACCACGTCGGCGAGATCTGCGCCCAGGCGCTTTACGATGGGCAGGCGGCGACGGCGCGCGACCCGGAGCTGGCGGCGCGCTTTCGCAAGGCGGCGCGCGAAGAGGGGGATCATCTGGCCTGGACGCGCGAACGGCTGCGCGAGCTGGATTCGCGGCCGTCGCTGCTCAATCCGCTGTGGTACACCGGCGCGCTGCTGATGGGGGCCCTGGCCGGTCGCGCCGGCGATCGCCTGAGCCTGGGGTTCATGGCCGAAACCGAGCGGCAGGTGGAGCGGCACCTGGCCGGCCACCTGGAGCGCTTGGCCGAAGACGACCTGCGCTCGCGCGCGATCGTGACGGTGATGAAGGACGACGAGGCCCGCCACGCCGAGACGGCGATGGCGCTGGGCGGCGCGGAACTGCCGCCGCCGGTGCCGCAGTTGATGCGCGCGGCGGCCAAGGTGATGACGACGACGGCGCACTACATATAGACGGGTGCTGCCGCTGCTTCAGTCCTCGACGATTTCCCAGTCGTGCGTGAGCTCGGCGGTCTTGGCCAGCATGATCGAGGCCGAGCAGTATTTTTCGTGCGACAGCTTGATCGCGCGCTCGACCAGGTTGGGCTTGAGCGCGCGGCCGCGCACGATGAAGTGGAAATGGATGCGCGTGAACACCTTCGGGTCGGTGTCGGCGCGTTCGGAGCGTAGCTGCACGTCGCAGCCGCGGATGTCCTGGCCGCTCTTGCGCAGAATCAGCACCACGTCATAGGCGGTGCAGCCGCCGGTGCCCAGCAGCACCATCTCCATCGGGCGCGGTCCCAGGTTGTGGCCGCCCCCTTCTGGTGCGCCATCCATCACCACTGCATGGCCGCTGCCGGTCTCGGCGACGAAGCTCATGCCGGCGGCGGGGCCGGTCCATCTGACCGTGCAGTCCATCGTGTTGATTCCTTTCTTGCTGAGGCTAGGCGTCAGCTGGCGTTTTGAGCCGGGCTGCTGATTGTAGGGCGTGGCGGATCCCGATGCTGCCGTCGACGTTGGCGTCGGGGCGCGAATACCGCCGCCGCGAAATTCTTTTGCGTTGCAGCAATTCAATCTGGCAAACTGCGCGTCAGCCGCGTCCTTCGTTTTGTATTGTGGTTTTCGGACGTCGCATTACAAAAATAATTCGAATAAATTGATATGAATCAGTTATGTACCGGGCGAACAATGATGAGCCTTCCGAGGCAATTCATTAGAAACTGTTTTTGATGCAACGCAATAAAAACCTTGCTTTGTGCGTCCGGCTTGGGTAGAATTCAGTCATCGGTCGTCCATGACGACCCACCGATGTCTCCTCCACCCTCCTCCTTTGGTGGATTAAGCCCGAACTAGTGGTTCGGGCTTTTTTTTGGTGCGTCGCGTGGGCGCGACAGGCTGCGTGTCGAGTGCGCTCTGGCATGGCTCGGCATAGGGTTGCCAAGCGGGTTGCCCCGGTTTGCTGGCCCTCGCTACCGGCCGTTGACGCTGGTTTTTGCCTCCGCAAACGTCTTTTCAGCCTGCGTCGCATTTTGGCCTTTGACGTCGGCACATAGAATCCGTTACAATTTAAGGCTTTCCGCCATCAGTGGCGGCGCCAAAGGCCGTACCGGTCTCTTGCGCGATGGCCCCCAAACGGGCCGGCGATGGCCCCAAACGGGGCCGGCAAGACAGGCTGGCACGCGTGCAGGGGGTCTGCACAAGGGCCGCGGCATCCTCGAGAGAGAGTCATGAAGACGTTTTCCGCCAAGCCGCATGAGGTCAAGCGCGATTGGTTCGTGGTCGACGCCACCGACAAAGTGCTCGGTCGTCTGGCTGCTGACATCGCCCACCGCCTGCGCGGCAAGCACAAGCCCGAATTCACGCCGCATGTGGACACCGGCGATTTCATCGTCGTGGTCAACGCGGCGCGCCTGCGCGTCACCGGCAACAAGACCGAAGACAAGAAGTATTACCGCCACAGCGGCTACCCCGGCGGCATCACCGAAACCACTTTCGGCAAGATGCAGTCGCGCTTCCCCGGCCGGGCCTTGGAAAAGGCCGTCAAGGGCATGCTGCCCAAGGGGCCGCTGGGCTACGCGATGATCAAGAAGCTGAAGGTCTACGCCGAAGGCACGCACCCGCACTCGGCGCAACAGCCGAAGGTTCTGGAGGTTTGACGCAATGATCGGTGATTACTACTACGGCACCGGCCGCCGCAAGACTTCGGTCGCGCGGGTGTTCCTGAAGCGCGGCAACGGCAAGTTCGTCGTCAACGGCAAGCCGCTCGACGATTACTTCGCCCGCCAGACCGGCCGCATGGTCGTGCGCCAGCCGCTGGAGCTGACCGACCACGTCGGCACCTTCGACATCATGGTCAACGTCAACGGCGGTGGTGAAACCGGGCAAGCTGGCGCGGTTCGCCATGGCGTCACCCGTGCGCTGATCGACTACGACGCGACGCTGAAACCCGCGCTGTCGAACGCCGGCCTGGTCACGCGCGACGCGCGTGAGGTCGAGCGCAAGAAAGTCGGTCTGCACAAAGCGCGACGTCGCAAGCAGTTCTCGAAGCGCTGACACACGGGCATCTGCCCTGGGCGCCGAAACGGCGCTTCGAGAAAGCC
>JAFKGG010000462.1 GCA_017307915.1 Burkholderiales bacterium | reverse complement strand
TCGCGGCCGGCGCGGGCCGGAAGCGCCCGCGCCCCTTGCGATGGAAATAGACCGGCGCACCGTGCAGCCGCAACAGCAGCGCGATGGCCTCGACCGGGCTGGAACGGTGGCCATGGTATTCGTCGGCCAGCTCGGCAAAGCCGAATTCTTCCTGCGGCGCACATTCCCACAGGAAATCGAGGTCGATCGATTCGGCCAGTTGCCGGGCCGCCGGCAACAGCTCATCAGGCGACGGGCTGTCGAAACGCAGCACCACGTGCGCGCCTTTGACCTTGGCGCGCTTGCCACTGGCCAGTTCCACCTGAATGCTGCCGCCGGTTTCAGACAGCACGGTGCCGGCGCGGAAATCGCCGTTGTCCTCGAAAAGAAGATGCTTCATCGTGGCCCGATTATAGAGGCGCTGCCCCGCGACGAGGGGCCCGCCAGCCCGGCATTGGCCAAGCCGGCGCCAACCAGCGTAGCATGCGGGCTTCCTCATGAACCCCGGCCTCCCCCAGCCTCAGCGCCTGTGGGCCGTGCTGACCGTGCTGGCAGGCATCACGGCGGCCGTGCTCGACGGCTCGCTCTCGAACATCGCGCTGCCGACGATCGCGCGCGAGCTCGACGTTACCCCTGCCCATTCGATGTGGGTGGTCAACGCCTATCAGTTGACGATCGCCGTGCTGCTGCTGCCGCTGGCCTCGCTGGGCGAGCGCATCGGCTACCGGCGCATCTATCTGGTCGGCACCCTCGTGTTCATGCTCGGTTCGCTGGCCTGCGCGCTGTCGCCGTCGCTGCCGCTGCTGATCGCGGCGCGCGTCTTCGAAGGCATTGGCGCGGCCGGCATGATGAGCGTGAGCGGCGCGCTGGTACGTCATATCTATCCACCCGACTGGCTGGGCCGCGGCATCGCGTTGAACGCGGTCGTGGTCAGCGTGGCCAGCGCCGCCGGGCCCACCGCGGCGGCGCTGGTGTTGTCGGTGGCTTCATGGAAATGGCTGTTCGTGCTGTGCCTGCCAGTCTGCCTGCTCGTATTGCTGGCTGGGCCGCGCGCCTTGCCGGTCACGGCGCGGCTCGACGAACGGTTCGACGGCAAGAGCGCGGTGCTGTCCGGCTTGGCCATCTGCCTGCTGATCGTGGGTTGCGACGGCCTGGGGCTGGCGGCCACCCGGCCGCTGGCGCTGATCGAACTGGCGGTGGCGGTGGCGCTCGGCATTGCGCTGGTGCGGCGCGAGCTCGGCGTGGCGGTGCCGCTGGTACCGGTCGACCTGTTCCGCAACCGCGAGTTCTCGCTGGCCGTGGGCACCTCGCTGTGCTCGTTCATCGCGCAGATGACGGCTTTCGTGGCGCTGCCGTTCCTGCTGGAATACGCGCTGCACCGCTCGCACTATGAAACCGGCCTGCTGATCACGCCCTGGGCGGTGTGCGCCGCCGCCACTGCGTTGGCCGCCGGCCGGCTGGCCGACCGCTATTCCAGCGGCGTGCTGGTCAGCCTGGGGCTGGGGCTGTTTGCCGCCGGGCTGGCCGCCGCCGCGCTGCTGGCGCCGGAGGCCAGCTCGCTGGACGTGATCTGGCGCACTGCGCTGTGCGGCATCGGCTTCGGCCTGTTCCAATCGCCCAACAATCGCGCCATGCTGGGCGCCGTGCCGCACGAGCGCGCCGGCGGCGCCAGCGGCACCCAGGCCACCACGCGGCTGCTGGGGCAGAGCCTGGGCACCGCGCTGGTGGCGGTGATCTTCAATCTGATGCCCGGCGAGGGCGCGCGCTATGCGCTGTACGTCGCCGCGGCGGTGGCCGCGCTGGGCGCGCTGGTCAGTTCGCGGCGGCTGCATCCGTCGGGCTGACGGCCCTTGTGGAGCGGGCACCGCAGCCGCGATCGACCGCGACGGCTCGCGGTCGATCGCAGCGGCACTCACATCATGATGCCGCCCGACACCTCGATCACCGCGCCGTTGATGTAGGCCGCCTCATCCGAGGCCAGAAACGCGTAGGTATTGGCGATGTCCTCGGGGCTGCCGAGCCGCCCCAGCGGCACCTTCTCGACCATCTTCTGCATCACCGCCGCCGGAATCGTCTGCAGAATCGGCGTGGCCACGAAGCCCGGGCACACGGCCACCGCGCGGATTCCCTTGGGGCCCAGTTCACGCGCCCAGGTCTTGGTGAAGCCAATCAGCCCGGCCTTGGTCGCCGCATAGTTGGTCTGCCCGAAGTTGCCGTACAGGCCGACCACCGACGACGCGTTCAGGATCACGCCCGAACCCTGCAGGATCATCGTGTCGACCACGGCCTGCGTGCACAGGAACACGCCCTTCAGGTTCACTTCCAGCACGCGGTCGAACTGGGCGGTCGACATCTTCACCAGCCGCGCATCCTGCGTGATGCCGGCGTTGTTCACCAGGCAATCGATCCGCCCCCAGGTTTGCAGCGTCTGCGCCACCATCGCCTTGACGCTGGCCTCGTCGGTCACGTCCAGGCGCACGCCCAACGCCTGCGCCCCCTGGGCACGCAGCTCGGCGCAGACCTGCTCGATGTGCTCGGCGTTCAGATCGGCCACCACGGTGCGTGCGCCCTCGCGCGCGAACTTCAGCGCCGTGGCGCGGCCGATGCCGCCGGTGGCACCGGTAATGATCGCTACCTTGTCTTTCAGTCTCATGTCTGCCCTCAACGAGAATCGAAACCTGCAAATGCCAGCACGCGACCGATCAGGTCGGCGAAATCGGAAAGCCCGTGATCACTGCCTTCGAGCAGGATCGTCGGCACGCCCGGATAGCGCGCCAGCATTTCGCGCCAGTCGAGCACTTCGTCGCCCTTGGCCGCCACCAGCAGCCAGCGCTGCGGGTCGCCGGGGCCGCCGCAGCGCAGCGCGGCCAGCTCATCCAGATAGGGGCGCTCGAACACGAACGGCGCCTCGGAGTGATACATGGTCATCGGCTGCCCCACCGCCGGCGCCAGGTCGCGCTCGGGCGTCACGGCCGGGTTCAGCAGCACGACGCGGCAACCGCAGCGCTCGCCCAGCCAGGTGGCATAAAAACCGCCCAGCGAGCTGCCGACCAGCGTGTCGATCGGCCGCGGCGCGATCTCGCGCAGCACGAGATCGATCGCCGCTGCCGGCGAGGCCGGCAATTGCGGGCAGACGAAATCGCCGGCGCGGCCTTGCACGGCCAGTTGCTGCTCGAGCATCAGCGCCTTGAACGATTGCGGCGACGAGCGAAAACCGTGCAGATAGATCAGACGGGGGCGATCGCCATCGGCGCCGCTCGGACGATCCTGGCCGGCGGCACGCAGGGGGTCACGATCGCCGGGAGCCATCGACCTGCTCACGGCGCCGCCCGCTTGGTCAATGCATCGAGCAGCCGCTGATGAATGCCGCCGAAGCCGCCATTGCTCATCACCAGCAGGTGATCGCCCGGCTCGGCGCACGCCACGATCGCATCGACCAGCCGCGCCAGATCGGTCTCGACCAGCGCGCGCCCGCCCAGCGGCGCCAGCGCGCCGGCCACATCCCAGCCGATGCTGCCGGCATAGCAGAACACCCGGTCGGCCAGCGCCAGGCTGGCCGGCAACTGGGCCGCCATCGTGCCCAGTTTCATCGTGTTCGAGCGCGGCTCCAGGATCGCGAAGATGCGCGGCCCCGCGCCGATGCGCTCGCGCAGCCCGGCCAGCGTGGTGGCGATGGCGGTCGGGTGGTGCGCGAAATCGTCGATCACCGTCACGCCGCCCGCCCGCCCGCGCCATTCGAGCCGCCGGCGCACGCCGCCAAAATCGGCCAGCGCCTCGATCGCCTGCGCCGGCGCCACGCCCGCGTGCTGCGCGGCGGCGATCGCCGCCAGCGCGTTGGCGCGGTTGTGCGCGCCGGCCAGCGCCAGCCGGCAGCGGCCCAGGCGCACCGCGCCGCGCAAGACGTCGAACTGCGTGGCGCTGTCAGTTTCGCTGACGGCATCGAAGTGCCAACCCTCAGCCGACATGAAATCGTCGCGCTCGCTCCACAAACCGCGCGCCAGCACGCGCGCCAGCGATGCCTCTTCGGCATTGACGATGACGCGGCCGCTGCGCGGCACCGTGCGCAGCAGATGGTGGAATTGCGTCTCGATGGCCGCCAGATCGGGAAAGATGTCAGCGTGATCGAATTCGAGATTGTTCAGCACCGCCGTGCGCGGCCGGTAATGGACGAATTTCGAGCGCTTGTCGAAGAACGCGGTGTCATATTCGTCGGCCTCGATGACGAAGTGATCGCCCTCGCCCAATCGCGCAGACACCGGAAAATTCACCGGCACGCCGCCGATCAGGAAGCCCGGCCGCAAGCCCGCCGCTTCCAGGATCCAGGCCAGCAGCGACGCGGTGGTCGTCTTGCCGTGGGTGCCGGCCACCGCCAGCACCCAGCGCGGGCCCAGCACCTGCTCGGCCAGCCACTGCGGCCCCGACACGTAGGCGCCGCGCGCGTCGAGAATCGCCTCCATCAGCGGGTTGCCGCGCGACACGACATTGCCGATCACCCACAGATCGGGCTTGAGCGCCAGTTGCGCCGGATCGTAGCCCTCGATCAGATCGATGCCCAGCGCCGCGAGCTGATCGCTCATCGGTGGATAGACATTGGCGTCGCAGCCGGTGACGCGGTGACCGGCCTGGCGGGCGATTGCGGCAACGCCACCCATGAAGGTGCCGCAGATGCCGAGGATGTGAATGTGCATCGGAGGGATAATGAGAGACGCGGACCCTGCCGCGCCGGGTGCGGCCGCAGACTGCCGGGATTTTACAGACATGACTGACAGTACCGATTTGCGGCAGGAACTTGCTGCCGCTGCCGCCCGCCTGGTCGCCGATGGCGGGCTGGATTACGCCAGCGCCAAGAAGAAAGCCGTGCGCCAGGTACTGGGCAATGCCCACCTGCCGAAAGGTTCGCTGCCCGACAACGACGCAATCGACGCCGCTCTGCTCGAACATCTGGAATTGTTCGATGCCGAGCATGCGCCGCGCGTCGCGCAACGCCGGCGCACGGCGGCGGTATTGATGCAGCGGCTCGAAGCCTTCCGCCCATACCTGACCGGCGCGGTCTGGAAAGGCATCGTCGCCGAGCATGCGCCAATCCACCTGCAACTGTTTCACGACAACCCGAAAGACGTGGAAATCCAGCTTCTCAACGATGGTGTCGATTTCGAAGTCTCGACCGTGCCGCATTTCCGCGGCGGCAGCGAAG
Organism: Burkholderiales bacterium; assembly: GCA_017307915.1. Classification (GTDB taxonomy): domain Bacteria; phylum Pseudomonadota; class Gammaproteobacteria; order Burkholderiales; family Burkholderiaceae_E; genus Zeimonas. The sequence goes on along the minus strand of JAFKGG010000462.1, from coordinate 12,191 downwards.
TCGAGGCACTGAGCTTCTATGTCGGCGAAACGCCGGTGCTGGTGTCGCTGTATGACGAAGTCGATTTGCGCGGCGCGCTGAAAGCCGGCAGCAACGGCGCGCAGCGCGGCGACCGGCGCGCCGTGCTCGAACGGCTGGAATCCGCAGCATGAACCGGCGGCAATGGCTGGGCGGCGGCGCGGCGGCGCTGGCCGCCGGCGCGCTCGGCGCCTGGGTCGCCAGCAAGCATTATTCACTGGCGCAAGCTGACCAGGCAGCCACCGAGTTGCTGCTGGCGCTCGACGTGCCCGATGCCGAGGGCCAGCCACATCCTCTGGCGCCCTGGCGCGGCCACCCGCTGCTGGTCAACTTCTGGGCCACTTGGTGCCCGCCATGCGTCGACGAAATGCCCGAGCTGTCGGGCCTGCAGCGCGAATTCAGCGCCACGCCCCTGAAGGTGGTCGGCATCGGGATCGATTCGGCCGCCAACATCCGCCGATTTTCCCAGAAGAGTCCGATGAGTTATCCTCTGTTGGTTGCCGGTGCCTCCGGCAGCGAACTGGCGCGACGCTTTGGCAACGGTAGCGGCGCGCTGCCGTTCACGGTGGTCATCGACCATCAAGGCCGCGTGCGGCGCCGCATCCTGGGCCGCTTCGAGCTGGCCAGTCTGCGCGCATCGGTCAAAGACGTGCTGCGCACCTGATCCGCACCAGCGGCAAAAAATTCAGCGCTGGAAATCTTCGGTGAAAAGGCGTATAAAAGCGCCCAATTTCAGTGAACGAGCGCCAATCCAGCGGCGCCTGCCCATGTCGAAAACCATTTGGGTTATCCACGGCCCGAACCTGAATCTGCTCGGTAGTCGCGAGCCAGGCATTTACGGAACGGCCACATTGGCGCAGATCGATGCAGATCTGGCCAAATTCGGATCAGATCAAGGTTTTTCGGTCGAATCGTTCCAGTCGAACCATGAAGGTGCGCTGATCGACCACATCCAGACGGCGCCGGCAGCGGGCGTGGGCTTCATCATCCTCAACCCTGCCGCTTATACACATACCAGCGTCGCGCTGCGCGACGCGCTGGCCGCGGTGGCGCTGCCGTTCATCGAAGTCCATCTATCGAACATTCATCGGCGCGAGCCATTCCGGCGCCATTCCTACTTCTCCGATCTGGCTGTCGGCGTGATCGCGGGGCTGGGCCCTTCGGGCTACCGGCTCGCGCTGCAGGCCGCCATCGAATCGCTGCGCGCAGGCGGTCCCGCTGCCGCCCCCGCAGCTTCCACGAACAAAGGCTGATTTCCATGGACCTACGCAAGCTGAAGACCCTGATCGACCTGGTGGCCGAATCGGGTATCTCTGAACTCGAGATCACCGAAGGCGAAGGCAAGGTTCGCATCGTCAAGAGCCCGCCGGTCTATGCAGCCGCGCCGATGTTCGCGCCGCAGATGATGATGCAGGCGCCGGCTGCACCCGCTGCCGCCGCCGCAGGTGCTGCCGCGCCCACCGCAGCCGGCGCCGCGCCGGCTGCGCCCGAGCCGGTGGCTGGCCACCTCGTGAAGTCGCCGATGGTGGGCACCTTCTATCGCTCAGCGCAGCCTGGCTCCGAGCCGTTCGTGTCGGTCGGCAGCCAGGTCAAAGAAGGCCAGACGCTATGCATCATCGAAGCGATGAAGCTGATGAACGAGATCGAGGCCGACAAGACCGGCACGATCAAGGCGGTTCTGGCCGACAACGGTTCACCCGTGGAATTCGGCCAACCGCTGTTCGTGATCGAGTGATGATGTTCGAAAAGATTCTGATCGCCAATCGCGGCGAGATCGCTCTGCGCATTCAGCGCGCCTGCCGCGAACTGGGCATCAAGACGGTAGTGGTGCATTCGCAGGCCGATACCGAAGCCAAGTACGTGAAACTGGCCGACGAATCAGTCTGCATCGGCCCGCCGGCCTCGCGCGACAGCTACCTCAACATTCCGGCGATCATCAGTGCCGCCGAGGTCACCGACGCCGAGGCGATCCATCCCGGCTACGGCTTTCTGTCCGAAAACGCCGATTTCGCCGAACGCGTCGAGCGCAGCGGCTTCGTCTTCATCGGCCCGCGCCCGGATTCGATCCGGCTGATGGGCGACAAGGTGTCGGCCAAGGACGCGATGAAGAAAGCCGGCGTGCCGGTGGTGCCCGGCTCCGATGGCGCGCTGCCCGAAGACCCGAAAGAGATCCTGCGCATCGTGCGCGCGATCGGCTATCCGGTGATCATCAAGGCGGCCGGCGGCGGCGGCGGGCGCGGCATGCGCGTGGTGCACACCGAAGCGGCGCTGCTGAACGCCGTGTCGATGACGCGCAGCGAGGCGCAGGCGGCGTTCAACAACCCGTCGGTGTATGCCGAGCGCTTCCTGGAGAACCCGCGCCACATCGAGATCCAGGTGCTGGCCGACGAGTACAAGAACGCCGTCTACCTGGGCGAGCGCGACTGCTCGATGCAGCGCCGCCACCAGAAGATCATCGAAGAAGGCCCGGCGCCCGGCATCAGCCGCCGGATGCTCGACCGGATCGGCGCACGCTGCGCCGAAGCCTGCAAGAAGATCGGCTATCGCGGCGCCGGCACTTTCGAGTTCCTGTTCGAGAACGACGAGTTCTATTTCATCGAAATGAACACGCGCGTGCAGGTCGAGCACCCGGTCACCGAGCTGATCACCGGCATCGACATCGTGCAGGAACAGATCCTCATCGCCGCCGGCGAGAAGCTGCGTTTCCGGCAGCGCGACGTAGTGCTCAAGGGCCATGCGATCGAATGCCGGATCAATGCCGAAGATCCGTACAAGTTCACGCCGTCGCCGGGCCGCATCACCGCCTGGCATCCGCCCGGTGGGCCCGGCATCCGCGTCGATTCGCATGCCTACACGAACTATTTCGTGCCGCCGAACTATGATTCGATGATCGCCAAGGTGCTGGCCTATGGCGACACTCGCGATCAGGCGATCAAGCGCATGCGCATCGCACTGTCGGAAATGGCGGTCGATGGCATCCAGACCAATCTGGCGCTGCATCGTGAGCTGCTGGCCGACGCGCGTTTCGTTACCGGCGGCACCTCGATTCATTATCTGGAGCAAAAGCTCGCGCAGCGCAAAGGCTAGAGGCGCCGCCGGCTGGGTGTCTCTTCCCGATTGGGCGCGCCAGCTCGGTGCCCCTGGCTGGGCGTCTCCGGCTGGGCGCCCCCGGCTACGCTTGTGCTTGAATGCCGCTACCGGCCGCCTGAAGCGCCTCGGAGAAGCTCAATGACAGATGGCGCAGCACCACCGCAACAAGCGGCCTGGGCCGAAATCGTTTTTACCGTCGGACAGGATCGCGTCGAAGCCTGGTCCGACGCGCTGCTCGAAGCCGGCGCTGCCTCGGTGCAGGCTGAAGACGCCGACGCCGCCTCGCCTGACGAGCAGCCGCTGTTCGGCGAACCCGGCGAGCCGGCACCGGCCGCCGGTTGGCAGCGCACGCGTCTCACCGCATTGGTCAGCGCCGACATGGACGTCGCGACGCTGCTTGCCGATGCCGCCGAGCTGTGCGGCCAGCCGGCGCCGCCGAGCCACGATTACCGGCTGGTGCCCGAACAGGATTGGGTCAAGGCGACACAGGCGCAGTTCGAGCCGATTCCGGTGGGTGATCGCTTGTGGATCACGCCGTCATGGCATTTGCCGGTAGACGCTCCGGGGCAGGAAAGCGAATCAGCACAGGCTGACGAGGCAGCGCGGGCTAGCAACGAGACGCGGACTGACGACGCAGCACGGGCACACGACGCAGCAACACGCCGCGTCGGCGCGCGGCACGCGATCGTGCTCGACCCTGGCCTGGCTTTCGGCACCGGCAGCCATCCGACCACGCGGCTGTGCCTGGAATGGCTCGACGCCAACCTGCGCGCAGGGCAGCGGGTGATCGATTACGGCTGCGGCTCGGGCATTCTCGCGATCGCCGCCGCGCGGCTGGGCGCGGCCGAGGTCTGCGCGATCGACATCGATCCGCAGGCGCTGGTCAGCGCGCGCCACAACGCCGAAGTCAACGGCGTGCAGATCGACGTGCGCAGCACCGGCGAAACTCCACCGGCGCCCGCCGAGGTGGTGGTCGCAAACATCCTGGCCAATCCGCTGCGCGTGCTCGCTCCCTTGCTGTCGGCGCTGGTCGCCCCCGGCGGCAGTCTGGTGCTGGCCGGGCTGCTCGATCGGCAGGCCGAGGAAATCGCTGCCTGCTATCCCGCCTTCGCGCTGACTGCATGGCGCTCGCTCGACGGCTGGACTTGCCTGGCCGGCGCCAAGCGTTCATGATCGGCCGAACCGTGCCGCATGCCCGCGCGCACCCGACCTTCGCGTGATCGATGGCGCTCGCAACGACCTGCCCTCAATGCAAGACCAGCTTCAAGGTCGTACCCGACCAGTTGAAGCTGCGCCGCGGCCTGGTGCGCTGCGGCTCGTGCCAGCACGTCTTTTCCGGCATCGATCACCTGCGCTACGTCGAAGAGCCGCGCCCGGGCGCCGCCGCCGCCCAGGCGGCGCCCGATCCGTTGCACACGGCGTTCTTCCTGCCCGAGACGATTCTGGCCAACCCGCCGCCTGATGGCGGCGCGGCGCTGGGTGCACGCGGCATGCAGGTGCCGGCGGAGCCGGGTGCACCGGTTGCGCGCAGTACCTCGATCACGCAGGATATCTCGGTGGCGCTTGGCACGCCGTCTGCTGCTACACCGTCTGCCGCCGCACTGTCTGCTGTCGCGCCGTCTACTGCTGCACCGCTGTCTGGCACGCCCCCGTCTGCAGTGCCGCCATTTCTCGCGCCACTCTCTGCTGCGCCAACGACGAGTTCGCCCCTCACGTCCCCTGCTTCGGTCGGCGCGGCAACGCCGCCGCACGATGAAGACGAAGCAGAGCGCGCAATGCGGGCGCTCGAACACGCCGAGCGCTCGCTGGAACTGCGCGGCGCCTTGGAGACGAGCTCCGGTGCGGCACGCATCGACACCCAGCACCCCGCGGCCATCGATACAGTAGCCGTCGATACGGGAGCCGTCGTTGCGACCGCCATTGATGCCACCGCTATTGATGCGATCGCTATTGATGCGATCGCTATTGATTCGACCGCCGTCGATGGGACGCCCCTCGATGGAGCGCCCCTTGATGCAGCGGCCAAAGCTGACGACCAGACCACGACGCCCCCCGCATCCGACGGCGCCACCGGCACGACGAATCTGCTGACGGCCGCCAACACCGTTCCGGTCGCGAGCACCAGGCCGGCCAGCGACGGCTTTATTTCAGAACGCGAGATCGACGCGCTGGCCGTTCCCCGCCAGCCGACGCAGCAACCCGGCGAAGAAATCGAATCTCTGCTGGCGACCACGCCGCGCGATTTCGGCGACTGGCCGCTGGAGCCGGCCGAGATCCAGGATCAGGATCGGTCCGCCGGCTCGACCGATGGCGACGACGCCGCAAGCACGATCGCAAGTGCCGATCGGGAAGGCACGGACGAACCCGCCGACACCGCAATAGTCGACGAACTTGCCCGTGCCACAAGCCCGTTTCCCGACGCGCTCGGCCCGATGGCTCGCCCGTCGATAGACGAGCTCGGCCCGACAACGCCCCCGGTAGTCGATGAGTTTGGCGCGTTGACGCGGCCCGCAGTCGATGAGTTCAGCCCAACCACCGGTGCTGCACTCGACGAGTTCGCACCAACAACCCGTCCCGCGATCGACGAGCTCGCATCATCCACGCTGCCGGCAAGCGACGAACTCTCGCCATCGACAACGCACCCAGCAACAGAAGTCGACGGCACGGCAGCAATAGCTGCCGACGACGAATCGCTGCAAGCGCCTGATTCATCGTCGCCGCCGACCTCGGACAACGAGACAGCAGCGGTACGCGCAACATCAATTGACGCAGCAACCGATGCAGCGACCGATGCAGCGGTCGAAGCGCCCGCCAACACAGCAGCGAACGCAGCAACCGACGCTACAGCCGAAGCACCAACCCAATCGGCCGCCGACGCAGCCCCGCAAACCGACGCACCGCAGCAGGCCCCTACCCACTCGCTACCCGAGTGGCAGCGCGAACAACCTCTCGATGCGGACGACGAAGCCGCCGGCAGCACACCCGCCAGCTCCCGTCGCACCGCAAAATCTTCCAGCCAAGACCCGGCTCTGCGAAGCGGCAGCGCCATCGCCGACACCACCGCCGAACTCGACGACGACGAATCGGCAATCGACTATTTTTCCGTCGGCCGGCGCGGCATCGGCTTCGTCGACCGGCATGGTCCGTTGACGCTGCTGGCCGCGGCGCTGCTGACGGTGCTGCTGATCGCGCAGTTGGTCGTGGCGCAACGCGCGATGATCGCGGCACGCTGGCCCGCGCTTGCGCCGGCATTGGCGGCCATGGTGCAGCCGTTCGGCCTGACGCTGGAACTGCCGCGCGATCTGCAGGCGCTGACCATCGAATCGTTCGAGCTGCAAGCCGCCGCCGCGCCCGGCGAACTGAATCTGTCGGCGCTGCTGCGCAATCGCGCCCCATACGCGGTGCACTGGCCGGCGATGCAGCTCACCTTGACCGATCCGGCCAATCAGGTGCTGGTGCGCAAGGTACTGCTACCCGACGACTATCTGCCGCGCGGCGCCCAGGCGGGCGTGCCGCCGCGCGGCGAATGGCCGCTGCGCGTAGCGCTCGACGCCCATGACCTGCAGCCGGCCGGCTACTCGGTGAAACTGTTCTATCAGTGAGTCCGCACGCCGCCACCGGCCGAACCCGATTTCCCAATACTTGCCAGGAGCCCCGATGTCCCGACGCGTGCTGATCAGCGGTTCGGTCGCCTTCGACACGATCATGGTGTTCGAAGGCCATTTCAAGGATCACATCCTGCCCGACCGCGCGCACATGCTGAACGTATCGTTCCTTGCGCCGCGCCTGAAGCGCGAGCTCGGCGGCTGCGCCGCGAACATCGCATTCAACCTGGCTGCGCTCGGCGGCGAGCCGGTGGTACTGGCCGCGGTCGGCCATGACGGCGCCGACTACGTGCATCATCTGAGCACGCTGGGCATCGATACCTCGCAGATCAAGCAGCTCGACGCGCACTTCACCGCGCAGGCCTTCATCACCACCGACCTGGCCGACAATCAGATCATCGCTTTCCACCCGGGCGCGATGAGCGAAGCGCATGCGGTGCAGGCCAGCCAATCAAGCGCGGGCGCTGCCTGGGGTATCGTCGCGCCCAACGGCAAGCAGGCGATGCTGCAGCACGCCCGCGAGTTCGCCGAGCAGCGCATCCCGTTCATCTTCGACCCGGGCCAGGGGCTGCCGATGTTCGACGGCGAGGAACTGCGCGCCCTGATCGGGCAGGCCACCGCCGTCACCGTCAATGACTACGAAGCCGGCTTGCTCAGCGAACGCACCGGCTGGCCCGAAGCGCAGATCGCCGGCAAAGTGCAGGCGCTGATCGTGACGCGCGGCGGCCAGGGCTCACGGCTGTATCGCGGCGGCGAAACCGTCGACATCCCGCCGGTGGCGATCGGCAAGGCGCTGGATCCGACCGGCTGCGGCGATGCCTATCGCGGCGGCTTGCTGTATGGACTGGCCCAGGGCTGGGACTGGATCGACGCGGCGCGTCTGGGCAGCGTGTTGGGCGCGATCAAGATCGAACATCAGGGCGCGCAGAACCACCCGTTGGCGCGCGATGAAGTCGCGCGGCGCTTTGCGCAGACCTACGGCCGCTCGCCCTGGTAGAGACACGCCGCCATCTGCGCGGCATCGAACTCGACGTCGGCTTCGACGATCTTGCGCCGCGCGCTGGCGCCCGCCGCCAAGCGCAGGCGCTTGCGCGGCACGCCTAGCCGCACCGCGATGAAACGCAGCACTTCGTCGTTGGCGCGGCCATCGACCGGCGGCGCGGCAATGCGCAGCTTCAGGCAGTCGTCATGCACGCCGACCACTTCGCTGCGCGGCGCTCCCGGCTGCGCGGCGATGCGAATGCGCCAGGCACCAGGCGCACCGCTCAGCCAGACAGGTGCAGCGCTCAAGCCGCCAGCGCGATGAACGCCGGCATCGTCGAGTGCAGCAGCGTCAGCAGCAATTGGATGATCAGCAGCACCACCAGCGGCGACAGATCGATGCCGCCGATCAGCGGCAGCACGCGGCGGATCGGCCCCAGGAACGGCCGCGTCAGCGCATCGACGGTGGGCGCAATCGGCGCATGCGGGTTCACCCACGACAGCACCGCTCCCAGCAGCAGCAGCGCGGTGATCAGCCACAGTGTCCACTTGATCAGCCAGAACACGGCCAACAGCACCACGGCGCCGAAGGCCGGCGTGCGGCCGCGGCCGAAGATCATCACGTAGAAGACGGCCAGCAGCACCGACAACAGCAGCGCGCCGAGCAGGCTCGCCCAATCGATACTGCGCGTGGCCGGCAGTACGCTGCGCAAGGGGCGCACCAGCCAGTCGGTGACGGCGATGACGAACTGACCGATCGGGTTGCGAGCACCCAGTCCGGCCCAGTTCATGTAAGCGCGCAGTACGCAGGCGCTGGCCAGCAGGCTGGCGAGCGTTTCCAGGAGAAGCCAGAGTGTCTGTGACATGAGATTCGGTCGGAAGTCGCGATCGATTCTCGCACAATGAGAGAGTCCCGCGGCGCCAAAGACGCTCGCGGGACTCGAAGGATCGGCAGCGGACCGCACGAAGCGGCCCGCATGCCGTCGCAAGCGCGAACGCTTACGGACGGTTGCCGGTCGGGAACGGCCACGCGGCCGCCGGGTTCAGCGGCTTGGCAGCGGGCGCAACCGGTGCCGCAGGGGCAGGCTTGGCAGCAGCCGGTTTTTTGGCAGCCTTTTTCTTGGCCGCTTTTTTAGTCGCTTTCTTGGCCGCAGCCGGTTTCTTCGCAGCGGCTTTCTTCACTGCCTTCTTGGCAGCTTTCTTGACCGCTTTCTTGGCTGCTTTCTTAGCGGCAGGCTTCTTGGCAGCGACTTTCTTGGCCGCGGGCTTCTTCGCCGCCGCTTTCTTCACGGCAGGCTTCTTGGCAGCCGTCTTCTTCTTGGCAGCCGCTTTCTTGACGGCGGCTTTCTTCACAGCGGGCTTCTTCGCTGCGACTTTCCTCACCGTTGCCTTCTTAGCGGCGGCTTTCTTGGCGGCGGGCTTCTTGGCAGCAGCTTTCTTAGCTGCAGGTTTCTTCGCGGCCGCTTTCTTGGCGGCTTTCTTGGCGGTAGCCATAGGATCTCCTTTACTCAGGATGGTGCGATTACGGAAACCCGTGCCGCCGCGCCCGAAGGCGACGAGCGGTACGAGCTATTCATCGGCGCAAGAACATCCTGCAAGCGTCTTGCCGTTCCTACGCTAATGAATTCGGCACAAAAAAAACGCCGACCCCGCAACGGGTTCGGCGTTTCTGCAAGGTTGTCAAAACTCGGGCGGGAAGAAGCCCCTGCGGTCAGCATGCGCCGCATCGTCGATTCCGACCGTTTCTTCCCGTAAGTGTTTTGCAACCTCAATTCTGACCCTGTATCACGGCACCTAGCCGCCTTTCAGCCGTCTGGAACCTGCTCAATCCCAACTGAGCGCGCCGCCCGTCTGATACTCGATGACGCGCGTCTCGAAGAAATTACGTTCTTTCTTCAGATCGATCATCTCGCTCATCCACGGGAAGGGATTTTCTTCCTGGGCATACATCGGATCGAGACCGATCTGCTGCGCACGCCGATTGGCGATGAAGCGCAGATACGACTTGAACATCGGCGCGTTCAGGCCGAGCACGCCACGCGGCATGGTGTCTTCGGCATACGCGTATTCGAGATCGACGGCGCGCAGGAACAGCGCACGCACCTCGTCGCGGAACTGCGGCGTCCACAGGTGCGGATTCTCGAGCTTGATCTGGTTGATCAGGTCGATGCCGAAATTGCAGTGCATCGACTCGTCGCGCAGGATGTACTGGTACTGCTCGGCCGCGCCGGTCATCTTGTTCTGCCGGCCCAGCGCCAGGATCTGCACGAAGCCGACGTAGAAGAACAGCCCTTCCATCAGGCAGGCGAACACGATCAGCGACTTCAGCAGTTTCTGGTCGTTTTCGGGCGTGCCGGTGACGAAGTTCGGATCGGTCAGCGTATCGATGAACGGGATCAGGAACTCATCCTTGGCACGGATCGACTCGACCTCGTGATAGGCGTTGAAGATCTCGCCTTCGTCGAGCCCCAGCGACTCGACGATGTACTGATACGCGTGCGTGTGGATCGCTTCCTCGAACGCCTGGCGCAGCAGGAACTGCCGGCACTCGGGCGCCGTGATGTGGCGATAGGTGCCCAGCACGATGTTGTTGGCGGCCAGCGAATCGGCGGTGACGAAGAAGCCGAGATTGCGCCTGACCAGCCGGCGTTCGTCTTCAGTGAGCCCGCTCGGCGTCTTCCACAGCGCGATGTCGCGGCTCATGTTGATTTCCTGCGGCATCCAGTGGTTGGCGCAGGTGGCGAGGTATTTTTCCCACGCCCATTTGTACTTGAACGGAACGAGCTGATTGACGTCAGCGCCGCCGTTGATGATGCGCTTGTCTTCGACGCGCACGCGCCGGGTGCTCTGCGCAATTTGCGAGCCATTGTGGCGCTTGGCATCGTGGCCAGCCTGTGCAGCAGGCGGCGCGATCGCGACGTCGGCCGTAGCGGCAGCGAGCTGCGGCATCATCAGCGTCGCAGCATCAGGCCGCCCTACCGGCGGCTGCACGGGCGCCGAACGAGCCGGCGCGGCAGGAGTATCGTCCCAGGACAGCATCTCAGTTCTCGCTTCAATACATCCAGATAACTACTTGTACTGCCGCGAGAATCCACTGTTATTCACAAGCGGAATCTTACGGCCCTTGTGGATCGCTTGCAACGATTGCTGCAGTTTCGTCTTGACTTGAAAGCCTTTTTGTCGGTGTTCACGCAACAGCTCATGCTGCTGCGTGAACACCTTCATCAATCGATCGAGCAAAGACGCTGCACGTTGCGAGCGTATGTGCCGTGCACCGTTACTGGCACGCTTCGCATTCAGGGTCGTCGAGCGCGCAGAACTTCGGCGCGATTGCTTCATCATCAGTGGGCTGCGGCATCGTCTGCGCCGTTCGTGCCGCTGCTGCTGCATACGAGAAACCCGCGTTGGCGGCACCACCGTCGGCCGACACGGCGTTGAGCTGGCCGATCTTGTCGGTGGTGGATTTCTCGGCGCTGGTAGCGCCCAGCGTGCGCAGGTAATAAGTGGTCTTCAGGCCGCGCAGCCACGCCAGCAGATAGGTGTCGTGCAGCTTCTTGCCCGAGGCACCGGCCATGTAGATGTTCAGCGACTGCGCCTGGTCGATCCACTTCTGCCGGCGCGAGGCGCACTCGACCAGCCAGCTCGGGTCGACCTCGAATGCGGTGGCATAGATCGCGCGCAGATCGGCCGGAATGCGGTCGATACGCGACAAGGTGCCGTCGAAGAACTTCAGGTCGGCGACCATCACCTCGTCCCATAGCCCCAGGCGCTTGAGGTCACGCACCAGGTAGTCATTGACGACGGTGAATTCGCCGGACAGGTTCGACTTGACGTACAGGTTCTGGTAGGTGGGCTCGATGCAAGCCGACACGCCGATGATGTTCGAGATCGTGGCGGTGGGCGCCACGGCCACGCAATTGGAGTTGCGCATGCCATGCACACGGATGCGCTCGCGCAGCGCCGCCCAGTCGAGCGACTCGGACAGATCGACCTCGACGTAGCCGCCGCGCTCCTCGGCCAGCAGCTTGAGCGAATCCTGCGGCAGGATGCCGCGATCCCACAGCGAGCCCTTGAAGCTGGCGTAGCGGCCACGTTCCTCGGCCAGCTCGGTCGAGGCCCAGTAGGCGTAGTAGCAGACGGCTTCCATCGAACGATCGGCGAACTCCACGGCGTCGTTGCTAGCAAACGACGTGCGCATCAGGTGCAGGCAATCCTGGAAGCCCATGATGCCCAGGCCGACCGGGCGATGGCGCAGGTTGGAGTTGCGCGCCTTGCCGACCGCGTAATAGTTGATGTCGATGACGTTGTCCAGCATCCGCATGGCGGTGTGGATGGTGTTCTTCAGCTTGTCCAGATCGAGCACCCAGCGGCCGCCCTCTTCGCGCATGTGTGCGACCAGGTTCACCGAACCCAGGTTGCAGACGGCGATTTCGGTGTCGCTGGTGTTCAGCGTGATCTCGGTGCACAGGTTCGAGCTGTGCACGACGCCGACGTGCT
>JAFKGG010000107.1 GCA_017307915.1 Burkholderiales bacterium | reverse complement strand
GCTGCACGGCAAACCGTAACGATAGCAAATGAGTCGGCGACGACGGCCAATCCCGAGTGAAGTTCGCCGCGGTATTGCCTTCGATCAATCTTCTGGGGGCGCCAACCTGGCGCATGGTCCGCCCGTCGGGCCCCATCCGGCGGCCCGGCCGAGCCGGTGCGCAAGAAACGACCCCTCACGACGCTGGGTTGCTGCCACTTTCGTTACGTACAATGCATCACCCATGCAATTACTTATCCTGCTACTGTTGCCCTTCATCGGCAGCGCGCTGGCCGCGTTGTTGCCCGCCAACGCGCGCAACCGCGAAGCGTGGTTGGCGGGCTTGGTTTCGCTCGGCGGCGCCTTGCTGGCCGCCTCGATGTACCCGCAACTGGCCGACGGCGGCGTGCTGCGCTTCGAGGTGCCGTGGCTGCCGCAGCTCGGCCTGAACCTGGTGCTGCGGCTCGACGGCTACGCCTGGCTGTTCGCGCTGCTGGTGCTGGGCATCGGCTTTCTGGTCGTGCTGTATGCGCGCTATTACATGTCGCCGGCCGATCCGGTGCCGCGCTTCTTCTCGTTCTTCCTGGCGTTCATGGGTGCCATGCTCGGGCTGGTGCTGTCGGGCAACCTGATCCAGATCGTGCTGTTCTGGGAGCTGACCAGCTTGGCGTCGTTCATGCTGATCGGTTATTGGCATCATCGGTCGGATGCGCGCCGCGGCGCCCGCATGGCGCTCACCGTCACCGCCACCGGCGGCCTGTGCCTGTTCGTCGGCATGCTGATGCTCGGCCACGTGGTCGGCAGCTACGATCTCGATGAGGTACTGGCTGCCGGCGACGTGGTGCGCCACCACGAGTGGTATCGCCCCATCCTGGTGCTGGTCGTGCTGGGCGCCTTGACCAAGAGCGCGCAGTTCCCATTCCACTTCTGGCTGCCGCGCGCGATGGCTGCGCCCACGCCGGTATCGGCCTATCTGCATTCGGCCACCATGGTCAAGGCCGGCGTGTTCCTGCTCACGCGCATGTGGCCGGTGCTGGCCGGCACCGAGGAATGGACGCTGATCATCGGCAGCGCCGGCGTGTGCACCTTGCTGATCGGCGCCTTCCTGGCCATTTTCCAGCAGGATCTGAAGGGCCTGCTGGCCTATTCCACGATCAGCCATCTGGGGCTGATCACGCTGCTGCTGGGCATCGGCAGCCCGCTGGCGGCGGTGGCGGCGATCTTCCACACGATCAATCACGCCACCTTCAAGGCGTCGCTGTTCATGGCCGCCGGCATCATCGACCACGAGACCGGCACGCGCGACATCCGCCGCCTGTCGGGCCTGTACCGGTCGATGCCGATCACCGCCACGCTGGCGCTGGTGGCCAGCGCGGCGATGGCCGGCGTGCCGTTGCTGAACGGCTTCATCTCGAAGGAAATGTTCTTCGCCGAGACCATCATGGCCGGCGGCACGGCCAGCGACTATGCGCTGCCGGTGGCGGCCACCATCGCCGGCATGTTCAGCGTCACCTATTCGCTGCGCTTCATCCACGACGTGTTCTTCGGCCCGCCGGCGCAGGATCTGCCCCGCGAACCGCACGAGCCGCCGCACTGGATGCGCTTTCCGGTCGAGCTGCTGGTGCTGGCCTGCCTGGTGGTGGGCATCATGCCGGCCATCACGATCGGGCCGTTCCTGCACAGTGCCGCCAGCTCGGTGCTGGGTGCCGACATGCCGAACTACAGTCTGGCCGTGTGGCATGGCCTGAACACGCCGCTGCTGATGAGCCTGGCCGCGCTCTGCGGCGGCGCGCTGCTGTATCTGATGCTGCAGCGGCATCTGAAGCTGGGCACCGTCGAGCGGCTGCCGATCGTGCATCACTTCGACGGCAAGCGCGCATTCGACTGGATGGTGGCCGGCATCACCTCGGTGGCGGCGCGGCTCGAGAACCTGCTGGGTACTCGGCGCTTGCAGCCGCAGCTGTCGCTGCTGTTCCTGCTGGTGGCGCTGGCCGCCGGCATCCCGCTTTACATGCGCGGGCTCGATTGGGGCAAGCTGGCGCCGACGCCGCTCGACCCGGTGTTCGCGATCCTGTGGGTGATCGGCATCGCCTGCGCCGTCGGGGCAGCCTATCAGGCCAAGTATCACCGCCTGGCCGCGCTGGCGCTGATGGGCGGCGCGGGTCTGGTCACCTGCATCACCTTCGTCTGGTTTTCTGCGCCCGATCTGGCGCTTACGCAGTTGATGGTCGAAACGGTGACGATGGTGCTGCTGCTGCTCGGGTTGCGCTGGCTGCCGCCGCGGCTGGAACCGAAGCAGCTCGACTGGCACGCCTCCTTGATCGACTGGGGCCGGCGCAGCCGTGACCTGACCATCGCCATCGTTACCGGCGGTGGCGTGGCGGCGCTGGCCTATGCGATGCTGACGCGGCCGTGGCCCGAGAGTATCGCCTCGTTCTTCCTGACTCGTGCGCTGCCCGAGGGCGGCGGCGGCAACGTCGTCAACGTCATCCTGGTCGATTTCCGCGGCTTCGACACGATGGGTGAGATCACGGTGCTGGGCATCGTGGCGCTGACCGTCTATGCGCTGCTGCGGCGCTTCAGGCCAGCGCCCGAAAGCATTCCGATCCCGGCGCAGCAGGCCGGTCAATTGGCGCCCGAGGAATATGCGACGTTCGGCGCCGATGCGCCGGGCGCGATTACCCCTTATATCCAATCGCTGAGCGCTGCGATCCGCGGCGCGCGCAAGGAATCGAAATGAGCTGGCTGTCGAGCGTCCGCAACGCGCTTTCCCTGGTCGTCCCCAAGAAGGAGACCCCCGACAATCTCTGGCACAAGTGCAAGGGATGCGGA
>JAFKGG010000461.1 GCA_017307915.1 Burkholderiales bacterium | reverse complement strand
GTGCGCTGGTCGAATCCGGCTCCGGCACCGACATCCAGACGCTGCTCGGCCGCCTGAAGCGGCCCTTGCTGGAACTGGCGCAGCGCGATCAGAGCTTTCTGGAGACGGCCGATCATCCGGCGCGCCAGATGGTCGATCTGCTGGAACAGTACGCCATCGCCACCGACCAGGACGGGCGTTTCGTCGATGCCGGCCTGCAGCGTTTTCTGGATCGGCTGGTGGAACGCATCGCGAGCCGTGCCGGCGCTGAGCCGCGCTTGTTCGAGCTGGCCGGCAGCAGCCTGGCTCGCATGCTCGTGTCCCTGCGCCGCGAGCGGCGCTCGCGCGTCGCCGGTTTGCAGCAGGCCTGTGAAGGACGCGACCGGATCCGCCTGGCGCGCGAGCGCGTCGATGAAGCGCTGGCAAGCCTGCTGGGCGGTCGGCAAGTGCCGGAGTTGCTGCCGCGCCTGCTCGATGCCGGCTGGCGCCAGCATCTGGTGCTGCTCGAGATCCGCGGTGGCATGGGCGATGCCGACTGGCAGGAAGCCATGTCGGTCCTCGAGCGTTTGCTGCAATGGTTGCAGCCGGGCTATTTGCCTGGGGCCGATTTTCGCGATGAATCGATTGCGCTGGCCGGCCGCGTCGAGGTGGTGCTGGGTGCCGTCGACATGGATCACAGCCATCTGAGCGCCTTCCTCGAATTGCTCGACCTGGCGCTGGGCTGCGTGGCCGACGGCGGCGAGGCGCATCCGCAGGTGCTTTACCCGATGCCGGCCGGCGCTGGCGCTGCGGGCAGTATGCCGGCAACCGGGCACGAAACCTTGCACCTGGGAGGCTGGTGGCTGGTCGAACACGATGGTCGCGCGCAGCCGATGCAACTGGTCTGGCACAGCCGCCGCAGCGGTCATTGCCTGCTTGTCAATCGCGCGGCCAGCGGCAAGCTCGAAATTACGCTGGACGAATTCGCCCAGCGCGGTCAGGCGGGCCTGATCAAACCCTGGTCGGACCAGGAACTGCCGCTGCTCGAACGGCTGGAATTCAGCCTGCTCGATGAAAGCCGGCAGGCCTTGCAGCAGCGCGCCAACCAGGATCCGGTCAGCGGGCTGCTCAACCGCAAGGGCTTCGTGCGCAGCTTGAACCGCTTTGCCAGGAAGCCGGGCGCGAGCACGGGTCATCTGGTCGGTGTGCTCGAATTCGATCAGCTGCGCATCATCTACAACGCTTGCGGCGTGGATGCGGCCGAGCGCCTGATCCGCAAGCTGGTGCACGAGGTTCAAGACAGCCTGGGCGCACAGGCCGTGCTGTCGAGCTTTCGCAACGACACGCTGGGCTTCGTACTGCCCGATACCGCGATGCAGGCGGGGCGGCGCGCCGTCGAGGCGCTGCTCGAACAGCTCGGCGACTTTCGTTTCCACCACGGCGAACAGAGTTACAGCCTGGGCTTGAACATCGGCCTGACCCACTACGAGCCCGCCACGACCGATGCCGAGGAAGCGGTACGGCAGGCTGATGCCGCCTGTATCGCCTCCAAGGCGGCCGGCCGCAACCGCGTGCAGGTCTATGAGCAGAGCAGCGTGTCGCTGCGCAGCCATGAATCGCTGGCCGACTGGGCCGGACGCATCGACCATCTGCTGGAAGGCAGCGGCTTGTCGCTGCGTGCGCAGATGGTGATGCCGATCGGCGCCGATGCGGCGGCCTTGCCCTACTACGAGATCCTGCTCGGCATCCAGGCCGGGCCCGACATGCCGGTATCGCCGATGAGCTTCGTGCCCGCGGTCGAACGGCTCAATCGTTCGCAGGAGCTCGACCTCTGGGTCATGCGCCACGTGCTGCATTGGGTCGCCGACAATCGCCGCGTGTTCGACGCGATCGGCGGCTTCGCGATCAACGTATCGGCGCTGTCCTTGGCCAGCCCCGAGGTGATCGGCTTTCTGCGCGAGCAGCTGGCGCGGCCTGAAGTGCCGGCGAGCAAGCTCATCTTCGAGATCACCGAGACGGCGGCCATCGGCAGCTATGGCGTCGCGCAGGAGTTCATGCAGCAGATCCGTCGCTACGGCTGCCGTTTCTCGCTCGATGATTTCGGCAGCGGCTATACCTCGTATGCTCATCTGAAGAATCTGCGCACCGATTCGTTGAAGATCGATGGTTCATTCGTCAAGGACATGGTCGACAGCCCGAGCGACTACGCGATGGTCAAGTCGATGCATGAAGTGGCGCGATCGCTGGGCATGCGCACGGTGGCCGAATACGTCGAAACGCCGATGATCCTGGCCAAGCTGCGCGAGATCGGCGTTGACTACGCGCAGGGGTATGCGATCCACAAGCCGTGCCCGATCGAAGAGCTGGCCGGGCAGCGCGTGGTCAACGAGCCGGTGAGCGCCGTCGCCGGCTGAGGTTGGCTCTGCCGCGGCGCCGCCGAGGCAGGGTTCATCGAATGAGTTGATCCGCGGCCGTGGCTTGCGCGACGAACTGCCGCAGCCGGGCGCCCACCTCGTCGTTGTCGCTGCCCAGGCTCATCAGCGGAGACACGTGGTTGTGGTGCGGCATATCAACCAGCGTCGCGGCGCAACCGGCCGAGACCAGTGCCTCGGCCAGTTCCCGGCCTTGGGCGCGAAGTGACGGCGGGTCGTGCTCGGCGATCGTGACGAGCAGCGGCAAGCCGAGCTTGCGCGCCATCGATATCGGCGAGCGTGCCGAATAGAGCCGCTCATCGTCGCCGAAAAAGGCGCGTTGGCCGGGGCTGAGCGGTGCTTGTGCCCTGAAGAATCCGCTCATCAGGATCGTCGCCCGCAGGCTTTCGCGCGGCCCGCCGGCAAAACGCGGTTCGAGTAGCCAGGTTGCAACGTGGCATGCACCGGCCGACTGCCCGAGCACGACGAGCCGGTTTGGATCGCCGCCGTACAAATCACCGCGATCGAGCAGCCAGCGCACGGCGCTGTCGATGTCTTGCGCCGCGGCCGGCCAGCCGCCCGTGGGCGCCAGCCGATAGTTCATGCATGCACCGAGCATGCCGTGCGCGGCAAAGTAGCGGCCGACATTGGCATAGAACGGCGGCGCCGCCTGTTTGTCGCCGGCGATGAATCCGCCGCCGTGCACGAACAGCACGATCGGCGCGCCGCTGCCCTGGACCGGAAACAGATCCATGCGATGACGCGTGTGGCCGCCGTACTCGATGTCATCGATCGACGGCGATTGCTGCTTCTGACGCAGAGCCACCCGCGGCTTCCAGTGGGCGATCGTCGCTTCGAGAACAGCGGGATCGAATCGCGGGCCAAGCCGGCCCAGCACGGAAACGAACGGGTCGGCCACCATGCAGCCCTCCATTGGATGAGGGCTACTCTAGCGGTGCGCGCAGCAGCGGAGAATCGAAACGTTTTGATGGCGCCATCTGCCTTTCCAATGGCAGGGCAGGTGTCGGTATCAGCGCAGCGGCGGCCGAGTGTCTGCGCTGACCACCTGCTGTACCAGATCGAGCAGCGCCAGGCCGGCCGGCGACAGCGAACGGCGGGCCTTGGTCAGCACGTGCAGACCCCTGGGCACGACGGGATCATGCAGTTTGCGGGCCACCAGCCCGAAATCCTTGGGGCTGCCTAGCGCGAGCAAGGACGGCAGGATGGCGACGCCCAGCCCACGCGCTGCCATGCCCAGGGCCGTGAAAGAGAAGGCTGCCGTATGGCGGGGCGCGGCCGGCAGGTTCTGTTCCTCGATGATCTGCCGCACCACGTCGGGCCAGTTGGATCCGCCGACGGTGGCGATGACGCTGGTGCCCGCCAGGTCGCGCCAGGTCACGCGGCTCAGACCGGACAAGGGCGAGTCTTCGCGGCAGATCACGCACAGATAGTCTTCCACCAGCAGCCGGTAGTCGAGATCGGAGCGCGGCTCGCCCGCCGTCACGATGCCGAACTGCGCGGCTTCGTCGAGCACCAGCTGCACCACGCGCTCGGGCGTGGCGTCGAGCATGTCGACTTCCACGTTGGTCCAGTTGGCCCGAAAACGCGCCAGCACGTCCGGCATGATCTGAGCGGCCAGCGTGGGCGTGATCGCGAACCGCACCATGCCGCGCCGCTTGTCGGCCAGCCCTTTCAGGCTCGTCTTCAGATACTCGACGTTCGTCAGGATGCGTTCCACGACGTGGATGGCTTCTTCGGCCGCTTCCGTCGTGCACAGCGCGCCGGAGGTGCGGTCGAACAGGCGCTGGCCCAGTACTTCCTCCAGTTGCTTGATCAGCCGGCTCATCGCAGACTGCGAGAGATGGAGCTGCTCGCCCGCCTTGGTCAGGCTTCGCATCCGGTAGGCGTAGTAGAACGCCCGCAGCTGCTGGAATTTCGGATCCATGGATGAATATTGCCACGGCATGAAGCTTGCGCATGCCCTCATGCGGAACTATCGTTTGTCGCCGCGGCGCCTGCGCGGCTACGATCCGCGGCTGTAATCGACTCCGACGACCGATATGAACGCCAACGACAATCGCAGGCTGACCGATGTGAGCGCCGGAACGCCGATGCACCAGTTGTTCAAGCGCTACTGGATTCCGGCCGGCCTGGTGTCAGACCTGCCGACGCCCGATTGCGACCCGATACGAATCCGTCTGCTGGGACAGAACTACGTCGCGTTCCGCGATTCGGAAGGCCGCGTCGGCGTGCTCGACGAGCTCTGTCCGCACCGCCGCGCATCGTTGATGCTTGGCCAGGTGCGTGGCGGCACCATCGAATGCATCTATCACGGCTGGCGCTTTCGCACCGATGGCAGCATCGCCGCGATGCCGAACTGCGACGATGCCGGCATGCTGCGGCGCTATCATGCCAATGCCTATCCGGTGCGCGAGGCCGGCGGCCTGCTGTGGGTCTACCTGGGGCCGAGCGAATCCGAACCCGAGTTTCCGCGCCATCGCTGGATGGACGTGCCGGATTCCAACCGCCATCCGCGCATCGTCGCCACGCGATCGAATTTCGTGCAGGTCATGGAAGGGCTGCTGGACACCACGCACCTGGCGGTGCTGCACCAGGATTCGCTGCCGCGCGCAGACGGCACGGTCAAGGTGGTGAACAACGTCGTGCGGCCCGCCAACCGGTTCTCGAACGTTTCCACCAGCAGCAAGGTGCCGCGCGTCGAAGTGCTGGAAACCGGCTTCGGCCTGTATTCAGCCGCCTTGCGCGAAGCCGAGCGCGACGGGCAGGCGCTGAAAGACGTGCGCATCACCGCCTACGTCGCACCCTCGACGATCTACGTGGCCAACGGCAACGTCACGCTGTATTCGATTCCGGTCGATACTGAAACCACCTACCTCTACATCATCTACGGGGATCCCGAGAAGCCCCTTGCCGAAGAACCTTACCTCGCATACGTCGAGCGCGGCACCGGCACCGAGCCCGAGGTGGCGGCGCGCTGGGGCTTCAGCCGCGAAACGCTGGGCTGCCCGGGCGCGATCAGCATCGAAAACCGCTGGGGGCAGGACCGCGAGAAAATGCGCCGAGGCGAAAGCTACTCCGGCCTGCATCCGTTCTCGATGGAAGATGCCGCCTGTACCAGCTCGATGGGGCCGGTCTCCGATCGGCAGGAGCTGCTGGTACCGGCCGACCTCGCCATCGTCAGGATGCGCCGCTATCTGCTGGAAGCGGCCGATGCGGTGGCGCGCGGCGCGCCGGCACCGGCGTTCGACAGCCTGCAGCACGCCTATCGCGTCGCTGCGATCTATGCGGAAATCGAGCCTTCTGCCGACTGGCGAGAGCTTGCGAAGGGCGAAACCACCGCGGCCTGAAGCCGGGACCTGAGGGCCCATCATCGAGAGATGTCCGTACAGCCGAACGTCACCCTGCGCCAGATGCGCGCTTTCGTCGAAGCATACCGGCTGCGTAACCTGACTCACGCAGCCGATGCGATGCACATCACGCAATCAGCGATGAGCGCGCTGATCCGGCAGTTCGAGGAGGAACTCGGCGTCGTGCTGTTCGAGCGCACGCCGCGCGTACTGCGCCCGACCAAGGCGGCCGAGAACGCCTACCTGCGAGTCGAGGGCATCCTCAAGGGCGTGGCCGTGCTGGGGCAGGAAATGCACGAGCGGGCAGGCGAGGCCGAGGCGGTGCTCGCGTTCAGCTGTGCGCCGCTGCTGTTTTCATCCATCGTCGCCGCGGTGCTGGCCGAATTCAAACGCTTGAATCCGGACGTGAAAACGGTGACCTACGACGCGATCGATTCGAGCCTGATCCAGCGCGTGCTCGACGACGAGGTCGAATTCTGCATCGGCTTCTTCGAGCACGAACCCGAGGCTATCAAGCGCATGCCTTTGCTCGAGGACTATCTGTGCGCGGTCTGCGTCGAGGGCTCGGAACTGGCCAGAAAAGAGCGCGTCACCTGGGAAGACCTGGTGGACCAGCCCTTGATCAATCTGTCGCGCAGCGCCCAGGTGCAGCAACTGGTGACCGAAGCGCTGGCCAGCGCGAGCTGCTCGTATCGGCCGGCCTATGAGATCTCGTTCATCCAGAGTGCGTTGGCACTTGCCGCCGAGGGCTTGGGGGTCGTGGTCGTGCCGCGCTACCTGATCAAGGGCAGCTCCCAGATGAGTTCGCTGGTGGCAAAGAAGCTGCACGATCCGATGATCGAGCGCAGCCTGCTTTGCCACACGCGACAAGGCCACGTGCTGTCGCCGCCGGCGGTTCAGTTCCTCGACATGCTCAAGCAGCGCATTCTGAGCTTTGCCTGACGGCGCGCATCGCTCGGGCCGGGCTCGTCAAGCCGGCGCCTTCTTCGCAAAACCATATTTCGCCATCAACTGGCGCTGCTCGGCATCGGCGCGCTGGGCAAACCGGGTGAACTCGGTCGGCGACATGTACCAGGGGCGCAGCGAGCCTTGTTCCAGCATCGTCGTGAACGACGGCTGCTCGCTGGCGAACTTGAACGCGTCGTGCAGCGTCTGCACGATTTCCGGGCTCATGCCGGCCGGGCCGCCGATGCCGATCGGGCTCTCGATCAGTACGTCGTAGCCGAGTTCGCGGGTCACGGGAACGCCCGGGAACAGCTTCATCCGTTCCGACGTCGCCAGGGCCAGCACGCGGGCCTTGCCGGCCTTGACCTGCGGCGCCGCGCTGAGCGTCGTGTCGATGGAGAACGTGATCTGACCGCCCAGCAGCGCCACCATGCAGTCGTTGCTGGCCTTGAACGGGACGGCGACCCAATCCGCCTTCTCGCGGGCAGCGATTTCGGAACCGAAGATGTGAGCGCTGTTGCCCAGCCCGGACGGGCAGCCGTAGGACACCTTCGACGGATTGGCTTTTGCCCAGGCAAGCAGATCGGCCCAGGTCTTGAACGGCGAATCGGCCGCGACCACGACGCCGAAGTTGATCTCGGCAAGCGCCGTGATCCAGGTGAAATCCTTCAGCGCGTCATAGCCCACATCCTGCTGGATCGGCTGGCGGATGGTGCTGAGCGAGAGAACGACGAGGTTGTAGCCATCAGGCGGCGAATGCTTGGCGGTGACGAAGGCCGGCACGCCGCCGGCGCCCGGCCGATAGTCCATGATGAACGGCTGGCCAAGTTTTTTCTCCGCCTCGACACTGGCGCCGCGGATGATCGCGTCGAACGTGCTGCCGGCCGGCGAGCTGTTCACGATTCTGATCGGCCGTGTCGGGTAACGTCCCTGCGACCGGACCACGGGCGAGGCTGCCAGCAGCGCCGACGAAGTAGCGCCTGCCAGGAGGCGTCTGCGGTTGATGCGCGATGTGTCCATGTCTCCAGTTCCTTGTCGTTGTGTGGGTCGGTCTGAGGCCTTGGCCGACGGCATGCGCTGCAGTCTTCAGTCGTCGGTGCGGTAATACCTTGCGTGATCGGGCGCATAGTCGCGCCATGATTCGGTCGGCGCCAGGTCGTGATCGAAGCCGTGCATGTGCGTGAGATCGGCCAGCTCCACGCCGATCGGGGCTTCGCCGGCCTGGAATCTGCGCAGGGATTCCATGATGCGCTGGCGCAGCCGCACGATGGCGGCATCGGCGGCGACCAGGTGCTCCATGCTGCGGTCGTAGACCGGCCCCATCGAGGTCGTCACCACGGCGTCTTCCTGCGTGATGCCCGAGAAGCCGCTCCAGCTTTGCTTGGCGCGCATGGCTTCGCGATCCTGCCCGAAGCGACCTTCCCAGGTAGGAAGAAATTGATTGTCCCGGTAGTTCTTTTCGCTCAGCAGTCCAGAGCGCGTCAGGCGTTCCTGCAGGTTCAGCGCCCGCGTGGGGCTGGCGTCGACCAGGTAGGTGGCGGTCGTCTGGTCGTCCAGCGGCGTGTCGAACACGGTCGTGTAGAAATCCGGGAACTCGATGATGCGGCCGTTCGGCATGAACAGCGGCGTCAGCCGGACGTTGTTCTTCTGCTCGTTCAGCTTGCGGATGCCGACGTAGTGGAAACCGAACTTGGTGTTTTCGATTTCGAGCTTCGGCGACATGTCATCCCAGGCTTCGGTCACCATGTCGCCGATCACCGGCTTGGTGCCGCCTTCGGCGAGCCAGCCCGGGCGCGTCACGTTGCTGTGCAGGATGCCGACGTGGGAGCTGTCGGTGCCGGCTTCCCACATCTGCAGGTAGTTTGCCTTTACGATGAGCTTGAACAGGATGCGGTTGGATTCCGGCACGTTTTCATAGGCGAAGTGCCGAAACGGCGGCTCGTGCTCCTTCGGGCCGATGTAGGTCCATATCAGGCCCAGATGTTCGCGCACCGGATAGGCCTGGGCCTTCAGCCGCTGCCTGACCCTCGGGTCGGCATGGTTGGGCGTTTCCATCAGCGTGCCGTCGACGGCGAACTTCCAGCCGTGATAGAGGCAGCGGATACCACCTTCCTCGACCCGGCCGAGCGCCATCGACGCGCCCCTGTGCATACAGAGCTCTTCCATCACGCCGACCTTGCCGTCCGAGTCGCGCCAGATCACGAAGGTCTCGCCCAGCAGCGGCTGCCGCAGCGGGTCGCAATCGGGGTGCGGCAGCTCGCTGGACAGCGCGATGGGGTGCCAGTAACGGCGCATCATCTCGCCCATGGGCGTGCCTTTGCCCACCCGAGTCAGTAGCTCGTTCTGTTCCTTGCTCAGCATGCGTTTCCTTCAGAGGCGATCAACGGTGCAGCATGGCTGGAGAGCGGCCGCTCATGCCGCCAGGTGGCAAACGACTCTACGCAGCGCCATGCGCCGTGACCACCGAAACCTTCCGATGGGGCCATCAGAATTCCAGATGGATTCGCGGTCACAGCATCTCCAAGCAAAGTCGATGGGGGTATCGGAAACATTCGTTTGTTGCCGTTGCGAGCGGGGGCCTAGACTGACCGATCGCCTGTGAGAAGAACATGATCGAGACAGAGATTCCGCAATTTGCCCAGGGCCTGCGCCTGGACGGCAAGGGCTTCGTGGTGCTGGGCGCGGGGCAGGGCATCGGCGAGCAGGCTTGCCATGCGCTGGCCCAGAGCGGCGCGAAGGTGCTGTGCGTCGACGTCGATGAATCGCGTGCGCGCAGCATGGCGGCTGCCGTCGCGGGCATTGCCTGCGTTGCCGACGTCATGTCGCGCAGCGACATGACCGCTGTCTTCGAGACCGCGCGGCGCGAATTCGGCGGGCGCATCGACGGCATCGTCGACGTGGTGGGGATGCCGGTCGCACGGCCCTTGAGCAGTCATGACGACGATAGCTGGAACCGCCAGTTCGATCTGGTCGTGCGACATGCTTTCCTGGCGATCCAGTTGGCCGAACCGCTGCTGGCGCCCGGCGCCAGCGTGGTGCTGGTCGGCTCGATGGGCGGAGTGCTGGCGCGTGGCGGGCCCGCGCTCGCCTATTCGGCGGCCAAGGCGGCGCTGCACCAGATGGCACGCAGCGCGGCGCAGGAGTTCGCCGATCGCGGAATTCGCGTGAACGTGGTTGCGCCGGGATTGACGCGCACGCCACGCCTGGTGCAGGCCAACGATGCGGCGTTCTGGGAGCGGCAATGCGAAGAGATACCGCTGGGCCGCGCGGGATCGACGTCGGACATCGCGAACGCGATTCTTTTCCTGAGTTCGCCGATGGCCGCTTACATCACCGGCGTGCTGCTGCCGGTCGACGGCGGCATGGGCTTGGGCAAGGTTCGCGTGCTGGCCCGGTCGGGGCTCGAGCGCTGAGCGGGCTTTCGCCGATGGGGCCGCGTGGCTGATGTCGCGGGTGCCTGATATCGCGGGGTGCCGCGGCGGATGCCGTAAAAGGCCGCAGCGGATGCCGTGACGCCGCCTATGGCTGGTCGGACGGTGCGCCGGGTTCGGAAAGCGGTAGCTCGACTTGCCGGGCCGGTGGCGCCGATGGGGCTGGCGGTGCAGATGAGACGGGCGCTGGCGGCGAACCCGCATCGTCGGGCCAACCGGCTGGTAAGCCGTCACCCGCCTCGCCGTCGCGCGGCGTGATGGCGCTCAGGCCGGCGGCGCGCACCCCGATCAGGCGCAGGCGCCGCGCGGTGGCCGCGCGTCCCAGGCATTCGAAAGCGATCCGGCGAATGGCGTGCTCGTCGTCGGTAGGCAGTTCCAGGCTCTGGTCGCGCGTGGCGATGCGAAAGTCGTCGTAGCGCACCTTCACGCCGATGGTGCGCGCCACGTAACCGCGCCGGCGCAGATCTTCGGCCAGGCCGCGGCACAGCGAGGCCAGCCAGCCGGCCAGCGCCTGGCGGTCGCGCACGAGGTGCAGATCGCGTTCGAAGGTGGTTTCGCGGCTGATCGAGCGCGGTTCGCTGTGCGTGATGACTGCTCGCTCGTCGCGGCCATGCGCCGCTTCATGCAGCCACTGGCCGTAGGCGCGGCCGAACTGCGCCACCAGCAGGTCGCGCGGCGTCGCGGCCACGTCGCCGATGGTGCGCAGGCCCAGTTCTTCGAGCCGCTGGTCGGCCTTCGGGCCGACGCCGTTGATGCGGCGCGCCGGCAGCGGCCAGATCTTCGTTTCGATGTCGGCCTCGTCGATGATCGTCAAGCCGCGCGGTTTGTTCAGCTCAGAGGCGATCTTGGCCAGCAGCTTGTTCGGTGCCAACCCGATCGAGCAGGTCAGCCCGGTGGCGTCGTACACGCGCCGCTGGATGTTGCGCGCCACCGGTGCGCCGCGGTCGACGCGAATGCCGTCGACGCCGCTCAGGTCCAGATAGACCTCGTCGATGCCGCGATCCTCGATCTGGTCGGTGACTGCCGCGCTCGCTGCCTTGAACATGCGCGAATAGCGGCGGTATTCATCGAAGCGCGTCGGCAGGAAGACGCAATGCGGGCATAGCTCGGCGGCGCGGCGCAATGCCATGCCCGAATGGATCCCGTAGGCGCGCGCTTCATAGGTGGCCGTGGTGACGACGCCGCGCCGCGTCGGGTCACCGCGGCCGCCGATGGCCACCGGTTGGCCACGCAGATCGGGGCGTTGCAGCAGTTCGACCGACGCATAGAACGCGTCCATGTCGAGATGAGCGATCGCGCGCCAGGCCATCGGCGCGCTGCTCAGGCGGCAGCCAGCGGCAGCTCGATGAAGAAGGTCGAACCGCGGCCCGGCTCGCTGCGCAGCCCGGCCTGGCCGCCGTGCAGCTCGGCCACCCGCTTGACGATCGCCAGCCCCAGCCCCGAGCTGCCGCGCTGTTCGCGATGCCGGCTGCTTTGGTAGAAGCGCTCGAACACGCGCGCCTGATCTTCGGGCAACACGCCGGGGCCGCTGTCGGCCACTTCCAGGCGGATGCCGTCGCCGTCGCGCAGCGCGCGCACCAGCACGCGGCCACCGGGCGGCGTGACGCGCAGCGCGTTGTCGAGCAGGTTGGCCAGTGCGCGCTCGATCAGCGCGGCGTCGACGTGGGTCAGCGGCAGGCCGTCGGGGTAGTCGATCTCGAGCTGCACGCCGGCGGCCTGCGCGCTGGCCACGTAGCGTTGCACCACGTCGTCGGCCAGCTCGCCGATCGCGATCGGCTCGGGTTGCGCCTGGAAATCGGGATTGTCGAGCTTGGCCAGCTCGGCCAGTGCATCGGTGAGCCGCTTCATATGATGCGCATTGTGCATCGCGCGTTCGAGCAACTGCTCGCGTTCGGCCGGCGTCAACTGGTCGCGCTTCAGGCGAATGGTCTCGAGCTGGCCGATCAGCGCGGTGAGCGGCGTGCGCAGATCGTGCGAGACGCTGGCCACCATCTCGCGGCGCTTGGAGTCGACGGTGCGCACCAGCTCGGTTTCGTGCTTCAAGCGGTCGAAGGCTTCGCGGAAAGTACGGCTCAGGCGGCCGATCTCGTCATCGCGTTCGCTGTCGGTGAAGAAGCTTTCGCACAGCTCGTCGCAGAAGCCGGAATTGCGCACCTGCTCGGTGGCGCGCGTCAGCGACGTGAGCGGACGCGTCAGCAGCGTGATCATCGCGATGGTCAGCAGGCCGCCGATGGCGATCGTCATCAACCCGACCTTGGCGGCGGTGCGGATCGCGTAGCTCTTGAGCAGCTCGGGCATTGCGGTGCCGAAATCGGCCTGGCGCGCGACCACGTACAGCCAGCCGCGCATCTCGCCGTTTTCCAGTACCGGGCGCGCCGCCACCAGGCACGATTTACCCTGCGAATCGGGATCGTCGGCCATGATCGGCACCGGCGGATCGGTGTGCACCACCTCGCGCACCGGCGTCAGGTCGACCTTGTAATTGCTCCAGAACAGCTTGCCTTCGCCGGCCGAAGCCAGCACGTGGCCGTCGGTGTCGAGCAAATACAAGCCGGTGTTGGGCGAATACAGGATGTACTGGCGCAACCTGGCGCCGAAGCCGGCCGGGTCGCGGCGATAGTCCTGCCACAGATCGGGGTGCGCGGCTAGCACGCGTTCGGCGAAGCTGTTCGATTTTTCGTACAGCCAGTCGTGGTAGTACTCGCGTACCGAGGCATGCATGATGATGGCCAGCAGCGCGGCCATCACGAAGGCGAAGCCGGCGATCAGCAGCAGAACGCGGGCGCGCAGGGATTTCATCGTTCGTCGGTGAAGCGGTAGCCGACGCCGCGCACGGTCAGCACGTAGCGCGGGTTGGCGGGATCGGCCTCGATCTTCGATCGCAGCCGGTTGATGTGCGTATTGACGTTGTGCTCGTAGCCTTCGAAGGTGGTGCCCCAGACGGCGTCGAGCAGCTGCATGCGCGTGAACGCGCGGCCCGGATGGCGCACGAAATGCAGCAGCAGATCGAATTCCTTGGCGGTGAGCGGCACCGGTTTGCCGGCCAGCCTGACCTCGCGGCTGGTGGTATCGATCGCCAGCTCGCCGAATTCGAGCCGGGTCGGCCCGCTTTCCTGGTTCGAGGGGCCGTGCATGTCGAGGCGGCGAAAGATCGCCTTGACGCGCGCCTGCAGCTCGGGGATCGAAAACGGCTTGGTCAGGTAGTCGTCGGCGCCCAGTTCCAGCCCCAGCACGCGGTCGATCTCGGTGGAGCGGGCCGTCAGCATCAGCACCGGGGTGGTCACTTTTTCCATGCGCAGCCCGCGCACGATGTCGAGCCCGTCGCGCCCCGGCAGCATCACGTCGAGCACGATCAGGTCGTAGCGGCCCGACCGGGCGGCCTCATAGCCCCCGGTGCCTTCGTGGGTGCAATCGACACGATGGCCCAGGTCGCGCAGGTGCATGGCGATCAACTCGGCGATATCGCGCTGGTCTTCGATGACCAGGATTTTCTTTTCCATCGAATCCAGCATAGCAAAAACCCCCACCACGTATGTCCATGGCGGCAGTGGTCGCTTACGGCGCCGGCTCGCCGCGGCGGGGCGGCAGGGCCCGCGGGCGTGCATTTGTTATCAAATCGTGATCTTTGCGAGACGGCTGGGTAAGGCGGCAACCGCAGACTGCGTCAATCCACGATGCCATTGGAGCCTGACGATGATCGCCAGCGCCTTGTTTCCCGCACCGTTCATGCTGCCGAGCCCAAGCGAGCTGATCGCGCACCGCAGCGCGATGCTGCGTTTTGCGCGCCGCAAGATCCGCGACGAGGATCTGGCCGAGGACGCGGTGCAGGATGCGCTGGTCGCCGCGCTGGCCAACCGTACGTCGTTCCAGGGGCAATCGGCCTTGCGTACTTGGCTGATCGGCATCCTGAACCACAAGATCCAGGACACGTTCCGCCGCGAAAGCCGCTATGTCTCGGCTGCCGACACCGCCGGCGGCGATGAAAGCGGCGACGACAGCCTCGATCGCCTGGTGCGCATCCAGGTCACGACCAGCGACGATCCGGCGCATCAGGTGGCCAACGCGCGACTGCGCGAAGCACTGCGCGTCGAGATCGATGCCTTGCCGCCGACGCTGAGAGACGTGTTCGTGATGCAGGTGCTCGAAGGGCTGGAAACGGCCGAGGTGTGCCGCCGGTTGAAGATTACCGAGGCCAACTGCTGGGTGCGGCTGCACCGTGCCCGCAAGCGGCTGACCGAGCGTATGCGCGACCACCTGGTTTGAGCCGGAGGCGGCGGCCGGCTGGCCGCCGCCGCTGCCAGACCTCGCCCGTCTGCGGCAAACCCGCTATCGTTGTGGTTTCCTCTTCGTGACAGGATCGCAACGATGAAAACCCGCCGACTTGGCCGCAGCAATCTGCGCGTCTCCGAACTGTGCCTGGGCGCGATGATGTTTGGCGACCAGACCCCGGCCGATGAAGCCGCCGACATCGTCGCCCGTTGCCGCGAGCGCGGCGTGAACTTCATCGACACCGCCGACGTCTACACCCGCGGCGCTTCCGAAAGCATACTGGGCCCCTTGCTCAAGGGCGACCGCGATCGCTGGGTGCTGGCCACCAAGCTCGGCAACAAGATGAGCGATGCGCCCAACGAATCGCGCTATTCACGCAAATGGCTGGTGCGTGAACTCGATGACAGCCTGCGCCGGATGCAGACCGACTATCTCGACGTCTGGTATCTGCACCGCGACTACGAAAGTGACAACTACGAGGAAACGCTGCGCGCGATCGATGACCTGATCCGCGCCGGCAAGCTGCGCTATTGGGGGGTGTCGAACTTCCGCGGCTGGCGCATCGCCGAGATGTGCCGGCTGGCCGAGCGGCTGAACGTGGCGGCGCCCATCGTCTGCCAGCCCTACTACAACCTGTTGAATCGCCAGCCCGAGGTCGAGATCCTGCCGGCCTGCGATCACTATGGTCTGGGCGTGGCTTCGTACAGCCCGGTGGCGCGCGGCGTGCTCACCGGCAAATACCTGCCCGGCGCGCCGGCGCCCGAGGGCACGCGCGTGGCGCGCGGCGATCGCCGCATCCTGGAAACCGAATGGCGCACCGAATCGCTGGTGATCGCGCAGAAGCTGAAGGAGCACGCGCAGGCGCGCGGCATTTCGCTGCTGCAGTTCGCCGTGGCCTGGGTGCTGGCCAACCGCGGCATCAGCTCGGTGATCGCTGGGCCCAAGACGCTGGCGCAGTTCGATGACTATTTCGGTGCGCTCGACTATGCATGGAGCGACGAAGACGAACAGCTCGTCGATTCGCTGGTCGTGTCCGGCCATGCGTCGACGCCGGGCTATCACGATCCGGCCTATCCGGTTCGTGGCCGGCGCCGCTGAGCCGAGGGGCCTGCCGAATGGATCTGTCAAGACTGCTGAGCGATCCCGATTATCTCGACATCACGCTGCGCCTGCTGGTTGCCCTGGGCGTCGGCGGCATGATCGGGCTGGAACGCAGCTATCACGGCCGGCCGGCAGGCTTTCGTACGCACGCGCTGGTGTGCCTGTCGACGGCGCTGCTGATGCTGGTCACGGTCTATGAAACGCGCTGGTTCAACGCATTGAGCCAGGGCCGCGTCACGCTCGATCCCACGCGCATGGCGCAGGGCATCATGACCGGCATCGGCTTCCTGGGCGCGGGCACGATCATGAAGGAGGGCCTGTCGGTGCGTGGGCTCACCACCGCGGCCTCGATCTGGATCACCGCGGCGATCGGCGTGCTGGTGGGTATCGGTTTCTTCTTTCCGGCGGTGATGGCACTGGTGCTGACGCTGGGCACCTTGTCGCTGTTTCGCTGGATCGAATCGCGGATGCCGGCGCAGTTCTACGCGCATTTCGTGGTGCGCTTCCGGCGCGGCGCGACCATGCCCGAAGGCGAGATGCGCCGGCTGATGACGGCCTATGGCTTCACGATCGCCAATCTCAGCTATCGGCTGGACGCGGCCGACGATTTCTTCGAATACCGGATGGTCATCCGCAGCAGCCGCGCCGATGACGTGAGCCGCTTGACGACGGCGCTGGGTGCGATCGACTCGGTGCGCGAGTTTCGTATCGCGCCGACCGGGGACTGAGGCAAGGGGCAAGGGTGACCTGCGGGGGCGGCATGTAGACGGCCGCCGGCAGGCACGACGGCGACACGGTAGGGCGGCCACGATGGCGCTACGACGGCGCCGGGCATCGCAGATGCGGGAGGCTGGAACGCTCGTTTTCGTTCCAGGAGATTCCCATGACCGACCATGCATCGAAAGCGCCGTCTGATTCGCACGCTGTGCAGGGAGAGCAGGTTGCCGACAAGCACCGGCGCCTGCAGCAACAGCAGGATGAAAAAGATGCCGCCCGGCAAAAGCAAGCGCAGCCGGGCGGTGGCAGTGGCGGCGAGGGCGGTGGCAGCGGCAAAGCCGACGCCAAGCACGCACAGCAACCCCCGCCCACCGATCTGCGCCGGCACCCCTCGCAGTTCGCCGAGCAGCACCACCGCAAACCCGGCAGCGAAGCCGATCTGGACCCCGCGCCGCAATTCCTGGCGCGTGGCTACGAAGGCAGCAACAAGCTGCGCGGCCAGGTCGCGCTGATCACCGGCGGCGATTCGGGCATCGGCCGCGCGGTGGCCGTGCTGTTCGCGCGCGAAGGCGCGCAGGTGGCGATCGTCTACCTGGCCGAACATGAGGATGCCGAAGACACCAAGCGGTGCGTCGAAGCCGAAGGCGCCGATTGCCTGCTGCTGCCCGGCGACGTCGGCGACAGCAAGTTCTGCAAGGAAGCGGTGCGCCGCACGATCGAGCGCTTCGGCAAGCTCGACATCCTGGTGAACAATGCCGCGTTCCAGGAGCATGCCGCCAAGCTCGAAGACATCAGCGACGAGCGGCTCGAAGAAACGCTGCGCACCAACGTGCACGGCTATTTCCGCATGGCGCGGGCGGCGCTGCCGCATATGAAAGCCGGTGCGGCGATCATCAACACCGGTTCGGTGGTCGGCCTGGAGGGCAGTCCCGAGCTGCTCGACTATTCGCTCACCAAAGGCGCGATCCACACTTTCACCAAGTCGCTGGCGCGCAGCCTGCTCGAGCGCGGCATCCGCGTCAACGCGGTGGCGCCAGGCCCCGTATGGACGCCGCTGAATCCGGCCGACCGGGCAGGCGAGCAGGTGGCTCGCTTCGGCCAGCAAAGCGATATGAAGCGCGCGGCGCAACCCGAAGAACTGTCGCCCGCCTACGTGTTCCTGGCCGCGCCGGTCTGCTCGGGCTACATCACCGGCATCGTGTTGCCGGTAACCGGCAGTATCGGGGCAATCTGAACTGTACCGGCACACTGCCATGACAGTGCTGCTGCCGAATGCAGCAATTGCATCGGGACAGCAGCGCTTCGAAGCAGCACATTAAAAGGCCATTCAGGGGCAGGCAGAGCCATGCGGCGCCTGCCCCGTCCGCTGCCATTTTTCGAGGTGATGCTGCTCAGGGATCAGAAACAGTACCGGTACAGCACCGATACGCTGCTGTCGCAACGCATCCGCGTGCTGCGCAGTTCGGCGATCCGTGATCTGCTGCACGACGCCAAGCGGCCGGGCATGCTGTCGCTGGCCGGCGGCCTGCCGGCGCCCGACCTGTTCGACGTCGAAGGCATCGAGCAGGCGTTCGCGCAGGTGATGCGCGAAGCCCCTCGGCAGGCGCTGCAATACGGCACCACCGACGGCCAGCCCTCGCTGCGCGAATCGCTGGCTGCGTTGATGGCGCAGCGTGGCGCCGTTGTGTCCGCCGACGCGACCGTCG
>JAFKGG010000106.1 GCA_017307915.1 Burkholderiales bacterium | reverse complement strand
GTCACCGTGCTGAGCGACGACGAGCTGCTGGACCGCCGCACCGCAACGCCCGGCGACACGCTGGCCGACCAGCCCGGCGTGTCAGCCAGCCACTTCGGCGCCGGCGCCAGCCGCCCGATCATCCGCGGCATGGACGCGGCCCGCGTCAAGATCCTGTCCGACGGCGCCGAAGTGCAGGATGCCTCCACCATCAGTCCCGATCACGCGGTGGCGCTGGAACCGATGCTTTCGCAGCAGATCGAGATCCTGCGCGGGCCCGCGGCATTGCTCTACGGCGGCGGCGCGATCGGCGGCGTGGTCAACGTGCTGGATCGCAAGATCCCCACGGCGATCCCGAAGAAAGGCTACGAAGGCAACATCGAGCTGCGCGGCAACACCGCCGCCCGCGAAGGCGTCGGCGCCTTCGACATTACCGGCGGTTGGGGCAACTTCGCCCTGCATGCGGAAGGCGTCAAGCGCGATGCGGGTGATTACCGGCCGGGCAGCGGCTGGGCCGGCGGCAGCAAGGTCGAAGGCTCCTACAACCGCACTGAGACCGGCAGCGTGGGCGCCTCGTGGATCGGAACGCGTGGTTTCCTCGGGCTCGCCTTCACCCGCCAGACCAGCCGCTACGGCCTGCCGGGCCATGACCATAGCTATGAAGGCTGCCACACGCATGGCAACAGCCTGCATTGCCCCGGCGGCGACGATCACGGTCATGACCACGGCGCGGATTCCGATCACGACGATGATCATGACGGCGATGATCACGATCATGATCATGCGCACGAACACAGCGTGCCCTATGTCGACCTGCGCAGCGAACGCTGGGATCTGAGAGGCGAATACCGCGATCCGCTGCCCGGCCTGGCCAAGGTACGGCTGCGCGCCGGCATCACCAACTATCGGCACGACGAAGTCGAAGACGGCGCGATCGCCACCACGTTCCGCAACAAGGCCCGCGACGGACGCATCGAATTCGAACATCACCCGATCGGCGGCTTGCGCGGCGTATTCGGTGCGCAGCTCACGCAGCGCGATTTCAGCGCGCTCGGCGAAGAAGCCTACGTGCAGCCGACCCGCACCAACAACCACGCGCTGTTCCTGCTGGAAGAATATCGGTTCCAGAATTTCCGTCTCGAGGCCGGGCTTCGCCATGAGCGGCAACGGGTCGAGGTCGAATCGGCGCAGCCCGATCGCCGCCACACGGGCACCTCGGCTTCGGTGTCCGGCACCTGGCACTTCGCACCCGAGTATTCGCTGGGCGTCTCCCTGTCGCGCTCGCAGCGCCTGCCCACGGCCGAAGAGCTGTATGCGAACGGGCTGCACATGGCCACCCGCACTTATGAACGGGGCGACGATCGACTCAAAGCGGAAACGTCGAACAACATCGACGTTTCACTGCGCAAGCACACGGGCGCGACGACGTTCTCGATCACGGCGTTTCACAACCGCGTCGACAACTACATCTATGCGCGCACGCTGGACGTCTACGAGCAACTGCGGCTGATTCAGTATGCGCAAGGCGATGCCAGCTTCCACGGCCTGGAGGCGCAGGTGCGGCACCGCTTGAATTCGAATTTCGACGTCACCTTGTTCGGCGATGCAGTG
The DNA here is from genome assembly GCA_017307915.1 of Burkholderiales bacterium. Classification (GTDB taxonomy): domain Bacteria; phylum Pseudomonadota; class Gammaproteobacteria; order Burkholderiales; family Burkholderiaceae_E; genus Zeimonas. Next base: position 1,249 of record JAFKGG010000106.1, on the reverse strand, counting down.
CGCGGCCAACTGGACGAAAGCGAAGGCAGCCGCAACCTGCCGCGCATCCCCGCGCATCGTTTCGGCACCCGGATCGGCGCGTATTGGGAGAAATGGAGCGGCCAGCTCGAATGGTATCGAGTCGCCAAACAGCGCTACATCGCCGACTTCGAATCGACGACGCCGGGCTACAGCATGGTCAATCTGCGCATCGCGTATGACGGCAAGCTCGGCAGCACGCCCTATCAGATCTTCGCGCGCTTGAACAACCTGACCAACGAGCTTGCGTTCAATCATGCCTCCTTCATCAAGGATGCCGCCCCGCTGATGGGACGCAACCTGATGGTGGGGATGCGCGTGTCCTTCTGATCGATGCCGGCGGCAGCCCCTGCCGCCGGCCTCAGCGGTCGCCAAGCGTCACGCTTGCGCAGAGGTCCGCCAGCCAACTTTCGATCCAAGCGGCCTGCTGAGGTGCCGCCAAAGGGCGCCGCGGCCGTCTGAAGGCTTCCAGAGCAGCCGCGCCCCCTCCAGCGACGGGCCTTCCTTACGGAAGGCGCACCAACTTCCCTAGCGCGCCTGTCTGCGCGCCTATAGGCCCGTCTGCGCGCCTATGGACATGCCTATCGCCAAGTCGACCTCCCACGCGGGACGTCGGCCGGGGCATGCCTCGCCTACTCGAAACGAGACGGCGCATCCAGTCCGAGTTAACCCCAATCCGATTCGAACCAAAACAAACCATTTAGAACATTGACATTCCAATTCATTTAGAAAGATACTGATTGGAATATTCGAGTCCCAAGACAAATGATTGGAGCTTCGCAATGCACGTCGGCATGACAGTCACCTTCCAGAACCTCGATACCGGCCGTACCGATACAGAGGTCTACCAACACGAATTGGGGATGGCCGACATGGCCGAGCCGCTGGGATTCGATTCCCTGTGGGCCGCGGAGCACCACTTCAATGGGTACACGATGTGCCCGAACGTGACGCAGTTCCTGACCTACATGGCCGGCCGCACGAAACGCGTGAAGCTGGGCTCCATGGTCAACGTGCTGCCCTGGCACGACCCGATTCGCGTCGCCGAGGAGATTTCGGTGCTCGAGCACATGTCGGGAGGCCGCACCATCCTGGGCATCGGCCGCGGCCTGGGGCGTATCGAATTCGACGGCTTCCGGGTGCCGATGGGCGAATCGCGCGAGCGCTTCGTCGCCTATGCGCAAGCCATTCTGACCAGTCTGGAACCCGGCTACATCGAGAGCGACGACCC
>JAFKGG010000460.1:15641-33623 GCA_017307915.1 Burkholderiales bacterium | reverse complement strand
CGAGGCCGCGCGCCTGGCCTTGCCGGAACGCTGGCGCCGAGACTGGCTCGAACCGCTCGCAGCGGCGCTGCTGGCAGCCGTGCCGGCGGTCATAGCGATCGTGCTGGCGGCCAGTGGCGACGGCGGCGGCGGGCCCTACCTGCGCTGATTCGGGCGGGCGCCGGCCGGTCGGCGCGCGCAGCGCCCGGCACGTCGATTGCTGGCATACTGCTTCGAGCCCTTCCGTCGACAGGTTCCATGCCCGATACGCTCCCCGAGCGCCACACCGGCGCGGGCCGGCGACACGCTGACGATGTCGCTGCGGCACCGATGGTTCGCAACGAAGCGCTGGCCTGGCAGATATGCCTGGCCTTGGCACGCGAGCGCACCCAGCAGCGTTTCGAACACGGCGGCTACGGCCTCGATCGCCATGGCATGCTCGAGCCCGGCAGGCCAGGCAGCAGCGCTACGCTGGTCGAATACGATGCACGGGGCTGGCACGCCAGCGGCGTCTGGTCGGCCGGCGCGCAGGCGCTGTTCGATCTGTATCTGAATTTCAGCGCCGGTCCCCTCGAACAGACGCAAGCCGTAGGACACCTGGGCCAGAGCATCGACGGCCACATCGCCACGCACAACGGCGACGCACGCTACGTCAGCGCGCCGCAGGATCTGATCCATCTGCATCGAATGCGCGCGCTGTGCGACGCCGTCATCGTCGGCGCCAGCACTGTAGCGGCTGACGATCCGCGGCTCACCACGCGGCTGGTAAGCGGCGATCACCCGGTGCGCGTGATCATCGATCCGGGGCTGCGGCTGGCGCCCACGCACCGCGTATTCAGCGACGGCGAAGCGCCGACGCTGGTGGTCTGCGACCCGCAACGCACCGATCCGGGCCGCTCGCCGGTCGGCCGCGAGCAGACCTTGTGCGTGCCGTCGAGCAATGGCCGCCTCGATCTGCCGGCCCTGATGGCGCAGTTGCGCGAACGCGGGCTGGCGCTGCTGTTCGTCGAAGGCGGCGGCAGCACCGTGTCGCGCTTCGTCGAAGCCGGCTGCCTCGACCGCCTGCAGATCGCGGTGGCGCCCTTGATCATCGGCGAGGGCCGCCGCGGCCTGCGCCTGCCCGGCAGCGAGCTGATCAGCGATTGCGCACGGCCGCCGTATCGCTTGTTCAAGCTGGGCAACGACGTGCTGTGGGATTTCGATCTGCGCGCCGGGCACCGGCAGAGCGCAAACGACGCCGACCAGCCGGGACCGGTGCGCTTGGCCTGAGCTGCGTCTGCTCTGCGCTGCGTCTGGCCTGAGACGCGCCACGGCCAGCGGCCGTGGCCACCAGCGTCACGGCGCCGGCAGGTACGCCGCGATATCGGTATGCCCCACCGTCAAGCGCACCGTACCGCGCGCGATAGCATCGGCCCGGCGCTGCTGCCAGCGCTCAAACACCGGCCGTTGCGCCGGCTCGGCCTCGATCGCGGCCTGCGTCCAGCCAGCCAGCAGGGCCACGGCGATGGCCTCATCGGCAGGCCCGATGCGCCAGTCGCTGGCGGCGCTGTGCACGCGGTAGCCCAGCAAACGCAGGCGGCGCTCCACATGGGCGGCGGCGGCCGGTCCGAGCGCTGCGCCGAAGCCCTTGTCGCGGCGCTGATGCGCATTGAACGCAGCGCGCACCGCGGCATCGTCGGGGTCGGCCGCTTGCCAATCGATACGGCCGTCGTAGTTCAGCGCAAACAGCAGCGCCGCCTGCGCCTGCCGGCAACGCAACGCGAGCGCATCGAACCAGGCGGCCGACACCAGATCGAGCAGCGCTGACGCGGTGACCAGCGCGCCGCGCGGCAACTCCAGATCATCGATGCCGGCGGCAAGATCGATCAACTCGGCGTTGATCCGGACCTCGAAGGCATCGTCGTTGGCCCATACGGCCAACGCGACGCCGCTCGGCGGCGTGCTACCCGCCGGCCTTGCACCCGCGAGCTGCGTCACGCGCCAGCCATGCACCGCCGCCCATTCGGCGACACGGCCCGGCAGAGCGGCGAGCAAGGCAGCGTCGTGATCGAGCACGCGCCACTGCTGGCGCCCGCCCAGCCGCGGCGCCAGCCAGCGCAGGTTGGCGCCGGTGCCACCGCCCAGGTCGACGATCGAGCACAGGCCGGAGGAATCAGCATGCAGAGCGCCGCGCAAACCGCCGAGCAGGCGAGCATGGCCGGCGCCGGATTCGCGAACCCCGGCTTCGGCCCTATCGCGCGCCGCCGCATCGAACGGCTCGCGCAGCGTCAGCCAATCGGCGCTGAAGCTCATCCGGCCGCCACCCGATCGAGCGCGCGCGCGAATGCGGCGGCACTGGTCCGCCAGCCGGGCAGCCTGGCCCGGTGCGCACGTGCACCGCATGCCAGGCGCTCGCGTTCGGCGGCATCGTCGAGCACACGCGCCAGCGCCGCCGACAAACCGGCCACGTCGCCGGGCGCCACCAGCAGACCGGCTTCGACCGGCACCGTTTCAGCAACCGCGCCGCCGCGCATGCCCACCACCGGCAAGCCATGCGCCAGCGCCTCGGCGAACGCCATACCGTAGCCTTCAAAGGCCGATGCCAGCACGAACACGTCGGCACGGCGATAGTGTTCGGCCAGTTGCGCCGCACCCGCTTCACCGGCCAGCACGACGCGCTCGCCCAGTTGCAGAGCCCTCAGTTGCGCTCGCAGCGCGGCCGCCGTCGCCGCATCGCGCTCGGCGCTGCCCACGCACACCAGGCGCCAGCGCCGGTCGCGCAACGGCGCCAAGGCTTCGAACAACCAGTGATGCCCCTTGCGCGGCGTAAGCGTGGCCACGCACAGCAACTCGAGCACGTCATCACCTGCGAGCAGGCGTCCGGCGCGCGCCAGCGGCGCCGCATCGGTGCCCGGCTCGACCACGTCGATACGCGCCATCGCCACGCCATAGTCGGCCGCCAGCAGTCGCGCAGTGGCGGCGCTGGTGGTGATGACGCGGCACGCATGCGCCAGAGCCCGCCGCTCGCCATCGGCCAACTGCACGGCCTGCGACGCCGACAAGCCGGTTTCCAGCGCCAGCGGATGATGCACCAGCGCCACCAGCCGCAGGCGCGCGGCGTGACGCGCCGCCGCGTCGGGCAGCGCGCCGAAGGCCAGTCCATCGACGACAACCGTGCGCCCGTCGGGCAAGGCGGTAAACAGCGCATCGGCAGCACGCAGCGCCGCCGCATCGGGCCAGGGAAATCCGTCGGGCAGGCGCTGCACGACTACGTCGCGACCCAGCTCACGCAAGCCGGCGACGATGCGGCGGTCATACAGATATCCGCCGGTGGCCGTGGCCGGATCGCCCGGCACGACGAAGTCGATCATGTCGCTACAGCGCTGCTTCGAACGCGGCCCAGGCCACGTGCGATTCGTGCAGCACGACTCGCATCGACCGCAGCCCCGCGGCGCCGGCACCCAGCTCGCCGGCACGGATGCGCTCGGCAACCCGATCGAACACGACACGTGCCATGAATTCAGTGGTGGTGTTGCGCCCGGCCAGCGCAGGCTCATCGTCGAGGTTACGAAACTCGAACTCGTGCAACACGGTACGCAGCAGCTGCGTCAAGCGGCCGATGTCGACCACCACGCCGTCGTCATCGAGCGCGGCGCGACGCAGCTCCAGATCGACGACGTAGGTGGCGCCGTGCAGCCGCTGCGCCGGCCCGAATACCTCGCCGCGAAAACTGTGCGCGATCATGAAGTGATCGCGCACGCATACCGAATAGATCCCGTCGTTCGACATCGTCAAAGCTTCCCGCCTTCAGGCTTGTTCGTCGTAGCGCAGCCGATGGCACAGCGCCGGCTGCGTCGCATCGGCCAATCTCGGCATCAGTTCGGGCAGTGTATGGAACGGGCTTTCGCCGTCGATCAGCGCATCGAGCGCAGCATCGGCCAGCAATTCCAGCGCCAGCGCTAGACGGCGCCGATGCGTCCAGCGCGCGCGCTGCGCGGCCGCCACCTGGCCCACCTGCGAGCTGCGCAGCGTCAAGCGCCGCGAATGGAAAGCGCCGCCCAGCGGCAGCGTCACGCCTCGCGTGCCATACCAACTCAGCTCGGTGATCACCGATTCGAACCCGGCCAGCCGCAATGCGCAGGCCAACCCTTGCGGCGTGCCGCTGGCGTGGAACACCCGATCGGCATCGGCCTGAGCAGCCTCGGGCACGGCAAACCGCATGCCGAGCCGCTGCGCAATCGAAGCGCGGCGCGCATCGATGTCGATGAGCTGCACCTGGCAACCCGGCACGCGCGCGGCCAGCCAGCCGGTGAGCAGCCCCACCACGCCGCCGCCCACCACCGCGACGCGATCGCCGATGCGCACGCCGGCATCCCACATCGCATTGATCGCCGTTTCCAGATTGGCGGCCAGCACCGCGCGTGCCGCCGGCACCGCGGCCGGCACACGCTGCACGGCATCGATCGGCACCACGTAGCGCGTCTGATGCGGATACAGGCAGAAGACGGTGGCCCCCAGCCATTCGGCCGGGCCGTGCTCGACCACACCGACGTTGTTGTAGCCATACTTGACCGGCCCCGGCCAGTCGCCGGCCTGGAACGGCGCGCGCATGCGCAGATATTCGTCGGGCGGTACCTCGCCGCGCCAGACCAGCGTCTCGGTACCGCGGCTGATGCCGCTGAACGAGGTGCGCACCAGCAGTTCGCCGGCGGCCGGCTCCGGCAGGGCTTCGCGGCGGATCAGGCCGCGCCCGGGCGCCTCGACCCAGTAAGCCAGCGCTTCGCGGCTATACACAGTGTTCGTCATGCCCTCACACTGATGCCCTGCCCGCCGAGCGCGAGCACGAACCGATTCCTGACGAGGGATTGTAGGCGATGACTTCTTCGAGCGGCGCAAAGCCGCGAAGCGATGACGGGTCGATCAGCGGCGCGCAGCACCCGGCCGAGCCGGCGGGGCGGCCCATGGCACGCGCCCTGCGCCGCGATGCCGCCACCGACGCCGCCTGCGCCGCCACCGGACTGCTGGCCGCCGCCTCGCTGGCCGTGCTCGCCGAGCTGTCGAGCCACTGGTACGTGGCAGCAGTGATGACGGTGTTCGCCGCCGCCGTCGGCATCGCCGCGCGCTGGCTGCCGAGCCACCCGCATCACCGCTTCGGGGCGGCCAATCGTGTCACCCTGCTGCGGCTGGCGCTGGTGGCCTTGCTGGCCGGCTGGCTGGTCGAAAGCGGCACGCCGCCCGGCTGGGGTATCGTCGTCACGGCTACGCTGGCGGCCTCGCTCGACGGGCTCGACGGAGCCTTGGCGCGCCGCTTGCAGGTGGCCAGTGAGTTCGGCGCCCGCTTCGACATGGAAACCGATGCATTGCTGATCCTGGTGCTGTCGGCGCTGCTGTGGCGCAGCGGCAAGGCCGGCGCCTGGGTATTGCTGGCCGGCGGCATGCGCTATCTGTTCCTTGCCGCGGCGCGGCCATGGCCGGCGCTGGCACGGCCGCTGCCGCCCAGCACGCGGCGCAAGACGATCTGCGTGCTGTTGATCGTGTTGCTGATCGCAGCGCTGGTGCCGATCGTGCCGATCGTGCCGGCAAGCTGGCTGGCCGCTGCCGGCGTACTGCTGGTGACCGCTTCGTTCGCACTCGACATCGGCTGGCTGCTGCGCCGGCACGAACCATCTCCACCCTCGACAGGAGGAGCCCGATGATCACCGTCGTTCAACTGCGGCGCGCCGCCGCCGTGCTGGCCAGCCTCGCGCTGCTGAGCCTGCCGCAAATGGCGCAGGCCCGCCCGCAAAAATATGAGATCGATCCCGAACACTTGTCGATCGGCTTCCTGGTCGACCACGTCGGCTTCTCGAAAGTGCTGGGCCTGTTCCGCAGCGCCTCGGGCAGCTTCGTGTTCGACGAAGACACCGGCACCTTGTCGGACCTGCGCGTCGTGGTCGACACTGCCAGCGTGTTCACCAATCACCGCAAGCGCGACGAACATCTGAAGAGCGCCGACTTCCTGAACAGCGCCGAGTTCCCCAGGATGATCTTCACCGCCACCGGCGCCAAGAACAGCCAGGAACGCAACTTCATCATCGAAGGCCGGCTCGAACTGCTCGGCCGCGCGCAACCGGTCACCTTGCAGGCCACCTGGAACAAGAGCGGCGAACACCCGATGGGCGGCGGCCTGTTCAGCCGCAAGCCCTATGCGATGGGCGTGTCGGCACGCGGTAGCTTCCAGCGCAGCGCTTTCGGCATGAAATACGGCGTGGACAACGGCTGGGTCGGCGACATCGTCGAACTGATCATCGAGTTCGAGGCCACACGCCAGTGAAAGGGCTTGGGCACGCCGCTTGCACCGATCCTTACCGGAACATTTGATGCTCGCGAAAGGAGTCTCTCAATGAAATCGACACTGACCGCCTTGTCGATCATCGTCGCCGGTTCGGTGGCGCTGCTGCTGTGGAAGGCACATGACGAAAACGAACGCCGTACGCGCCGCCGCCAGCAGCAGCTCGATCTGGCCCGCTGGGAAGGCGAAGGCGGCGCACCGCCGCCACAGGATAGCCGGCGCGGCGGTTCACGCCGGCGGCGAGCTGCATCGTGAACGCATCGGCATGAGGCCGCCCGGCTGACCGATCGGCGCGCCGGCCTCCGCCGGACAAGGCCCAACGAAAAGCGCCGCACTTGATGCGGCGCTTTTCTTGGCTTCGGGGGATAGGCGCAGTATCGTCACCTGCGCTCGTCACGATCGCGTCCCACTTCGTGTCCCACCACACCGCCGACCGCGGCACCGCCGACCGTTCCCAGCACGCCGCCGCCGACCGCGTTACCGACCGCGCCACCCACCACGGCGCCGCCGACCGTGCCCTTCTCGGCATTCGACATCCGATCCCAGGTGGAACAGCCGCTGGCCAATGCGATCGAGGCGCAAGCCAACCAGAATGCCGTCCGTTTCATGACTACTCCTTTGCCGGCGTGCCGCCGGCGTTCAAGCCTACTTCGTGCCGCTGCGTACCAGTCCTAGCACCAGGCTCAGCACGGCCATGATCAGGAACAGGAAGAACAGCACTTGCGCGATGCTAGCCGCGCCTGCTGCCAAGCCGCTGAATCCGAACACGGCCGCGATCACCGCGATGACGAAAAAGACGACGGCGTAATACAGCATGACCGCGGCTCCTCAGCGATAGGTCGGGTCATCGTCGAAGCGCGTCTCGAAATCTCGGATCTGTCGCTCGGCTTCGTCCTTGCTGATGCCATAGGCCTCTTGAATCTTGCCCGCAAGCTGCTCACGGCGCCCGCTGATGACGTCGAGATTGTCATCGGTGAGCTTGCCCCACTGCTCGCGAACCTTGCCCTTCAATTGCTTCCAGTTGCCTTCAGCACGATCCCAGTTCATGGCGATTCCTTTCTCTATATGCGGGTTCAACAAATCAACCCGGCCCCGACGGGCCGATGAGCGAATCGTGCAAGCAATGGACCCGGCAAGCTTTACCGACTGCCGGGCAGGCACTCCGGTTGCGTCGGTCATCGGGCACACCGCTCCGTGCAACCCTGCAACTCAGGAAAGGAGTTCGAAGATGAGAACGCGACAACGAGCCATTCTTGCCATGACGATCCCCGCGCTGCTGGCTCTGGCCGCTTGCCAGCGCAACGACGAAACGGCCAGCCGCGAGATCGATCGCACGATGGCCGAAGCCGGCCGAGCGCCGGATCAATCGCCATCGGCCGTGCCGCCTACGGCAGCCGTACCGCCGGCCGAAACGCCAGCGCCCGGCGCTACCCCAGGCGATGGCACGGCGCCCAGTGCCGATGCCGGCCGCACCGCCGGCGAAGTGCTGAGCGACGCCGCCATCACCGCGGCGGTGAAAGCCGAGCTGATGAAAGAGCCGACGCTCAGTGCCTTGTCGATCAACGTCGACACCACCAGCAACGGCGCCGTCACGCTCAAGGGCGAAGTCGAAACCACGGCTGCCAAGGAACGCGCCGAGCAGTTGGCGCGCAACACCCGCGGCGTTCGTGAAGTGACCAACCTGCTCGTCGTGAAGAACGCCTGATCGGGCGCCCGGCAGCAGGCCTAAACAATCTAGCCAAACAGAGGGCTTACATGCTTTCCAAATATCTGACCGCAGCTTTCCTGGGCATTGCCGTCGTGACGACGACCGTAGGTTGTGCTGTAGGTCGTGGGCAGCAATCCGCAGGGCAGTTCGTCGACGACTCGGCCATCACGGCCGCGATCAAGAGCCGCTTTGCCACCGATCAAACGGTAGCAGCGACGTCGATCGGCGTCGAAACGCTGAACGGCACCGTTCAGCTCACCGGCTTCGCCAAGTCGCAGGCCGAGAAGGATCGCGCCGCGGCCATCGCGCGCGATGCCCATGGCGTGAAGTCGGTGCGCAACGACATCATCGTACGGCCCTGAGCAAGCAGGGCCCGTGCGGAGTGGTGACCCTGCGAACCGGTTCCGGCCTACGGCCGGGATCGGTTCATTTCGATACCCGGCCCAGCCTTTACGCCAGCAAGCGTTCCAGCGCCCGCACCAGGGTCTGGGGCGTCACTGGCTTGGCCAGATGTGAAACAAAGCCGTGCGCGATGGCGCGCGCGCGCTCTTCGGCGCTGACGTAGGCCGTCACCGCCACCACCGGCAGCAGCGCATCGGCGGTGCCGCGCAATCGTTCCAGTTCCCGCAACGCATCGACGAACTCGTAGCCGTCGCGTCCCGGCATCTCGATGTCGCACAAGACGACCTGCGGCCATTGCGCCGGCGGGCCGCGCTCGAGCCAGCCGATCGCTTCGTCAACCGAAGAAAAAGCGCGCGGATCGAAGCCTTCGCCCACCAGCCAGTGCACCAGCGCTTCGCGTGCGTCATCCTGGTCGTCGATCACCATGACGCGGCCGCGCGGCAGGCGTTCGCCAGCACTGGCCGCCGCTGCGCCCCCGGCAAGGTCGAGCGCGGCTGCACGCGCCAATTCCGGCAGCCCGATGCGAAACGTCGCCCCCAAGCCCTTGCCGGCGCTGTCGGCCGAGCTGTCGCCGCCATGCATCTCGACGATGTGCTTGACCAGCGCCAGCCCCAGGCCCAGGCCGCCCCGCCGGCGCCGGCTCGACGAATCGGCCTGGCGGAAGCGATCGAACACGTGCGGCAGCATGGCCGGTTCGATACCGTCGCCGTCATCGCGCACTTCCAGCACCAGTTGCTCGCCTTGACGCCGCAGCGTGACCCACACGTGGCCGCCCGCCGGCGTGAATTTCAGCGCGTTGCCGATCAGATTGTTCACCGCCTGCAACAGGCGCAGCGGGTCGCCTTCGACGTCGCCGCGTGCCGCATAGTCCACATTGAGCTCGACGTTCTTGCCGGCCGCCACCTGCCGATGCGCGTCGATCGCGCTGGCCACCAAGGCGTCGAACGACAGACGCTCCATGTTCATCTGCAGCTTGCCGCGCTCGAGCCGCGCCAGGTCGAGCAGATCGTCGACCAGGCCGCTTTGCGCGTCGGCATTGCGGCGGATCACCTCGAGCGCGCGCACCAGATGCTCGCCACTGATGCCCTTGCGTTCGATCACGTGCAGCCAACCGATGATCGCATGCAGCGGCGTGCGCAGCTCGTGCGAAACGATGGCCAGGAACTCATCCTTGGTGCGGTTGGCCGATTCGGCCTCGAACCGCGCACGGCGTTCGTTTTCGACCGCCGCCGCGGTGGCGATCGAGGCCGTCACCATCAGCACCAGTTGCCGCACGATCACCAGGTCTTCATCGCTGAAGCGGTTCGCGCCGCTGTGCAGCAGATACAGCGTACCGATCGGCGGATCGGCACCCAAGGCCACCGGCATGCTCAGCACCTGGCCGTTGATCGGCGCATCCGCTTCATCGCGCAGCGGTAGCGGCAGCGGACCCTCGACCAGCTCGATCTGCTGCGCCGCCGGCCAGGTACGCGCCGCTTCGAGCAGACGCTCGCGCTGCTCGCTGGCCATCGGCAGCGTGCTGGTGGCCGCCACCCAGGGCGGCTCGTCACCACGTACGTCGGCGAGCACCACCGCATGGCTGCAACGCACGATGTGGCAGGCACGCTCAGCCAGATACTCGAGCCGCACGCCATGCTTGGGCGCCAGGCTGATGCCCAGGCTGGCATCAGCCAGCGCGCGCAGTTGCGCGCTGCGCTCGCGCTCGCGCTCGAAGGCAGCGGCACGCTCGGCCTCGATGCGCTCGCGCTCGACGATCTGCTCGCGCAGGCGCGCATTGGCCCGGGTGAGTTCGGCGGTGCGCTCGCGCACGCGCACGTCGAGCGCTTCGTTGGTACGCCGCAAGGCCACCGTCATCGACGCGGCCAGCTCATAGGCGCGTTCCTGCGTCGTCGCCATCGACCACACCACGGCGAACAGCAGCAGGCTCACCAGGATGCCGCCGAACAAGGTTTCCCACGGTCGATGCAATCCGCTCGACCAACCCGCCTGGGTGCGCGGCCACGCCTCGAGAATCCAGACGCTGCCTAGCACGTCGATCGGCACGCGCAACGCCGCCTGCGGCGAGCTGCCCACCGGCGGCGCGGGCGCGTCGGCGTACAACACCGCCGCCGGCGCGGCACCGTGCTCGGCGAGCAAGCGGATCGACATCGCCGGCGCGTGCGCACGGCCCAGGCTGGCAACCAGATCGGCCGGCCGAAACGGTGCGAACACCCAGCCGGCCAGCGCCTTGCGGCGTTCGTCGACAGTGCCCACTGACGCCGAATAGCGATACAAGGGCAGGAACATCGTCACCGCAAGCGGCGCGTTGCCGCCAGCTTCCTGCATCATCGGCAAGGGCGGCGTCAGCGTCGGCAGGCCCGAATCGCGCGCCGTTTGCATAGCCGACTGGCGCACCGGATCGGCATACATGTCATAGCCGAGCGAGCGCTGGTTGATCGGATCGGCCGGTTCGGCATACAGCACCGCGCTGACTTTGGCGCGATCGCCCGGCGGCCAGACGTGGAACTGCGGCAGGCCGTCGGCGCGCGCCATCGATTCGAAAGCCGGCACCTGTTCGGCGCGCAGCCAGGCCGCGAACGACACTGCCAGCAGTCCGCCATAGGTGCGTTCGATGTCGAGCGCTTCGACGTAGCTGCGCCATTGCTCGCGCGATGGGTAAGTGGTGGCAGCGAACAGCGCGCCGCCGCCGCGCAGCACCTGCTCGTAGGCGGCCAGCCGCTGGCGCACGCGCGAAGCCAGCGCGTTAGCCTGCTCGATGACCTTGGCATCGGCTTCGAGGCGCGACTTCGAGGTTTCAGCACGCCACATCAGCGCTGTGACGAGCAGCCCGATGATCAGCACCATCACCGCCGCCGTTTTGCCGATCCATCGATCGCGGAACCAATCCCAGCTTCCGTTCATCCTGTTCGCCACGACAAGGCGGCCTGATTGTACCTGCCGCGACATATCCGCTGTGCCAGCACGGCTGCCACGCATGTCCGGCGTCGATGCGGGCATCATGATTGCTGAAAGTAAGCGGAACCTGGAAGGGCTCCGAGTCAGTTTTCTCCGCTCACTCTCCCCGGTCCGCCAAGGCGGACGTTCTGCCCCCGCCAAGGCGGACTTTTCAGCCCCCCGCCTTCACGGGGGGCTTTTTTTGCGAGCTACCTGAACGGAGTACCGACCGATTTGCCGCCCTGTACGCAAGAAGAGAGAATCGGACTTCGTTCATGCCCAATCCAACGACCGTTCCTGCGATGCCCCGTGTGCTGGTGGTTGATGACAACGTCGATGCGGCCGAGAGCCTGGCGATGGTGCTCGAGTGCGAAGGCTTCGAAGTAGCCTGCGCACACGACGGCCTGGCCGCGCTCGAATGGATCGAACGCGAACGCCCGCAAGCCGTGCTGCTGGATCTGGGCCTGCCCTCGATCGACGGCCTGGAAGTGGCGCGCCGCGTACGCGCCGGCCCGCTCGGCCGCCAGGTGCTGCTGATCGCCGTCAGCGGCTATGGCCGCGACGAAGACCACGAATCGACGCGCACGGCAGGCTTCGATGCCCATCTGGTCAAGCCGGTGCCGCCCGACCGAATCATCGAGATGCTGGGCGCGCGCCTGATCGGCTGAGCAGCCAGGCGCGCCGTGCGCGCTCATTCGCTGGAAACGAACTCGCCGGCTGCCGACAAGGCGTCGATGTGGTCGGCGCAGATGCGCAGCACCACCAGCATCGGCACGGCGACGAACACGCCGCCCAGCCCCCACAGCCAGCCCCAGATCAGCACCGACAAGAAGGTCACCACCACGTTCAGGCGTAAGCGCCGACCGATCAAGGCCGGTTGCAGCAACTGGCCCTCGATCAGCGTCAACGTGAAGAAGGCCAGCGGCACCGCAGCGATCTGCGACCAGTCATCGAGCGCTACCACAGCGGCCGCGGTCAGCACCACCAGACTTGCGCCGGGCCCGACGTACGGCACGAAGTTCAGCACCGCCACCAGCGCGCCCCACAGCCATGGTGAAGGCATGCCGATCAATCCCATGACCAGCGCCGTGACCACGCCCAGACCGAGATTGATCATCGTGATGGTGGCGAAATAGCGGCCGATCTCGGTCTGGATCGTGCGCGCGATGCCCACCGCCGTCTTGCGATCGGTCATGCTCGGCAGCACGCGCACCAGCTTGCGCAGGAACAGATCGCCCGAGGCCAACAGGAAATACAGCAGCACGATCGTCGACAGCGCACCCACCAGCACCACTTGCGTGTCGGTCACCAGGCCCATCAGGCTGGTGCGCTCGATCACCACTTCGCGCGGCGCCCGCTGTCCCGGCGTGTCGGTGATGCCGGCCACCCGCTTCTGCGCGCCTTGCAAGCGTTCGAACGGGCGCTTCAGTTCGCGCAGCCGAGACTCGAGCTTGCTCCACTGCGGCGCGCGCGGATTGAGCCATTGCTCCGACGGCGCAGCCAACTGGCCGGCCGCATAGACCAGCGCGCTGATCAGCGAAGCCACCACGATCAGCGCACCCAGCCAGCGCGGCAGGCGCAAGCGGTCGAGCTGATTGACCACCGGTGTGAGCAGCAGCGTCAACAGCACGGCCAGCACGATCGGCAGCAGCAGCGCCTTGGCAAAGCGGATCGCGGTGGCAGCGGCGATCAGCGTGAGGATGATCAGGCTGATGCGCAACCAGGGATCGAGACGACGCTGGCGGGGATCGGGCCGGCGCGGCTGTGCAGCCTCGGCGGCAGCGATGGCTTCGGCACTTGCCGCGACGAAACCCTGGGTGAAGCTGCCCTGGCTGGGATCCTCCTCGGCGGAGCCGCCCTCGACGGAGCTGCCGTCCGCGGTGCCGCCGTCGGCGCTTCGCGCCGCAGGCTGCGCCATCCCGGGCATCGGCCCGGAGATCGATCCATCGTGGCTGAGTTCGTTCGACATGGCAGCACGACGGTGCAATGTTCATGCCACGCGTTCTGAGGCACGACAAAGCTGCTGCGCCCTCGTCAACGCAGTAAAGTTTGCGTTGCGCGAACGATCATGCGGTCAATTCGCCCGCCGCAGCGGAAGAGCGTTCCGAACGGGCACCCCGGTTGCTCGACCACCGGCGTGGCACAAGGTAGCCGCGCTTATCGCCTGACGCGGCCACCCTTCGGAAACACATCATGTCTTTGCATCCTCGGCCGGCACTCGTATTCTTCGACACGCAATATCGCATCACCCAGATCGACGAGGTAGCGCAACAGATACTCGGCCCCGACAGCGCCAGTCGCGTCGGTCAGCCGCTGGCCGCGTCCCTGCACGATCTGGAAGCCGGTCTCGACGAAGTCCTGCAAGCCGGCAGCAATGAGGAGGGTCGGTATCTAAGCGGCAGCGTCACGCTGAGCGGTCAATCGTGGCGAGTCGAATTCATCCTGCTGCCGCAGCAACGCGGCGGCGTGCTGATCATGCGCCACGATGACGGCGGCGTCGCAAAACTGTTGCACGATCTGCGCACGCCCTTGAACGCGATGGTCGGTTGGCTGCATCTGCTGGGCATGGACAACGGCGCCGCCGCCAGGAGCCGCCCGCGTGCGCTCAGCGGCCTGCGCCGCGCTGTCGATCAGCAGCGGCATCTGCTGGACGGGTGGAACGGAACCGCTCAAGCGGAACGCGCCGGGGGCGGCACCTTGGCCAGCACCGCGACGGCCGAGGCAACGGCCGACGGCACCGGGATCGACACCGACACCGACACCGACACCGACGCCAACGCCGATGCCGGCTCCGGTCCCGACTCCGACATCATCGAGTTCGATCCCGCCATGCCCGGCTCGACCGCCCCAGGCACGACGATATCGGACAGCACTGCTCCCGGCACCGCGCCGCAACACTCGACGGCGCCCGGCTCGGCTGCGGACGGCTCCAGCGCTCCGGGCACCGCCGGGTTCGACTCCTCCTCTTCCGGCCCGGTCAAGCCCGGCACCCGGCCGCCCGCCACCACCCTCCCCAGCCACGCACCGCCGGGCAGCGCCGTCGATGGCCAAGTCAAACCTGGCACGGTGGTACACGATGCCCCCGCGCCGAGCCGCACCACGCCGCGCGTCGGTACGCCAGGCGCATCGAGGAGTGCCGGCACCTCGGCCGCGCCGTCGCCCGGCCGCGGCCACGACGACGCGCTCGGCACCGCCGACGCCCACTACGACAGCCCCTTGGCCGGCGTATTCGTTCTGGCCGTCGACGACAATCGCGAGATGCTGCGCGCACTCGAATCGCTGCTCGGCCGTTGCGGCGCGGTCGTGGAAACAGTCACCTCAGCCGAAGCGGCGCTGCAACGCTATGCAAGCTGGGCCGCCGGCGGCGGTGAACGGCTGCTGGTGTCGGATCTGGCCATGCCGCAACGCGACGGCCTGTCACTGGTCAAGGAGATCCGCAAGCTCGAACGGCTGCACAGCCTGCCGCGACTGCCGGCAATCGCGCTGTCGGCACACGCCCACCCCGAAGCGCGGCGCGAAGCGTTCGCCAGCGGCTTCGATCTGTTCCTGGCCAAGCCAGTCGATCCCCCCGTGCTACTGGGCCATCTGCGTAACATGCTCAATCGCTGATTGCCCTGTTTTGCATCGCCGTCAAAGTTGGTTTGCGAGACATCACCCTGCTATGCTGAACAGTTCGATGGCAATGGCAAAACCATCGACTCGACCTTGTCCATGCTTATTCATTCGATATCGATACGGAGGTCCCGTTGCCGCACGCCCTGATCGTCGAAGACGACCCGAATTCGGCCGACATGCTGGCCGAACTGGTAGCGGCCGAAGGTTTTTCGACCGCCACCGCGGGCAGTCTGCACGATGCGCGCCAGCAGATCGCTTTCCGCCAGCCCGACGTGGTGCTGCTCGATCTGTCGCTGCCCGACGGTTCGGGCATGGAACTGTTCGAATCGGTCGATCGTGGTGAGTCCTGCGAGATCGTTCTGATCACCGGCCACGCCAGCCTCGAAACCTCGATCCAGGCGCTGCGACTGGGCGCCGCCGACTATCTGCTCAAGCCGGTCAACGTGGCGCGCTTGCGCAACGTGCTGGGCCGCGCCAACCGCAGCGCCGAAACGCGCGGCCGGCTCAACGACGAGCGCGGCCAGGCCGAGGCCAAGGGCCGCTTCGGCCGTCTGTGGGGCCGCTCGCCGGTGATGCTGGAAATCTACCGGCAGATCGGCCGCGTCGCGCCCACCGCGGTCACGGCGCTGATCACCGGCGAAAGCGGCACCGGCAAGGAAGTGGTGGCGCAGACCATTCATGAATTGTCCAAGCGCTCACGCGCGCCGTTTCTGGCCGTCAACTGTGGTGCGATCTCGCCGCAACTGATCGAAAGCGAATTGTTCGGCCACGAAAAAGGCAGCTTCACCGGCGCGCTGCGCCAGCACCGCGGCTTCTTCGAACGCGCCGACGGCGGCACCTTGTTCCTCGACGAGATCACCGAGATGCCGCTGGAGTTGCAGGTCAAGCTGCTGCGCGTGCTCGAAACTGGCACTTTCACGCGTGTGGGGTCCGACGAGCCGGTGACCACCGACGTGCGCATTGTTGCCGCTACCAACCGCGTACCCGCCGAGGCGGTATCCAGCGGCCGGCTGCGCGAAGACCTCTATTACCGGCTCAACGTATTTCCAATCCACCTGCCGGCGCTGCGCGAGCGACTCGAAGACATCGACCTGCTGGCCGAGCATTTTCTGGCTGGACTGAATGAACGCGAAGGCGCCAACAAGCGGCTGTCGGATGACGCGATCGCGGCGCTGAAGTCCTATCACTGGCCGGGCAACGTGCGCGAGCTGCGCAACGCGATTCATCGCGGCTTCATTCTGGCCGAGAAAGACGTGATCGACGCCGACAGCCTGCCGTTCGATCATGCACCGGCCCCCGATCCGGCGCCGGCAATGGCGCTCGGCGGCGTGCCGGCCGATTCGGCCGGCGCCCTGGCGGCGCAGCCGCCCGGCGGCAGCCCGCTCGGCAGTGCTGCGGCGCTAGCCGGCCATCCCGCCATGCCGGCCGGCAGCGCGTCGGCGGCAGCCATTGCACTGCCGGCCGATCCCTTGGCCGCCGGCCACGCCGGGCTCGGCCGGCCGCTGTCTGCACCCGGCACAAGCCCGAACGCCGCGGCCGACCGCATCAATTCATCGACGCTGGAAATCGCCGTCGGCATGTCGATCGCCGAGGCCGAACGCAGGTTGATCCTGGCCACGCTGGCGCACTGCGGCGGCCATCGCGAGCGCGCCTCCGAGATGCTGGGCGTGAGCCCGAAGACGCTGTACAACCGCCTGAAAACCTACGAACGCGAGACCGGGGCCGAGTAAGGCCGCGCGGGGCCGAACCGGGACAGATCCTGCGCCGCTCCTGGATCGACCCGAGGTCGATCCAGGCCAGCCCTTGCGCCAAGCCCCTCGCCGACTCAGGCGCCAGCCTCGGCCAGCGCCTTCAGGCGCCGCGCCTCCACCGGCGGAATGCCCAGCGCATCGCGATACTTGGTCACGGTGCGCCGCGCCACGCTCACGCCGCGCTTTTCCAGCAGCCGCGTCACCTTGATGTCCGACAGCGGCTGATGCGCCTGCTCGGCCGCGATGATGTCGCGAATCAGCGACTGGATCGCCCGCGACGAGCAGCGGAACCCATCGTCATCGGTCAAGCGGCTGCCGAAGAAGTGCTTGAATTCGATCATGCCACGCGGTGAGCTCATGTACTTGCCATTGGTCACGCGCGACACCGTCGATTCGTGCACGCCCACCTTCTGCGCGATGTCGCGCAGATGCAGCGGCTTGATCGCAATGTCGCCATAGTCGAAGAAGCGCTGCTGCTCGGCCACGATCGCTTGCGCCACCTTCAGGATGGTGTCGGCGCGCTGCGCGATGCTGCGCATCAGCCAGCGCGCCTCGGCCAACTGCCCACCCATCGGCGTGTTCGACCAGCCGCGACTGCGCTGCACGGCATCGGCATACAGGCGGTTGATGCGCACCTTCGGCGTCGCCTCGGGATTGGGCAGCGCAACCCATTTGCCGCGATGCCGGCGCACCACCACGTCGGGAATCACATAGCGGTGATCGTCGCTGCCGAAGGCCGCCGCCGGCCGCGGCGACAAACGCAGAATCAATTGGTGCGCGAGTCCCAGTTCTTCCTCGCTGCAATCCAGTGTCTTGGTCAGCCGCAGCGTGTCGTGCGCGGCCAGCAGATCGAGATGCTCGCCGACGATGCGCAGCGCCAGCGCACGCCCGGGCTGGTCATCCGGTTTGGCCTGAAGCTGCAGGCACAGGCATTCACCGACTGAACGCGCGCCCACGCCCACCGGTTCCATGCTTTGCACGAAACGCAATGCGGTGCGCAGCTCATCTTCGCCGGCATCCAGTTCGCCGGATGCGATTTGCAGGATCTCGTCGAACGAATCGCGCAGATAGCCGTCTTCATCGAGCGCCTCGACGATCAGCCGCGCCAGCATCGCATCGCGCTCGCCCAGATGGCTGACGTTGACCTGCTGCAGCAGGTGGTCGCGCAGCGACGTGCGATCGGGCGCGAGCAAAATGGGATCGTCGTGTTCGCCGTCGTCCGAACCGTTGCTGGTGCCGCTCCACGACATTCCCAGCCGGCCTTCGGAGGGGCCGGCAGACTC
>JAFKGG010000460.1:0-15627 GCA_017307915.1 Burkholderiales bacterium | reverse complement strand
CTCGGGCAGGTCGACCTCATTGGCCTCGGCAGGCGCATCATCGGCAGGCTCGCCGGTATCGAGTTCGAGCAGCGCATTGCTGGTCAAGGCCTGCACCACCTGCTGTTCGAGTTCAAGCGCCGACATCTGCAGGATCTTCAAGCCCTGTTGCATCTGCGGCGAGAGTGTTGCGTTCTGGCTGGTACGCAAATGCAGACCGAGTGCTTGCATTCAGAATCTCCGACTGGTTGTGAGCGAGCAGAAGAGTGCAAGTCGTATGCCAGAAATCAAATCTTTACGAATCAACCACTTGTAAACTGTGCTGGGTTCCCTGGGCCGGTAAAGCTGTCCCGTTTCGGGTAAGAAAGACGAGCGCGTCCGGACGGCCTTTCCGGTGCCAGGGGTAAAATGACAATGGTTCTTATTTGGACGGCGGCCGTGGCAATTGCGCAACGGCCGGCCGAATAAGCTTTATCGCACGCGGCATGAGCGTGCGAGGGTCGGCGCATCTGGCATATCGTTGCCGGTCGCGGGCCGGGGGCCGTCCCGTACGCATCATTTCGAACAGATTCAGCCGTGGCCGCTTACAACACCGAAACCGTCACTTCCGTTCATCACTGGAACGACACGCTCTTCAGCTTTCGCACGACGCGAGACCAATCGCTGCGTTTCCACAATGGCCATTTCGTGATGATCGGCCTGGAAGTGGAAGGCAAGCCGCTGATGCGCGCCTACAGCATTGCCAGCGCCAACTACGAAGACCACCTCGAGTTTCTGAGCATCAAGGTGCCCAACGGCCCGCTCACGTCGCGCTTGCAGCACCTGAAGGTGGGCGACAAGGTGCTGGTCAGCCGCAAGCCGGTCGGCACGCTGATCGCCGACGACCTGCTGCCCGGCAAGCACCTGTACCTGCTGGCCACCGGCACCGGCCTGGCGCCGTTCATGTCGATCATCAAAGACCCCGAGGTGTACGAACGCTTCGAGCGGGTAGTGCTGGTGCATGGTGTACGCCGCGTCAGCGAGCTGGCCTATGCCGACTACATCACCGGCGAGCTGCCCGAAAACGAGTTCTTCGGCGACACGGTGCGCGACAAGCTGGTCTACTACCCCACCGTCACGCGCGAGCCGTTCACGCACCAGGGCCGCATCACCGAGCTGCTCGAATCGGGCAAGCTGACGGCCGACATCGGCCTGCCGCCGCTGGATCCGGCGAACGATCGCGTCATGCTGTGCGGCAGCCCGGCCATGCTGACCGATCTGTGCAAGCTGCTGGATTCCCGCGGCTTCAAGGTGTCACCGCACACCGGTGCGGCCGGCCACTACGTGATCGAAAAAGCCTTCGTCGAGAAGTGATCGCGCGGTAAGCGCGCGGCGGAGCCGCCTAGGCGGCTCCGCCCTGCGCCGATGCCTTTTCCAGCGCCGCAAACAGCGCATCGGCGCCTTGCGCGCCGCTGACGCCCACCTTCTGGTCGATCACGAAAAACGGCACACCGCTGATCCCCATCGATCGCAGCTCGCGATCGGCCTGCGCCACCGCATCCAGCGTCGCGGCATCTTCGATCAAGCCGCTGGCCGCCTGGCGCGGCAGCCCGGCGCTCACCGCCAGTTCGATCAGCGTGTCGCGATCCGACAGATCGGCACCCTCGACGAAGAAGCCGCGAAACAGCGCCTCGACCATCCGTTCCTGCGGCGCACCGGTTTCGCAGGCCGCGATCAAGGCGTGCGCGGCGCGCGTATTGGGTTGCCGCTGGATACCCTCGAAGTTCAGGCTCAGCCCCACGGCGGCCGCGGCCGGATACAAATGCTGGTGGAAACGAGACAGGTCGTCGCTGCCGAACTTGGCGGTCAGGTAGGCCGAACGCTCGATGCCCTCCAGCGGCGTATCGCGGCTCAACTGGAACGGATGCCAGGCCACCACCGGCGCCGGTGCCTGCGGCTGCGCTTCGCGCCAGCGCTGCAAGGCCAATTCGAGCTGACGCTTGCCGATATAGCACCACGGGCAAACGACGTCGGACACGATATCGATACGCTGCACTGGCATGCCGGGCTCCCCCGAATCTGACTGACGGCACAGCATACCGCGTCGCGCGCGGCGCCGGCTCTCGTAAAATCGAATAAACACGATTGGCGGAGCCCGACATGGCCACCGACAAGTTCCTGGACGACGTAGCGGCACGCTCCTCGCATGGCCTGCGCGGCAACTATGCGAGCATCGCCGGCGACTATACGGTCGAGCAAGACTACGCCGCCTATACTCCCGCGCACCAGGACGTCTGGCGCCGCCTGTACGCTCGCCAGCTCGACCTGCTGCCCGGCCGCGCCTGCTCGGCCTTCACGCAGGCGCTGGCCCGGCTCGACTTCGGCGACGCCATCCCGCGCTTCGACGCCGTCAACCGCCCCCTGGCCGCCGCCACGCGCTGGCGGCTGGTACCGGTGCCAGGCCTGCTGCCCGACGGCGTGTTCTTCGGCCACCTGGCGCAGCGCCAGTTCCCGGTCACCGTCTGGATCCGCGA
This sequence comes from Burkholderiales bacterium, assembly GCA_017307915.1. Lineage (GTDB taxonomy): Bacteria > Pseudomonadota > Gammaproteobacteria > Burkholderiales > Burkholderiaceae_E > Zeimonas. Next base: position 13,135 of record JAFKGG010000460.1, on the reverse strand, counting down.
ACCGCACGAGTTCGACTACATCGTCGAGCCCGACCTGTTCCACGATTTCTTCGGTCACGTGCCGCTGCTGTTCGACCCGATCATCGCCGACTACCTGCAGGCCTACGGCGAAGGCGGGCTGAAGGCGCAGCGGCTGGGCGGCCTGAAATACCTGGCGCGCCTGTACTGGTACACGATCGAATTCGGCCTGATCCGCGAAGCCGACGGCGTGCGTGCCTATGGTGCCGGCATCCTGTCGTCGCCGGCCGAGATCCGCTATGCGATCGAATCGCCGCAGCCGCAGCGCCGCCGCTTCGACCTGATCGAGACGATGCAGACGCGCTACCTGATCGACGACCTGCAGAAGACGTATTTCGTCGTCGATTCGTTCGAGCAGTTGTTCGAGGAGACGGCGCCGGATTTCTCGCTGCTGTATCGGGCCTTGCAGAAGCTGCCGGAGTTGGATCCCTGAGGGCGGGCCGGCCGCCCGGCAGTCGGATCCATGACTGCACGTTCATGCCTTACGCATGCAAACCCTGAACCACGCTGGTCACCAGCCGCCTGAACCAGCGTTGCCGCGGATCGGCATTGGTGCGCTCGTGCCAGTAGATCGCTCCGTACAGGGGCGGAAACTCCAGCGGTGGTTGCAGCACCCGCAGATTCGACGGCAAGGGCACACCCCATAGCGCCAGCGCCGGCACGGTGGCGATGCAATCGGTGTTCGCCACGATTTCCGGTATCGCCAGAAAGCTCTGCACGAGCACCGGCACCTCGATGCGCTGCGCCCGCAAGGCGCGCCAGTTGGCGCTGGCCGACCCGCCGGCCGCGCGCTGATTGCCGGCCAGCCCCAGGTACTCGTCGAGCCTGAGATCGCGCGGGCGGCGCTCGCCGGCCATCACCTGCACGGCCACCACCGGCCGCACGTGCGGCAGGCGGAAGAAATCCGTTTCGGTCAGGCGCATGCCCACGTCGGGGTGCCCCTTGCGAACCAGGCAGACCAATCGGTCTTCCAGCAGGCGCCGAAACCGCAAGCCCGGCCACGGCGAATGCACCCAGGCCAGACGCAGATCGACCTCGCCGCGCTCAAGCCATTCGCGCGCGGCTGCGCGGTCGGGCGTGCGCCATTCCATGCAGGTATCGGGCGCCAGTTCGCGCATCTTGCGCGTGAGCGCAGGCGCCAGCAAGCGTTCGTAGTAATCGGTACAGGTCATGACGAAACGCGGCGGCGCCGACGCCTCGGTGCCCATCGTCGACTGGCTGTGCAGGCGGACCATCGCATCGAGCACGTCTTCGGCGGCAGCGGCCAGGCGCAAGGCCCTGGGCGTCGGCGTCATCGTCATGCCTGCACGCAGCAGCAAGGGATCGCCGAAATGCTTGCGCAAGCGTGCCAGCACGTGGCTCAAGCTGGGCTGGGCCATGCCAAGCCGCTGCGCCGCTTGCGTGATGCTGCGCTGGCTCACCACTTCGACCAGGCAACGCAGCGAGAAGGGGTCGATGTCCATCTCATGTTTCATCATGCATATCTTAAATGCCTGCTCGAACATTGACAGTGAATCCCGGCGAAGACTTAATACTCCGCACAACGGATACGGATGGAGACAAGGCCATGCAAGCCGCCAACGAGCAGGCCGTGGCGCAGCGACAGGAAGAACTGTCGCCGCAAGACGGTTACGACAGGAACAAGCTCAGAACCCAGGTCGACGTGGCGTCGATGCTCAGTGACGCGCATTTCACAGCCGAGCGGGAAAAGGTCTTCAGGCGCGCCTGGCTGCCGATCGGCCACACCGACGACATCCCCGCCCCGGGCAGCTATTTCGTCCAGGAAGTGCCCACCTTCAATACTTCGCTGCTGGTGGTGCGCGGCCGCGACAACCAAGTGCGCGCATTCCACAATGCCTGCCGCCACCGCGGCAACAAGCTGGTGCGCGAGGGCGAAGGCCGGCGCAACGGCTTCATGTGCAATTTCCACGGCTGGGTGTTTTCCGCCGAAGGCCAGCTCGACGTGGTCACCGATCGGCGCATGTTCGAAGGGCTCGATCCGAACGAGTACGCACTCATCCCGGTGCACTGCGAAGTGTGGGAAAACCTGATCTTCGTGAATTTCGACCGGCAGCCGCGCGAAACCCTCGAGCAATGGCTGGGGCCGCAGTTCTTTGGCCAGTACCAAGGTTACTGGGATCTGCACCAGAAGGTTGCCAGCTACAGCTTTGAGGTCAATGCGAACTGGCACCTCTGCGTCAACGCGTTCACCGAGGGCTACCATACGCTGTACCTGCACAAGCACACCGCGCGCGACTACCAGGGCGGGCGCATCAATCCGCAACGGCACCGGCCGCACATGGAGCTGATGCAGCGGCATCACCGCTACTCCGCCCCGGGCAACCCAGACCATCGGATCCTGCCGGTCGAGGCCATCGCGATCAAGCACGGCCGCAAGCAACTACCGGCCTTCGACTTCGATTCCAGCATGCTGCCGCCCGGCGTGAACCCCAGCCGCTATGAATACTGGGCCTTCGACGTGGTGGAGCTGTTTCCGAACTTCGTCGCCATCACCGGCAACCACTTCCGCGCCGAACTGACGTTCTGGCCGATCGACGCTGGCCGAACCCTGATCACCAACAAGACCTACAACTACAAGACGCGCAATCTTGGCGAGCGCATCAGCCAGGGCTACTTCCGCTCGCGCGGCCGCGACGTGGTGCGCGAAGACCTCAGCACGCTCGAAGCGCAGCAGCAGATGCTGGCCGCCGGCGTGCTGCCGCATCTGGTGCTTTCAAAGCAGGAAATCGCGCTGCAGCACCATTTTGCCGTCACCGCCGACATGCTGGAGGCAGCATGAACGAGCAGACGCTGCAGGCCGCCCAAGGCCAGGCTCCATCGAACAGTCTGCCGCCCGCGTTCGCCAGCCTCGAACCCTACGTGGCCGAATGGTCGATCGAAACCGAACGCGAACGGGCCAGGAAACGCATCAGCACCTCAATGGATGAACTGCGCGCATTCCAGGCCGCCCTGCTGCCGCATCTGGAACCGATGATAGTGTTCTTCAATACCCTGCCGAACGACCCCGCGGCGCTGCCCGCCGACGCCAAGCGTCTGTATCACCTGGTGCACATGCTGATGGAAGCATCGGCGCCCATCGATCTGCAGTGGGAAACCCCGGACATCGACGACGCGTTCCCACTCGATCGAATGCGGTTTCACCCGCCCAGCGTCTGAAGCAGTCCGGCATTCCCCACGACCAACAAACAGGAGACATCATGACCAGCATCCGCCACACCATACTGATGCTTGCGCTGGGCATGTTCCCCCTCATCGCGCACACCCAGGCCAACCCCGCCAAGGTATCGGTCTCGATTCTCTACATCACGGCCGACGTCGGCGTCTTCACCGGCATCGAAAAGGGCTACTTCAAGGAGCAAGGACTGGAGATCGATCTGCAGCGCATGACCAGCGGCGCCGATGCGATCGCCCTGCTGGCCACCGACAAGCTCGACGTCGGCAGCGGCAGCGCCACGCCGGGTTTGTACAACGCGCTGCGCCGTGGCCTGCCGATCCAGATCGTCGCCGAGAAATCGCGCGTCATGCCGATCGGGCAGACCGGCGAAGCTGCCGATTCGGGCAGCCTGCTGGTGCGCACCGACCTCAGGTCGAACGGCCAGATCAAGTCGGCCGCCGACCTCAAGGGCCGGCGCATCGGCATCAACAACCTGCAGTCAACCTCGCTCAACTACGTGCTGCGCGGCCTGGCCGGCGCCGGCGTGTCCAAAGACGACGTGACCTTCGTCGAGATGCCTTTCACCCAGTTCATTCCGGCGCTGGAAAAGAAAGCCGTGGATGCGGTGATGGCCTACCCGCCGCTGGTGCAAACCATCGAGCGGCGCATGAAGCTGGCCCAGACGCTGCCTGAAACCGAGCTGCACCGCACCTCGACCGACAACGCCACCAACATCATGATGTACTCGCCAGGCTTCGCGAAAACCGAGGCGGCCAAGCGCTTCATGGTCGCGCACCTGAAAGGGCAGCGCGAGTACATGCGGCTGGTCAACAGCGGTCAGGCGACCGAGATCTGTCGCATCGTCAACAAATACGTGCCGTCGATGCCGGCCGACTGCACCGGCATGAGCTTCACCGGCGTCGACCCGAACGGCACCATCAACGTCGACTCGCTGGAGCGCTACCAGAAAGAGTGGGTGCAGTGGGGCCTGATGCGCGAGACCGCCGACGTGCGCAAGAGCGTCAATGACGAATTCGTTCGGCATGCGGTCAGCGTGCTGGGGCCGGCACGATGAGTCATGCGCAAGAAAGCGACCTGCGCTCCACCAAGATCGCGATCAAGCGCCTGCACAAGAATTTCTGGCTGCGCGACGGGCAAAAGGTCGAGGCGCTGCGCGACATCGAACTCGACATCGGCGAAGGCGAATTCGTCTCGATCATCGGCGCCAGCGGCTGCGGCAAGACCACCTTGCTGCGCATCATCGGCGGCTTCGAAGATGCCGACTCGGGCAGCGTGGAAATTCGCAGCGCCGGCCAGGGACGGCTCGCCACCTCTACCGTGTTTCAGGAAGAATCGGTCTTTCCATGGCTCACGGCAGAGGAAAACGTCGGCTATGGCCTGCGCATTCTGAAGGTGCCAGCGCAGGAACGCCGCTCGATCATCGACCATTTCATCGAGAAGGTCGGGCTGGGCCCGTTTCGCAAGGCTTATCCTGCCCAGCTGTCAGGCGGCATGCGCCAACGCGTAAGCGTGGCCAGGGCGTTCGCCAACCAGCCCGACGTGTTGCTGATGGACGAGCCGTTCGGCGCGCTCGATGAACAGACGCGGCTGGTGCTGCAAGACGAAGTATTGCGGCTGTGGAACGAGCATCGGCGCACCGTGCTGTTCGTGACCCACAATCTCGACGAGGCGATCACGCTGTCGGACCGGATCATCGTGCTCGGCGCCCGGCCCGGCCGCGTCAAGGCCGTGATCGACGTCGACCTGCCGCGTCCGCGCAACGTCATTTCGTTGCGCAGCAACGCGCGTTACGGCGAGCTCTACCAGCGGCTGTGGGATCTGCTGCGCAACGACATCGCCGGCTCAGACGGGGGGCACGCATGAAGATGGACGTGACGAGCTCCGCCATTTCCCACGACGCGCCACCGCCCGCGGCCGCGGCCAAGGTGATCGTGCGCGGCGGTGCCGCGGGCAGCAGCCGTGGATGGCAAAGCCGCGGCAAGCGGCTGCTACGCCTGGCCTCGCCGTTCCTGCTGCTTTTGGTGTGGGAAGTTCTTTCGCGCACGGGCATTCTCGATCGACGCTACTTTCCGACGCCCACCGATCTGATCGCCACCACGCAGGACATGCTGCTCGACGGATCGCTGTACGCCGCGGCCATCGACACGCTGCGCCGCCTGGCGATCGGCTACGTCACCGGTGCGGGCCTGGGCATCTGCGCCGGTCTGTGGCTGGGCCTGTCGTCGTGGTCGCGCGCCTTGTTCGAGCCATGGCTGATCGTCACCTACCCGATCCCGAAGCTTGCGCTATATCCCTTGCTCGTGCTGATCGTCGGCCTGGGCGAGCCGCCGATCATCATCCTGCTGGCCATCGCCGTCTTCTACGTTGTGGCGATCAACCTGCTGGCGGGCGTTCTGTCGATCAGGCCGGTCATTCTCGACGTGGGGCGAGATTGCGGCGCCACCTTCTGGCAGATGGTGCGCACGGTAGCACTGCCGGCCTCGCTGCCGCACATCGTGACCGGGCTCGAGATCTCGATGGGCATCGCCTACATCGTGCTGATCGCAGCCGAGTTCGTCGGCGCCAAGAGCGGTCTGGGCAGCATCATCTGGAGCAGCTGGCAGTTGTTCGATGTCGGCCCGATGTACGTCTCGATCGTCGCAATCAGCGTGCTGGGCTACCTCTCGGTGATGGCGCTGCGCTGGCTGGCCCGCGTCTTGATGCCCTGGCAGAGAAAGCACGAATGAGCCAGGCAAGGCCTCGGTATTGCGAACGGGCCAGCGCGGCACGAGCAGCATGCGTGTAGAGCTTGCTCGACTCCCCACCGACGACTGATCCGCTGCCGCTCAACCCGCTGATGAAACCGGCGTTCCAGCGCCCGGGGCCAGGGTTTTCCCCACTACTCAGAGCGATTGCTCTGATAATATTCTCGTCCGGGACGATGCGCAGACGCGGCCCGCACGGGCTCTCGCCCTTTCGCGCATACCCCACCCAGACCGCAAGCAAGAAGGCCAAATTGAAGAGACGTTCTTTCATCGCCGCATTGGGCGCAAGCAGCATCACCGCCAGCCCCGCTGCATTGGCCGCGTTTCCGGAACGCCCGATCAAGCTGATCGTCGGCTTTTCCGCGGGCAGCGCCCCTGACATCATCGCGCGCTCCATCGGCGCGCACCTGTCTTCAAGCCTGGGACAGCCGGTCGTCATCGAAAACAAGCCGGGTGCCGGCGCGCAAATCGCCGCGCAGACCGTCGCCAAAGCACCGTCCGACGGCTACACGCTGCTGATCGCAGAGCCCGGCTCGACCATCGTCGCCTCCACCGTCTATTCGAAACTCCCGTACAACGCTTTCCGGGATTTTCGCTGCATCGCCAAGGTCACCGATTCGCCTCAGATATTCGCCACCGGGCCGAAGGGCCCGAAAACGCTACGCGAATACCTCGCGAAAGCACGCGCTTCCACGCTGACCAACGTCTCCACTTTCGGGCCGGGCAGCATTCCTCATCTGATGGCGGAAATGCTCGCGGTGTCTGGAAAGTACGCGATGCAACCGGTCCACTTCAGGCAGCAGGGTGACGTCGTCGCCGCCATCGCCAATGGCGATGTCGAAGGCGGCTTCGTTGCGCAAAGCACGCTGGAGCTGGCGGTTCAGGCCGGCAAGATGCGGCCTTTGGCGACGACCAGCTCGAAGAGAATTCCTCAGTTCCCCGATGTGCCGACCTTTGGAGAAGAAGGGCATCCCAGCCTCAACCTGCTGGTATGGCTGGCGATCTTCGGGCCCACTGGCTTGCCTGACGACGTCGCCGATCGCATCGGCAACGCGCTTTCCTCGGCCAACAAGGATGAGCAGCTGAAGGCCAAACTGGAACCGTCCGGCGCCTACGTCGACGTCATCAGCGGCGCGCGGGCAACGTCCTTCTACCAGTCGGAGTCGGCCCGATGGGCCGAGGTTGCACGGGTATCGGGCTTCAAGGGCGACTGAGCCGCAACATGGCCGCCACGCTCCCCCTGCGCGACATCTCGCTTGACGACAAATACGATTCCAAAGGAAAAGCTGCGCTGATCAGCGGCCCGCAGGCCCTGGTACGGCTGCTGCTGACGCAGCATCGCCGCGACGCCGCAGCGGGCTTGAACACAGCAGGCTTCGTGAGCGGCTACCGCGGCTCACCCGTCGGATACGTCGACCGGGCCATGTGGGATGCCGCCCAGTGGTTGAAAGACGAGAACATCATCTTTCAGCCCGGCGTCAATGAAGACCTGGCCGCAACCGCCGTCTGGGGAACGCAGCAGTTGACGCTGATGAAGAACGCCACGGTCGATGGCGTCTTCGCCATGTGGTACGGCAAGGGGCCGGGCGTCGACCGGTCGGGCGATGCCTTCAAGCACGGCAACTACTCCGGCACGCATCCCAACGGCGGCGTTCTGGCCATCATGGGCGACGACCACGCCGGCAAATCATCCACGCTCGCACACCACAGCGAGCAAGCGATGGCGAGCTACCAGATGCCGGTGATCTATCCCGCCGGCACGGGAGAGTTCGTGCGGCTCGGCCTGCTCGGCTGGGCAATGTCCCGCTACGCGGGCTGCTGGTGCGGCTTCAAGGTGGTCAATGAATCGATCGAGCAAACCGCCACGATTCCCGATGACGAAGCCCTGGAAATCGTTCGGCCGGAAAAAGGCGAGCTTCCGCCCGAAGGTCTCCATTACCGCGGCGCGCTGACCCCTCTGCTGGACGAGATCATCCACAAGCGCTACCGGCTGCCGCTGGCGCAGCGCTTCTGGCGGGCGAATCGCGTCGATCGCCCGGAGTTCGGCGTCATCGGGCATCGCCTCGGCCTGGTCACCGCAGGCAAGGCCTATGGCGACGTCATGCAGGCCCTCCGCTATCTGGGTATCGACGTGCGTCGTGCCGCCGAACTCCGACTCGATGTCTACAAAGTGGCCATGATCTGGCCCTTGGAGCCCGAGGGGCTGCGCGAATTCGCCGGCGGATGCGAAGAACTTCTCTTCGTGGAAGAGAAATCGGCGTTCATGGAGCCGCAAGCCGCCACGCTGTTCTACAACGACGCCGACCGCCCACGCATCATCGGCAAGTTCGACGAGCAGGGGCAGCCGCTGTTGCCTTCCGATACGCAGATCGAAGCTTTGGCATTGGCCGAGATCATTGCGGCAAGGCTCGAACGCCTGGGATTGCTCGACGCAGCGGTGACCGAGAATCTGAAAGCGGTGCACGCGCTGCGACGCGGCCTCGGCCCGGTGCTCGCCGACGTCACCAAACGACCTCCCTTCTTCTGCTCGGGCTGTCCGCACAACACCAGTACCGTCGTGCCGGACGGCAGCGTGGCGGTGGCGGGCATCGGCTGTCATGCCATGGCGATGTGGGTCAAGCCGGGCACCACCTTGATGTGGACGCACATGGGCGCGGAAGGCGTCGCGTGGGCCGGCCTGCATCATTTCACCCAGGTACCTCACATCTTCCAGAACCTGGGGGACGGCACCTATTACCACTCGGGACTGCTGGCCGTCCGGCAAGCGGTGGCGGCCCGCTGCAACATCACCTACAAGGTGCTGTTCAACGATGCCGTCGCCATGACGGGCGGCCAACCGATGGACGGACCGCTGTCGCCGATGATGATCGTCAATCAGCTGATGGCGGAAGGCGTTGTGCGCGTCGCCCTGGTCAGCGACGATCCGACGAAATTCAAGGGGGTGGCGCTGCCGCCGGGCGTGAATCTGTTTCACCGCGACGAACTGGACACGGTCCAGCGCGATCTCAGGGCGACGCCCGGCTGCACCGCGATCGTCTATGAGCAAACCTGCGCGGCCGAAAAGCGACGCCGTCGCAAACGCGGCGAGATGCCCGATCCCCTCAAGCGCGTCGTCATCAACGACGCCGTGTGCGAAGGCTGCGGCGATTGCTCGATACAGTCCCGCTGCGTGTCGATCGAGCCGCTGGAAACGGCCTTGGGACGCAAGCGCCAGATCAATCAGTCGACATGCAACAAGGACTATAGCTGTCTGAAGGGATTCTGCCCCTCGTTCGTGACGGTCGAAGGGGCCGCGCTGCGCAAACCCGGCGGGGCCGACATCGACCAGCGCTTGTTTGACGACTTGCCCGAGCCGGGCCTGCTGCCCATTCCTTCCATGGGCATGGGCGTAATGTTGGGCGGCATTGGCGGAACAGGCGTTCTCACCGTTTCAGCGGTGCTTGCGATGGCTGCGCTCCACGAAGGATTGCAGTCTTCGGTATACGACATGACCGGGGTGTCGCAGAAGAACGGCGGGGTGCTCAGCCATCTGCGCATCGCACGCGCAGGCACCTCGATTCCCTCTTCGATCATCGGCATCGGAGAAGCCCAGCTGGTGCTGGCCTTCGACATGCTTGCTGCGATGGCCGACGAGTCGTTCCGATCGATGACGGCAGGCACGAAGGTGCTCGGCAACGAGAGAATTCAACCGACCGCCAGCTTCAACTTCAATCCGGACGAGAAAATCGACGGCTCGCTGATCGCTCGGCGCATCGAATCGCGCGTCGGCCGAGGCAATATGTCCGTCGTGGATGCGACCGGCATCGCCACCGCGCTTTGCGGCGATTCGATCGCCGCCAATTTCTTCATGGTCGGCGTGGCGCTCCAACGAGGATGGCTGCCGCTTCGCGTGCAATCCATCGTGCGAGCGATCGAGCTCAATGGCGTGCAAGTCGCGTTCAACCTCCATGCGCTGCGCTTGGGCCGGCTCTGGGCCGCCAATCCGGCGGCGCTCGAAACGCTGCTCGCCGCCGCGCACATGCAGCCCGAGCACGCGGTCACCGTGAAGCTGGACGAGCTCATCGAAGACCGGACGGCACGGCTCGGTGCCTATCAGAACGAGAGATACGCGCAACGCTACCGGTCTGCCATCGAGCAGATCAGGCAAGCCGAGATCAAGGCGGCCCCAGGCGATGATCGTCTCACCCGGGCTGCCGCGCAGGCGCTCTACCGTCTGATGGCCTACAAGGATGAGTACGAGGTTGCGCGCCTGCATTGCGATCCGGCGTTTCATGCAAAACTGGCACAGATGTTCGGCGAAGACGCGAAGCTCAGGTTTCATCTGGCTCCGCCGCTGCTGGCGCGCCGCGACCCGCAAACCGGCCACCTCATCAAGCGGCAATTCGGCTCATGGGTGCTGCCGATGTTCCACATCCTTGCCCGGCTGAAGTTCCTGCGCGGAACGGCGCTCGACGTCTTCGGATACACACAGGAGCGCCGGGATGAACGCGCGCGCATCACCCACTACGAGGCACTCCTGAAGCGCATCGCCGGCGATCTCTCACCGGGAAATCATGGCCAGGCCATCGAGCTTGCGCAAGCCGCGCTGGCCGTTCGGGGTTACGGACACGTGAAGGAAGCGGCCGCAACGAAAGCCGCCGCTGAAGAACAGCGGCTATCCGTCATGTTCGACGCGGCGGGCGCCAGCCGCGCTGCGCTGGCGCCCTTCAAAGAAACCGTCTTGGCCAGGCACGCGGGCCAGGGATAGGGCACGCAGCGGCGGCAGTACGTTGGGGCATACTACCGGCCTATGAAAAAGCCTCCAACGACGCCGACGCCGCCGCGGCAACACAACCGCGCGGGTATGCCCCGACGGGAAGAGTTCCTGGATGCGGCCTTGTTGCGATTCTCGACCCACGGCTTCGCCGCGGCATCCACCCGTGACATCTGCGCCGACGTCGGAATCGCCCACTCCGCGATCTACAATTACTTTCCCACCAAGGGTGCGATCCTGCGCGCCCTGGAAGAGCGCGAGCTCAAGCCCTTCCTTGCCCGTGCCGAAGAACTGCTCGCCGCGCACCGCGACAGCCCGCCTCTGGAAAAGCTCGAGCGCCTGCTGAATTTCACGATCGGCGTCGCCATCGAGCGGCGAGCGGGGTGGACGCTGTTCCAGGACATGCTCAGGCACCTCAACAAGGAAGACTGGCAGGTCTTCGTCGACCATCGGACGCGCTACGAATCCCTGGTCCGTACCGCGATTGCAGAAGCGATCTCGCGCGGCGTGCTGCCGCCACAGGAAGTCGGCCTCGTCACTTTCTATTTTTTCGGCATGGTCGACGGCATCGTGCGCTGGTACAAACCGAGCGGCAAGCTCAAGCCGGATGAGCTGGCGCGCAACACCACCCGCTTCTTCATTGCGGCCTTGGCGGCTGGGGTGTCACTGCAGTAGCGGCCAGGGGCGCCGACGGATAGCCGCCTGCCAGGGCAATCACCTCGCCGGTCAGGTAGCTCGACGCATCGCTGGCCAGGAATGCCACCAGGCCGCGAATGTCTTCGGGTGCCCCCAGCCGGCCCAGCGCAATGCGTTTCGAAAGCGTCTGCTGCACGCCCGGATCGGCCATCGCCCCACCGGAAATGCCGGTGACGAAGGGGCCCGGCGCGATCGCGTTGACGGACACGCCGTAGGCCGCCATCTCGACGGCGAGCAGCCGTATGGTGGCGTTCAGCGCGGCCTGGCTGGCGCTGTATGAATAGCTGACGAAAGGCTCCGGGCTCAGCACCGACGCGGAAGTCGTGGCGATGATGCGGCCGCGCTTGAAGGTTTTCATGTGCCGGCACGCGCATTGCAGTGTCTTGAAGGTGCCGGTCAGATTGATGTCGAGCACCTGCTGCCAATGCGCGATGTCCACCGCGTCGATCGCGCCCGCCCGCGCCATCGGCCCGCGCCCGCCGCTGACGCCGGCATTGGCCATCACGACGTCGAGCCGTCCGTGCGCAGCGACGATCTCATCGAAGACGGCGCCTTGCTGCGCGGCGTCGCATACGTCGACGACGCGGGATTGCACTGGCAGCCCTTTGCTGCGCAGGCCGGCGCAGGCCTCTTCCAGCCGCGCCTCATCAAGATCGAGCAGGAAAGTAGTGGCACCCAGCTCGGCAAGGCAGGCGGCCGCCTGCAATCCCAATCCGCTGCCGGCGCCGGTGACGACGGCCACTCGGCCGCTCTGGTCGAACAGTGCTTTCATGACGGCAGCTTTGAAAACGCTTGCGCTTGCGCCAGAACGGAAGAAGGCGGCAGCGCAGCCACGCAACGCTCCTTGAGAACGCGCCGAACGACCGGAGGAATCGCAAGCAGTTCCTCGACCAGCGCCTCGACGGCACCGGCCAAAGCCTCGCTTGCGTGCACGCTGTGAATCAGCCCGGCCTGCCGAGCCTCGGCCGCATCCAGCCTGCGTCCGCGCAGCAGCAGATCCAGCGCAGCGCTGCGCCCCAGCCGCTGCTGCAGCAACTCGAGATGGGTGAGATCGGGAAAGCCGAGGCGGCTTTCCGGGAACTGCAGGTATGCGCCCTCGGCGGCTAGCAGGTAATCAGCCGCAAGCGCCAGATGAGCCCCCAGCCCCAGCGCCGGCCCGTTCAGCACCACAATGCACAACTGCGGTAGACGTTCCAGGCTGGCGACGATGGCCGCATTGTCGGCGACCAGCGACACCAGCCCGTCCCGGCTTGCGCCCACCTCGCGGATCAGCGTGAGATCCACGCCCGCGCAGAAGAAATCGCCCTGCGCCTGCGCCACGACGACATCCACCTGATCGTCGTCGTGCAAGGCAGCGCACAGCCGCTTGAGCTCGTCCAGCTCGGCACGCCCGAGCGCGTTCTTCTTGGCGACGCGCTCGAGCGTGATACGGCCGACGCCGCCCTGCCGCGTGAAAGTCAGACTCGACACCTGACTCAGACGCCGCCCCAAGGGCGATTGATCTCCTCCAAGGCCACCTTCAGATTGCCGTTGTGCCGCTCGATCGCCTCTTTCAGCGTACGGCCGGTATTGGACATGTGGCAGAGGCTGTCGAATTCGCCGCTCACTTCCATGGCCGTACGGATGCCCATGAGTTCCCAGGTCCGATTGACGGTCATCTTGTTGAGCATCAACAGTTCAGAGTCGATCTCGGCGATCTCTTCGGCGATGCGGTGCGTTTCCTCGGCC
>JAFKGG010000459.1 GCA_017307915.1 Burkholderiales bacterium | reverse complement strand
GCCCGTCGAGCAGCCCGACACGCAGCTTCGATTGGGGATCAGCCTCCAGCATTGCAAGCGCGCGCGGTACGAAGGTTGCGGCCGACAATGAGCCGACCGCCAGCCGGATGACGGCTTGCGCGTTCTCTCGATGCTCGCGGACTTCGCGCTGCGCCTGCTCGATCTCGCGCCAGGCACGGCGCGCCGCGCGCTCGAGCCGCTGGCCGCCGGCGGTAAGACTCGCCGTGCGCCCGCGGTACACCAACTGCGCGCCGACCTCGGCTTCCAATTCGCGAATCAGAATACTGACCGCCGACTGAGTGACCGACAGGAGATCAGCGGTACGAGTAAAACTGCCAGTCTCGCTGATCAGCATCAAGGCATGGAGTTGCCGAAGACTGGGCAGATTTTTCATGAATTAAATTTATGATGCGCCGATCAAATTGAATTGTACTTATGGGTGGCGAAGCTGCAAACTTGTCGTCATCCACCAACGGCTACGCCATGACGACTACTACGCACGCCCCCATTGATCATCCCTCTTTGAGAACGCCTCCCGGCCCCTGGAGCAACGCCATCCTGGTTGAGCCCGGCAAGCGATACCTGTTTTCCTGCGGCCTGGTCGGCGTCTCGGCCGAAGGCGTAGTGCCTGAAGGCATCGAAGAGCAGACCCGGATCATTTATCGAAACATCACCACCTTGCTGCAGCAGGCTGGCATGACCATGGCCGACGTGGTGAAGATCACGACCTTCATGGTCGATACGAATGAACAGGCCAGCTATTCCGCAGCACGACGCCCGTTCTTCGAAGGCGTCAAACCTGCCATGACCTTGGTGCAGGTCGCGGGGCTGGTCAACCGCGACTATCGCGTCGAGGTCGAATTCATCGCCGCGCGCTGACCCGTGACGCATACGCCGATTCAGGAGCCCCTTTGGTGGGCTGACTGTCCGCCCGTGGAGCCCACCCCTGCACCGCTGCCTGCAAAAGTAGACGTGCTGGTGGTGGGCGGAGGCTACGCCGGACTGGCGACTGCGCACGAGCTGGCGCAAGGCGGCGCGCAAGTTGCAGTGTGCGAGGCAGCCCCTTTCGGCCATTTCGCCAGCGCGCGCAACAGCGGCGGCGTCAGTTTCGGGCTCGAACTCGAGACCCTGCGCCACTATCGCAAATGGCTGGGGCTGAAAGGTTCAGATGCCGCGGCACTCGCGGCCGAGGCCGCTCAGGCCGTGGACGAACTGGCGGGCTTCATCGAAGCCGAGCGTATCGATTGCGACTTTCGCATGGCCGGCCGTCTGGTCGCCGCCACCTCGGAGCGCCGCTTCCGGCAGTTCGAGGCGAGAGTCGCATCGCTGAATCGGCTGTTCGATGCGCGGGCGTATCTGGTCGAACGTCGCGACCAGGGCAGTGAGATCGATGGGCCGAATTTTCATGGCCTCATGGTGATCAGCCGATCCGGTCAACTGCACCCTGCCAAGCTGCTGCATGGCCTCTTGCGCTGCTGCCGGCTTGCCGGCGTCTCGCTGCATGCGCGCACCCAAGTGCTGAGTCTGCAGCGACAAGGGGCTGCGTTCTCGGCGCAGACCAGTCGCGGCCCGATCGAATGCGAGCGCATCGTGCTGGCCACCAATGCGCATCTGCATCGGCTGGGCGAGATCGGACTCGAACGACGCGTGGTCCCCGTGGTCAGCAACATCGTGGTCACGCAGGAACTGGACCAAGGACTCATCGATCGGCTGCTGCCCCGGCGCCGCACGGCGTCGGATGGACGCCGCGTGCTGGCGTACTTTCGCGTGACCCCTGACGGTCGGCGCTTTCTGTACGGCAGCCGCGCGGCTCCCGGCGAGATCTCGACCGAGCGAGCCACCGCCATTCTGCGGGCGCGAATGGTCCGCAGCTTCCCTCAACTGAGCAATGCGCGGATCGACTACGCCTGGGGCTGCCAGGTTGCCTTCACGCTGGATCGCATCCCTCATCTGGGCGAATCGGCAGGCATTCATTTCATCACCGGCTGCCACGGCAATGGTGTGGCGATGATGAATCATCTCGGGCGCAAGACGGCACGTCGCATTCTGAGCGGCGAGCGCAGCGCGTTCGATGCCAATGATTTTCCGCGCATACCGCTTTATCGCGGGACACCGTGGTTCCTGCCAAGCATGCACAGGGCCTATCAGTTCATCGATTGGAAATCCGAACGCTAGGAGAACTAAATGGATCGTCGTACCTTCGCAATCCGAATGGCCGCAGGCGCGGCCGCCATGGGGCCGCTGGCGGCCCGTGCGCAGCAGAACATCCTCAAGACCTATGTCGGGTTTCCGCCCGGGCCGGGCGGATTCGACAACGTTGCCCGCATCGTCGGCGAGGCGATGCAGGCCAGCGGCTTCAACGTGCTTGTCGAGAATCGGGTCGGCGCCGGCGGGCGCATCGCCTTGCAGACGCTCAAGAGCGATGCCGCTGCTGAGACCAGCATGATCCTGTCTTCGCAAAGCCCCTTGACGATCTTCCCGCACATCTACAGCGATCTGCGATTCGACCCGCTCAAGGACTTTGCTCCCTTGTCCAAGGGAACGAGCTTCGACTACGCTCTGGCCGTACGGGCCGACAGTCCGTTCCACTCCGCCAACGACTATCTGAACTGGGCGCGCGCCAATTCCGGACGCGTTCTGTTCGGCATCCCGGGCAACGGAACCACGCCGCACTTCATTGCCGAGGCCATGTTCCAGCGATTGGGAGTCTCCGCGCAGGCGGTTCCCTACAAAGGCACGGCTCCTTTGGTCCAGGATCTGCTCGGCGGCCAGATCCCGATCATCTTCGATACCTTGTCGGCTCCGCTGGCCAATCACAAGGCGGGCAAGCTTCGCGTGCTGGCGACCGCCGGTTCCTCCCGAAGCCGGTTCGTACCTGAAATACCGACCCTCATCGAAACCGGTGTCGATCTGGCGATCGATGGCTGGTGCGGCTACTACGCCTCGGCATCGATGTCGGCCGCGCAACGCGCACGCATCGGCGATGCCATCGTAACGGCGCTGCGCCGCGATACCGTGCGCGATCGGCTCGCGCTGATGGGCATGGTGCCGGCGCCGACCACTTCGGCGGATCTCGGCGCTTTCCACCTCAAGGAATACCGCTTCTGGGAAGAAGTGCTGAAAGATTCGGAGTTCAGGAAGAAAGTGGCGTCGTGACGCGAGTTGCTTGAAGGCCGGGGCAGCACTGACCAGGCCTTTGCTGTGCTAGGGCTAGTCAGTAGACCAGCCCGGCTGGCCACGCGCAGCGGCCTTGCACGGAACGAACAGGAGTTGCAATGCCAAGTCAGAGCGCCTCACCGCAAGGCATGAAGGTCACGAGGCTGCTTCCGAACATCTGCACGGACCGGAGCGCATCCGCGGCGCCGCTGGAGAATCCCGCGGTGGATGCGCCGGCCAGGCCCGCAGTCATGCCCAACGCTGCGGATTCGCCTGGTCTTCGTGCTGTCGCTGGGCATCTACGATGAGATTCCCGGCAAGTTCGGCGAATGGAACGACGCCATCATCGGCGAAGACCTCAAGCGCTACCGCCGCGCGGCCGATGTCATCGAGGCTTCCGGGCTCGACTACACCATCCTGCGTCCGGCCTGGCTCATGGATGACGATGAGGTGGATTATGAACTGACGCCCAAGGGCTCGCCGTTCAAGGGCACCGTGGTCTCACGCAAGAGCGTGGGCGAGCTGATCGCCAAAGTGATCGCGTCGCCCGAGCTGCACGTGGGCGCCAACCTGGGCGTGAACAAGCCGAACACCGACGGCGACAAGCCGTACTTCATGTAGGAACCGGCCCATGCCGCTGGCCATCCGTCCCATCAAGGACGTGAATTCACTCCCACTCAATCGTCGCCGGCGGCTTCCCACTGATGTCGTACACCACCCGATTGATCCCCCGAACCTCATTGATGATCCGGTTCGACACCCTGCCCAGCAAGTCATGCGGCAAATGCGCCCAATGCGCCGTCATGAAATCCTGCGTCTGCACTGCGCGCAGCGCCACCACCCATTCATAGGTGCGCCCGTCGCCCATCACCCCCACCGACTTCACCGGCAGGAACACCGCAAACGCCTGCGAGGTCTTGTCATACCAACTGAGCCCATCGGCGTCATAGGTATTGCGCAGCTCGTCGATGAAGATCGCATCCGCGCGCCGCAGCAGATCGGCATACTCGTGCTTCACTTCGCCGAGAATGCGCACGCCCAGCCCGGGCCCCGGGAACGGGTGGCGATAGACCATCTCGCGCGGCAGCCCTAGCGCCACGCCCAGCTCGCGCACTTCGTCCTTGAACAGCTCGCGCAGCGGCTCGAGCAGCTTCAAGTGCAGCGTATCGGGCAGCCCACCGACGTTGTGGTGCGACTTGATGGTGGTCGCTTTCTTCGTCTTCGCGCCGGCCGATTCGATGACGTCGGGATAGATCGTGCCCTGCGCCAGCCACTTGGCATTGCTCAGTTTGCCGGCCTCCTCCTGGAAGACCTCGACGAACTCACGGCCGATGATCTTGCGTTTGGCCTCGGGGTCGCTTTCAGCGGCAAGCTTGCCCATGAAACGCTCGGTGGCGTCGACGTGGATCAAGCGCAATCCCATGTTGCGCTCGAACATGTCGATGACCTGCGCGCCCTCGTTCAGCCGCAGCAGACCGGTATCGACGAATACGCAGGTCAATTGCTGGCCAATGGCGCGATGAATCAGCGCGGCAGCGACGCTGGAATCGACCCCGCCCGACAGGCCCAGGATGACCTCTTCCTGCCCGACCTGCTCACGAATGCGCGCAACCGCTTCCTCGATGTAGTTGCCCATCACCCAGTCGGCACGGCACCCGCAGATCTCGAGTACGAAGCGCGACAAGATACGCGCCCCCTGCGCCGTGTGCGTGACCTCGGGATGGAACTGCACGGCATAAAAGCGCCGTTCCTCATCGGCCATGCCGGCGATCGGGCACGACAGGGTCGAGGCCATCAGCTTGAAGCCCGGCGGCATTTCAGCCACCTTGTCGCCGTGGCTCATCCACACCTTCAGCAGGCCGTGGCCTTCGGCGGTACGCTGGTCTTCGATGCCGTCGAGCAACTTGGTATGGCCGCGCGCCCTGACCTCGGCGTAGCCGAATTCGCGCTGGTGGCCGCCTTCGACGCGACCGCCCAGCTGCTGCGCCATCGTCTGCATGCCGTAGCAGATGCCGAGCACGGGTACGCCAAGCTCGAACACCACGTCGGGCGCACGATCGGTGGATTCACCGTAGGCCGACATGTGGCTGCCCGACAGGATGATGCCGCGCGGCGCGAATTCGCGGATGAACGCGGCATCGACGTCGCAGGGATGGATCTCGCAGTAAACGTGGGCTTCGCGTACGCGGCGCGCGATCAGCTGCGTGACCTGCGAACCGAAATCGAGAATCAGGATCTTGTCGTGCATCGACGCCGGCTCACTCAGCCTGGTAGTTGGGCGCTTCCTGCGTGATCTGCACGTCGTGCACGTGCGATTCGCGCATGCCGGCCGCGGTGATTTCGACGAACGACGGACGCGAACGCATGTCGTCGATCGTCGGGCAGCCGCAATAGCCCATGCTGGCGCGCAGACCGCCGCATAGCTGGTACAGGATGGCGACGACCGAGCCCTTGTACGGCACGCGGCCTTCGATGCCTTCGGGCACCAGCTTGTCGACGTTGACCGACGAATCCTGGAAGTAGCGATCGGCCGCGCCCTGTTGCATGGCACCGAGCGAACCCATGCCGCGATACGATTTGTAGGAACGCCCTTGGTAGAGAACGACGTCGCCCGGCGCCTCTTCGGTGCCGGCGAACATCGAGCCCATCATGACGGCATGCGCGCCGGCGGCGATCGCCTTGGCGACGTCGCCCGAATAGCGGATGCCGCCGTCGGCGATCAGCGAGACGCCGCTGCCTTCGAGCGCGCTGGCCACGTCGCTGATGGCGCTGATCTGCGGCACGCCGACGCCGGCCACGACACGCGTGGTGCAGATCGAGCCGGGGCCGATGCCGACCTTGACCGCGTCGGCGCCGGCTTCGGCCAGCGCAAGCGCCGCCTCGCCGGTGGCGATGTTGCCGGCGACGATGTCGATGTTCGGGTATTGCCGCTTGGTGGCACGCACGCGGTCGATGACCCCCTTGCTGTGGCCGTGCGCGGTATCGACGACGACGAGGTCGACGCCGGCACGCGCCAGCAGTTCGAGACGTTCATCGACGTCGCCGCCGACACCGACCGCGGCACCGACGCGCAGCTTGCCCTGCGGGTCTTTGCTGGCGTTGGGATGTTCGGTGGCCTTCAGGATGTCCTTGACGGTGATCAGGCCCTTCAGCTCGAAGGCTTCATTGATGACCAGCACGCGTTCGAGGCGGTGTTTGTGCATCAGCGCCTGGGCGTCGTCCAGCGAAGCGCCTTCGCGCACCGTGACCAGCCGCTCGCGCGGCGTCATGATGCGGCTGACCGGTTCGTCGAGCCGGGTTTCAAAACGCAGGTCGCGGTTGGTGACGATGCCGACCACGCGGCCGTTGTCGACCACCGGCAGGCCCGAGATGCGGTGCTGTTGCGTGAGCTGGATCACGTCGAGCACCTTCATGCCGGGCGACACCGTGATCGGGTCGGCGACGATGCCGGACTCGTGCCGCTTGACCTTGGCCACTTCGGCGGCCTGCCGCTGCGGGCTCAGGTTCTTGTGGACGATGCCGAGACCGCCTTCCTGGGCGATGGCGATCGCGAGACGCGCTTCGGTAACGGTGTCCATCGCCGCCGACAGCAGCGGGATGTTCAGCGAGATCCGCCTGGTCAGGCGGGTCTTCAAGGAAGTGTCGCGGGGGAGAATGTCGGAGAACGCTGGAACCAGCAGGACGTCGTCGAACGTCAGCGCCTTCTTGACCAGTCGCATGTGACCCTCTGGGCTCAAAGACAGGATTATACAGAGCGCCCCGGGGCGGCGTCAGGCGGCCCGGCCGCGTCGCGGCGGGGATCCGTCTGGCCGCAGCCCAGCCCCTTTCGTCGGCTGCCGGCCGGCGCCCGCCGGCAGCGGCGATCACAAACGGCCAGGCGCCCTGCCCGGCCGCGTCTTGCCGGCGTCAGGCCGGCAGGCGCGCGGCGTTGTCCCGGCGTTGTCCGTCACTCAGGCCATTTGCACCATGCCCTCGTTCCGATCATTGATTCTCGTCGCCGCGCTGCTGCCGCTGGCGGCCCAGGCGGCAACCTGGCAATGGCGCGATGCCAATGGCCAGATGGTCTATTCGGATCAACCGCCGCCGCCCGATGTACGGCCCGCGCAAATCATCCGCAGCCCGGCGCCGCCGGCGGCGCGCACTGAAACGACGACGCAGACGGCAGCCAACGTACCGGCAGGCGCGAACGCCGCCGCTGCCGCCTCGGGCCCCGGCAGCGAGCGCGCGGCGGGTACGGCGGGCGCCGGCGGCACGGCCACGACCGCTCAGCGCTCAGCCGGGGAAACCGCCAGCGCCGCCGGCAAAGCGCCCGACGACCGCTTCCAGAGCTGGGCCGATCGCGACATGGCGTTCCGCAAGCGGATGGCCGAGCGCGAACAGGCCGAACGCAAGCAGAAGGAAGAGCAGGAGCAGGCCGCCAAGCTGGCACGCGCCTGCGACGACGCGCGTGGCTCGCTGCGCACGCTGGAAAGCGGCATGCGGATCGTGACGCTAGACGCCAAAGGCGAGCAGGCCGTGATGGACGACGCCGAGCGCGCCCGGCGCATCGACAGCGTCAGGCGCGACGTGTCACGTCATTGCAGCGCGGGCTGAGCCGGAATTCAGTCTTACGATTTACGCAAAGGGCCACGCCATTTGTCGCGCGCCTGCTCGGCGCGTTTCTTTGCCACGCGACGCTGCCGCGCAATCTTCGGGTCGACGCTCAGCTCACCGAGTAGCTCGATGCGATCGCCGTCGTGCAGCGGCGTCGACGGCACCAGCAACCGCCCGAATACCGCTGCTTTCAGGCGCCCCTCTTCCAGTGCGCGGCCCGGCTCGCTGCCCTGCAAGCGGGCCAAGGCATCGGCCAGCGTCGCGCCAGACGGCAACTGCAGCGGCAAACGGCCGATCGCGCCCCCCTGCTCCACCCAGACGATCTCGATGCGCAATGGCGCGGGCCCGGGCGACGGCAGCATCGCTCACCCGCCGTAGAGCTGATCGGCACGCCTGACGAATGCGTCGATGAAGCTGCGCGCAATCGGGTCGAACACCGGCGCCAGTGCCCGGCCGAGCAGGCCGCTGGCGAACGCGTATTCGAGCGTCAGTTCGACCTTGCAGGCGTCTTCGCGCAGCGCGGTGAAGCGCCATTCGCCTTCGAGCCGCGAGAATGGGCCGTCGACCAGCCGCATCGAGATCGAATCGGGGGCATGATGCGTGTTGCGCGTCGTGAAACGCTGGCGCAGCCCGTGATAGGCGATGGTGATGGTGGCGGTCAGCGCCGATTCGCCTTCGCGCTGCACGCTGACACCGCCGCACCAGGGCAGGAAAGCAGGGTAGTCTTCGACGCGCTCGACCAGATCGAACATCTGCCGGGCGCTATATGGGAGCAGGACTGATTTTCTGACGGCGTGCACGGCGGCGCTGTGTGATCGCTGAAAGGGTGAACCAAGCCGGCTGCCAGGCAGCCGCTCAGCGGTGCCGGCGAGCGGCACTGCTAGAATTGCCGCGGATTTTAGACATGAGCATCGCCCAGAACAAAAAAGCGCTCCACGATTATTTCATCGAGGAGCGGCTGGAAGCCGGCATCGCCCTGGAAGGTTGGGAGGTGAAAGCTATTCGCGCCGGCCGCGCGCAAATGAAGGAAGGCTACGTGATCGTCCGCGATGGCGAGCTGTTCCTGATCGGCGCGCACATCACGCCGCTGCCCGAAGCTTCCACGCACATCAAGCCCGACCCGACGCGCACCCGCAAGCTGCTGATGCACGCGGCGCAGATCGACAAGCTGATCGGCCAGGTCGAGCGCGCCGGCTATACGCTGGTGCCGCTGGATCTGCACTACACGCGCGGCCGCGTGAAGCTGGCGATCGGGCTGGCCAAGGGCAAGCGCCAATACGACAAGCGCGACACCGAGCGCGAGCGCGAATGGCAGCGCGAGCGGCAGCGGCTGCTCAAGCAGGGCAATCAACGCTAAGGCGCGGCCGCGCAGACACCTGAGGCGCGGCTGCGCAGATCCCGCGGCAGCGCCCGGCAAGCAGCCAGAGGCCAGCCGCGCCGGATGGCAGCCAGCGGATGCAGCAGCGGGTGCCCCGCCCGGCCGCGCACCACGCCGGCATGGCCGACCGGATCAGCGCCCCGCCCCGCCAGCCGGTTGCTGCCGGATGACACTGGTCGCGGTCGCCACCAGCGAAGCCACGTCCGTCAGGTTGGCCGGCACGATCATCGTGTTGTTTTCCTTGGCCAGTTTGCCGAGGGCTTCGACGTATTTTTCGGCGACCCGCAGGTTCACCGCCTCCATGCCACCGGGCTGGCGCAGCGACGCGCCGATGCGTTCGATGGCGCGCGCGGTAGCGTCGGCCACGGCCTGGATGGCGGCCGCTTCGCCCATGGCACGGTTGACCTCGGCCTGCCGTTCGCCTTCCGAGCGCTGGATGAACGATTCGCGCTCGCCGGTGGCCAGGTTGATCTGTTCCTGCTTGCGGCCTTCGGATTCAGCGATGCGCGCGCGCTTTTCGCGCTCGGCGGTGATCTGCGCCTGCATCGAGCGCAGGATCTCGTTGGGCGGCGTCAGATCCTTGATCTCGTAGCGCAGCACCTTCACACCCCAGTTCAGCGCCGCTTCGTCGAGCGCCGATACGACGCTGGAGTTGATGAAATCGCGTTCCTCGAAGGTCTTGTCCAGCTCCAGCTTGCCGACCACCGAACGCAGCGTGGTCTGCGCCAGCTGCGTGATCGCGGAGATGTAGTTGCTCGAACCATACGAGGCGCGCATCGGGTCGGTGACCTGGAAATACAGCACGCCGTCGACCGTGAGCTGCGTATTGTCTTTCGTGATGCAGATCTGGCTGGGTACGTCGAGCGGGATTTCCTTGAGCGAATGCTTGTAGGCGACGCGATCGATGAAGGGCACGATGAAGCTCAGGCCCGGGCCCAGCGTACGGTCGTACTTGCCGAGCCGCTCGACGATCCAGGCGTGCTGCTGCGGCACGACCTTCATCGCGCGGGTGACGAACACCACCGCCAGGATCAATACAACCAACGAGACGAGGCCGAAGCCGCTGAGTGGCATGCGAATTCTCCTAGGTGTTGCTATTGGGTCAGGCTGCGCTGCGCACGATCAGCCGGTTGCCGACGACGCGGGAGATGACGAAGGCGCCAGGCCGGGCGGCCTCGGCCGGCTGCGCGGGATCGAGTTCGACGGTCCAGGTGGCGCCACGATACTGCACGCGCGCCTGCCGGTCGGCGCCCCAGGCCTCGACCTGCAGGCGCTCGCCGATGTCGAGCAGCACGTTGGGATCGGCATCGGCGGCTACGCTGCCGCGCCAAGGGTTGCGCCGGCGCAGCAGCAGCCAGCCGCTGACCGCGACCACCGCGGTGACCAGTAGCTGCAACGGCAGGCCGAGGCCGGCCCAGGCGGCCAGGCCACCGGCGGCGCAGGCCAGCGCCAGCACGAGCAGATAGAAAGTGCCGGTCAGCAGTTCCAGCACCCCCAGCCCGACGGCGACGATCCACCACCAATAATGCAGTTGCATATGCGCTTCTCCGTAGCGGCCAGCATACCAGCAAGCGCAGCTGTCTTTCGTACCCGACAGGCCGCGCCGAACCAAGGGCATCAGGGCTTCACCTTGATTGCCGCCCCTGGCGAATCGGGCTACGATTTCTGCGCTTTTACCGTGCCGGCGTGACGGCAGCGCTGCCGGGTCCGACCGTTTCCCCGCTAGGAGATGCCTGATGAAGGTCAAGCTTTTGGGTCTCGCCGTCGCCACGGCGTTTGCTACCGGCAGCGCCCCGGCGCTGGCGCAGAGCGTCGTGAAAATCGGCCACGTCGCCCCGCTCACCGGGTCCATCGCCCACCTGGGCAAAGACAACGAGCTGGGCGGTAAGCTGGCCATCGAGGAGCTGAATGCGAAAAAGCTCAAGATCGGTGGCAAGGACGTGACTTTCGAGCTGATGTCGGAAGACGACGCGGCCGACCCGAAGCAAGGCACGGCCGCTGCGCAGAAGCTGGTCGATGCCAAGGTGGTCGGTGTGGTCGGCCACCTGAACTCCAGCACCTCGATTCCGGCCTCGCGCATTTATCGCGATGCCGGCATTCCGCAGATTTCACCGTCGTCGACGGCACCGAAATACACGCAACAAGGCTTCAAGACGACCTTTCGCGTCGTCGCCAATGACGGCCAGTTGGGCGGCGCATTGGGTCGCTACGCGGTGAAGGAAATCAAGGCACAGTCGATCGCCATCATCGACGATCGCACCGCCTACGGACAGGGAGTGGCCGACGAATTCCAGAAAGCCGCCAAGGCCGCTGGCGGCAAGGTCATCGGCCGCGAGTTCACCAACGACAAGGCCACGGATTTCAATGCGATCCTGACCAAACTCAAGGGCGCAAAGCCTGACCTGATCTTTTACGGCGGCATGGATGCCGTCGGCGGCCCGATGTTGCGGCAGATGAAGCAGCTCGGCATGGAAAACGTCAAGTTCATGGGCGGTGACGGCATCTGCACCGGCGAGCTGCCGAAGCTGGCCGGCGATGCGCTCGGCGAAGGCAAGATCGTCTGCGCAGAGGCCGGCGGCGTGACCGCCGATCGAGCAGCCGGCATGGAAGCCTTCAAGAAGAAATTCAAGGAGAAGTACAACATCGACGTGCAGCTCTACGCTCCCTACGTCTACGACGCGGTGAACGTGATGGTGGCGGCGATGCAGAAGGCCAATTCCACTGACCCGAAGAAGTATTTGCCCGAGCTGCAGAAGATCAACTACGAAGGGGTGACCGGCAAGATCTCCTTCGACAGCCGCGGCGACGTCAAGGACAGCTCGCTGACCTTGTTCACCTACAAGGGCGGCCAGAAGACGCAGATGATGGTCATCAAGTGAGGCCGTGCCCGCGGTGCGGGGCAACCCGCGCCCGGGGCGCGCCGGCATGGCAGGCGACAGCGGCCGTGCCAATGGGTGAAGGGCCCCGATCGGGGCCCTTTTTCATGCGCGTCCGGCTGCCCCGGCTTAGCGCTGCTTCGCGCCGGCCAGTTGCTGCCAGGTCGAAACGACCGTATCGGGGTTCAGCGAGATCGAGCTGATGCCCTTTTCCATCAGCCACTGCGCCAGATCGGGATGATCTGACGGCCCCTGGCCGCAGATGCCGACGTACTTGCCGGCCTTGCGGCAGGCATCGATGGCGCGTTCCAGCAGCATGCGCACGGCCGGGTCGCGTTCGTCGAAGCTGTCGGCGACCAGGCCCGAGTCGCGGTCCAGTCCCAGCGTGAGCTGCGTCAGGTCGTTCGAGCCGATCGAGAAGCCATCGAAATGTTCGAGGAACTGCTCGGCCAGCAGGGCATTGGACGGCAGCTCGCACATCATGATCAGCCGCAGGCCCTGTTCGCCACGGCGCAGGCCATGGCGGGCCAGCAGATCGGCGACCGCCGCCGCCTCTTTGGCGGTACGCACGAACGGCACCATCAGCTCGACGTTGGTCAGCCCCATCTGCTCGCGCACTTTGCGCATCGCCTGGCATTCCAGCTCGAAGCAGTCACGGAAGCTCTCGGCCACGTAGCGCGAAGCGCCGCGGAAGCCCAGCATCGGGTTTTCCTCTTCGGGCTCGTAGCGCGCGCCGCCGATCAGCTTGCGGTATTCGTTCGACTTGAAGTCGGACAAGCGCACGATCACCGGCTTGGGCCAGAACGCCGCGGCGATCGTGGCCACGCCTTCGGCGAGCCGGTCGACGTAGAACGCGCGCGGCGTATTGTGGCCGCGCGCGACGCTCTCGACGGCTTTCTTCAGGTCGGAATCGACGTTCGGGTAGTCGAGAATCGCCTTCGGATGTACGCCGATGTTGTGGTTGATGATGAATTCGAGCCGCGCCAGCCCGACGCCGGCGTTGGGCAGGTGCGCGAACTCGAAGGCCAGCGCCGGGTTGCCGACGTTGACCATGATCTTGACCGGCAGCTCGGGCATCGCGCCGGCATCGACCTCGGTGATCTCGGTTTCGAGCAGCCCGTCGTAGATGTTGCCGGTGTCGCCTTCAGCGCAGGAAACGGTGACCAGCGCATCGTCTTTCAGCCGCTCGGTGGCATTGCCGCAGCCGACCACGGCCGGGATGCCCAGCTCGCGCGCGATGATCGCCGCGTGGCAGGTGCGTCCGCCGCGATTGGTGACGATGGCGGCGGCGCGCTTCATGACCGGTTCCCAGTTCGGGTCGGTCATGTCGGTGACCAGCACGTCGCCGGGCAGTACGCGGTGCATTTCGCTGGCGTCGCCAACGATGCGCACGCGGCCGGCGCCAACCTTCTGGCCGATGGCGCGGCCCGAGACCAGCACGTCGGAGCTGCCTTTGAGGCGGTAGCGCTGCTGGCGCACTTCGCCGGCCTGCGATTTCACCGTTTCGGGGCGCGCCTGCAGGATGTACAGGTGGCCGTCGCGGCCGTCCTTGCCCCATTCGATGTCCATCGGGCGGCCGTAGTGGCGTTCGATGATGACGGCAAAACGCGCCAGCTCGATGACGTCTTCGTCGCTGAGCGAATAGCGGTTGCGCGCGTCGGCCGGCGTGTCGACGGTCTTCACGCGGCGACCGTCGCCGTTGCTCTCGGCGAAAGTCATCTTGATGAGCTTGGAGCCCATCTCGCGGCGGATGACCGGGAACTTGCCGGCCGCCAGCATCGGCTTGTGCACGTAGAACTCGTCGGGGTTGACGGCGCCCTGCACCACCGTCTCGCCCAGGCCGTACGAGCTGGTGATGAACACGACGTCCTGGAAGCCCGACTCGGTGTCGATGGTGAACATGACGCCGGAACTGGCCAGGTCGCTGCGCACCATCTGCTGGATGCCGGCAGACAACGCCACCTCCGCGTGGGCGAAGCCCTTGTGCACGCGATACGAGATGGCGCGGTCGTTGTACAGCGACGCGAACACGTGGCGCACGCGGTCGAGTACGTCATCGATGCCGTTGACGTTCAGGTAGCTTTCCTGCTGGCCGGCGAACGAAGCGTCGGGCAGGTCTTCGGCGGTGGCCGACGAGCGCACGGCGACCGAAATCTCGGCGCCGCTGGCCTCGACCATGCGCTGATAATGGGCGCGGACTTCGCGCTCCAGCGCCTCGGGCAGCGGCGCGTCGATGATCCAGCCGCGGATCTCGGCGCCGCATTCGGCCAGCGCCTTGACGTCTTCGGTATTGAGTTGTTCGAGTCTGGCGTTGATGCGCTCAGTCAGGCGGTTATGCTGCAGGAACTGGCGAAATGCGAAGGCCGTGGTGGCAAAGCCCCCCGGAACCCGCACGCCCGAGGCCGTGAGCTGGCTGATCATCTCGCCCAGCGAAGCATTCTTGCCGCCGACCGACTCGACGTCGGTCATGCGCAAGTCTTCGAAGGGAACGACGTAGCGTCCTTCGTGAGAATTCATGGAAAGATCCTGACATGGTTGAAAATCCGTATGCGGCAAAGCGCTTCAGGCGGTCGGCGCCCGGGCTGGCCCTGGCGAGCACCGGCCGTCTGCAGCGTTCTGCGGGGTTGAGCAGGATTGCGAGCCCTGCCCATGGGCAGGTATCTGTGGGATTTTACTTCGACTCGGGGGAATCGTTTCATGCCTGACTCGGCCGGCACCAGGTACGACCGCACAGTCTTCTACATCTCCGACGGCACCGGCATCACCGCCGAAACCTTCGGCAATTCGCTGCTGACGCAGTTCGAGAGCATGTCGCTGCGCCAGGTGCGGCTGCCGTTCGTCGATTCGGTGGACAAGGCGCGCGAGGCGCGCGAGCGCATCGACCGGCAGGCGCTGGTCGATCGCCACCGGCCGATCGTGTTCAGCACGCTGGTCGATACGTCGATCAACGACGTGGTGCGGCAGGCCAATTGCCGCTTCCTCGACTTGTTCGCCACCTTCGTCGAGCCGCTGGAAACCGAGTTCGGCGTGCGTTCGACGCATACCATCGGACGCTCGCACACGGCAACCAATACGCAGGCCTACGAGCGGCGCATCGCCGCGATCAACTATTCGCTGGCGCACGACGACGGCCAATTGCACGCCGACCTGGAGCAGGCCGACGTGATCCTGGTCGGCGTCTCGCGCAGCGGCAAGACGCCGACCAGCCTGTATCTGGCCATGCAGCACGGCATCAAGGCCGCCAATTACCCGCTGATTCCCGATGACTTCGAGCGCCGTCGCCTGCCCGATGTGTTGTACAAGTTCAAGGCCAAGTTGTTCGGCCTGTCGATCGCGCCCGAGCGGCTGGCCGTGGTGCGCAACGAGCGGCGCCCCGCCAGCCGCTATGCGTCGCTGGAGAACTGCCGCTACGAGGTGGCCGAGGCCGAATCGATGATGCGCCGTGAGGGCATCGAATGGCTATCATCGACGACCAAATCGATCGAGGAGATCGCCACAACGATTCTGCAGATGCTGGAACGCCGCGGCAGCTGAGGCAGGCGCCGCGCCTCACGCGACGAACGCCTCGCCGAAGCGCTGCCCACCGCTGTCGAGCTCGTCGAACAGCGCACGCGCCGCTGCCGAGTTGCGGCTCGGGTGCGCATACAGGTAGTAGTTGGTATCGGGCAGCGGCGGCAGGCCTTCGTTGCGGCCCAGCACGCGCATGCCGGCATCAACCAGCTCGATGCTGCGCCCGGTGATGCCCAGCCCGGCACGTACGCCGGCGCGGATTGCAGTCAGCGTCGGCGCCAGAAAGCGGATGCGCCAAGGAATGCCAGCCTGGCTGAGCGCATCCAGCGACATCTTGCGAAACAGGCTCGGCTCGTCGGCCAGCACCAGCGGCACCGGCGTGCCGGGCACATAGACGAAATCGTGCGCACACACCCAGACGGTGGGGGAACTCTGCATGCGCAAGCCGGCCAGGCGCTCATCGAAGCGGGTGGACAGCGTCATGTCGAGCTGGTCCTCGTGCAGCGCTTCCATCAGGAACGGGCTGCGGCCGACCACGATGGTCATCTGCAGCTCCGGCAGCAGCCGCACGAAGCGCGTCAGCAGGCTGGGCAGCAGCGTGTCGGCAACATCGTGCGGCGAGCCGATGCGCAACTGCGGACTGGATTCGCGCCGCACCACCGCCAGCAGCGCCTGGTCGTTGAGCGCCAGCATGCGGCGCGCATAGGCCAGCAACTGCTCGCCCTGCGTCGTGAGCTGCTTGGCCCGGCCGCGCTTGTCGAACAGAGCGTAGCCCAGCTGTTCTTCGAGGCGCTGCATCTGCTGCGTGATTGCCGATTGCGTCTTGTGCAGGTGCTCGGCCGCCGCGCTGAAGGTCTTCAGCCGCGAGATCGCGTCGAGCGTGCGCAGCAGCTCCAGGTCGAGGGTTCTCATCGTGCAATATATTAACGTTGCTTATGCAAAATTGCCTGATTCGTAATTTGTAGCGGGCGGAACGCTTAGCTAGACTCGATTCATTCATTGCTATCATTAAAGAGTTGACCGATGAACGAGCGCCAATCGGCCGTAGCGACGGCCATTGAAAAAATCAAGCAGATCGGAGCCGAACGGCCGGTCGACCGTCCGGCGCTGACGCGCATCCTCGACGAACTGAAAGGCTTGGCGTCAACCCCATCGATGTGGTCGGCCACCGACTTCCCGCCGCCCGAAGGCAATGAGCGGCAGGCGCGCTACCTGATCACCGAAGACCCCGACCGCAGCTTCGCCCTGTATCTGAACGTCATGCGCCCGGGCAAGACGATCACGCCGCACAACCATACGACCTGGGCGTGCATCGCCGGCGTCGACGGCGAGGAGCACAACTACCTGTATCGCCGCACCGACGAC
The DNA here is from genome assembly GCA_017307915.1 of Burkholderiales bacterium. Lineage (GTDB taxonomy): Bacteria > Pseudomonadota > Gammaproteobacteria > Burkholderiales > Burkholderiaceae_E > Zeimonas. The sequence goes on along the minus strand of JAFKGG010000459.1, from coordinate 1,195 downwards.
GGCAGCGTTCCCGGACGCGGCGAGCTTGAGCAAAGCGGCGAGATCGTCGTCGGCCCAGGCAGCGGCATCGCCCTGATGCCCGAGGACATCCACGCGGTGCAGATCAAAGGCGATCAGGTCATCCGCCACCTGCATCTGTACGGCCGCGCCCTGGAAACCCTTTCCGAGCGCATCTGCTTCGATCTGGAAGCGGGCACCTGTCAGCCGATGCCGATCGGCGTGCAGACCCGCCGCTGACATCCAGGCCGCCTTCGGCGGCACAACCAAACCGGAAAGACCGGCCGTGTCCGAAGCCTTGATGCCTGCCCGCTTGAAAGAATGGCTGCACGATGGTGCAGAAATCGCCCTGCTCGACGTGCGCGAGCATGGACAGTACGGCGAGGGCCATCTGTTCTATGCGGTACCGCTGCCGTACAGCCGCCTCGAGCTGGACGTACGCCGACTGGTGCCGAACCGCGCAACGCGGGTGGTGGTGTACGGCGACGCAGCGACCGACGTCGACCAGCGCGCGCTCGAACGGCTGCGCGCGCTGGGCTATACGCGGGTTCATCGGCTGGCCGGCGGCGTCCAGGCCTGGGCCGATGCCGGCATGCCCCTGTTCAAGGGCGTGAACGTGCCCTCGAAGACCTTCGGCGAACTGGTCGAACATGAACTGGGAACGCCGCGCATCAGCGCCCGCGAGCTGGCCGAGCGGCAGGCGGCCGGCGAGAATCTGATCGTGCTGGACGGCCGGCCGTTCGATGAATACCGGAAGATGAGCATCCCTGGGGCGCTGTGCTGCCCCAACGGCGAGCTGGCGCTGCGCATCGGCGAGTTGGCGCCCGATCCCGCCACGACCATCGTCGTCAACTGCGCCGGCCGCACGCGCAGCATCATCGGCGCGCAAACGCTGCTCGATTTCGGCGTGAACAACCGGGTGCTGGCGCTGGAGAACGGCACGCAAGGCTGGTATCTGGTCGACCTGGAACTGCAGCACGGCAGCACGCGCCGCCACGGCAGCAATACCGCGCCGGCCGACCTGGAACAACGGCAGCGGCAAGCGCGCGCGATGGCGGCACGGCATGGGGTGCCGATGCTGGAGACTGCGCAGGCGCAGGCACTGCTCGACGACACCACGCACACCAGCTTCGTGCTCGACGTGCGCACGCCCGAGGAATTCGCGGCGGGCACGCTGCCGGGCGCCCGGCACGCGCCC
>JAFKGG010000458.1 GCA_017307915.1 Burkholderiales bacterium | reverse complement strand
GACAGGAACAGGTTGGCCTTCAGCGGGGCCAGATAGCGCCACGGCGCGCGCCCGCGCGTGAACACACCGCGTTCCAGCCGCAGGCCGGCCTGCTGCGCCGAACGGAACACGCGCAGGCCGCTGACCGGATCATTGCGCGACACCACCACCACCTCGACGCGCCGCTGCGCCTCGGCGCGATCGGCGGGGTCGAATTGCAGCAGCTTGCGCACCAGCGCCAGCGCCACGCCCGGCTGGGCGGTGACGTCGAGCCGGGCGCGCTGCAGGGCCATGTAGGCAGTGTCGTTGTCGCGCTCGAAGACGCGGTTTTCTTCCTCGAAATCGAACACCGCGCGCGACGAGATGGCGACGACGAGTTTTCCGTCAAGCGTTGCAGGCATTGCGATAGCGTAGCAAAACCGGCTGCGTGGGTCGGCGAACAGCGTGAGCGCTCGGGACACCATAGCACCGCTCACGCGGTGCGCCCGACTGCCGCACTAGTACGGCAGCACCCCGGTTCAATAGCCGGGCGTACCCGCCGCCCCGGATCCGGCTGCAGCCCCGCCCGCGACCGCCTTGCCCGCCCGCAGCCCGGCCAGCGCTGCCCGTGCCACCCCGGTCAGAAAACCCAGGTCTGACGAGATGCCCACGAAATCGAAGCCCGCCTCGCGGTACTTCGCCGCCTGCTCGGCCGTGCCGGCCAGCGTGCCGATCGGCTTGCCCACCGCATGGCAGCGGCGCGGCCCGTCGAGCACGGCGCGCTGCACTTCAGGCTGCGTCGAATCGCCATAAAAACCCATCGAACCCGACAAGTCGGTCGGCCCGATGAACAGCGCGCCGACGCCATCGACCGCGGCGATTTCTTCGAGCCGCTCCAGCGCCGTCGGCGTTTCGATCTGCACCACCGCCGTCACGCGCTGGTTGGCGCTGCGGAAATGGTTGGGCGCCGCGCCGAAGCGCGAGGCGCGCGTCAGCCCGGCCATGCCGCGGATGCCTTCGGGCGGATAGCGCATCGAGCGCACCGCCTGGCGCGCCTCGTCGGCGCTCTGCACGAACGGAAACAGCACGGTGGCCGCGCCCGCGTCGAGCACGCGCTTGACGATCACCGGATCGTTCCACGGCACGCGCACGACCGGCACGGTAGAAGTGGTGCCCAGCGCCTGCAGCAGATGGGCGATGTCGAGCGTGTCGATCGGCGAGTGCTCGCCGTCGACGATCGCCCAGTCGAAGCCGCAGCAGCCGATCGCCTCGGTGATCAGCGGGCTGCCCGACATGATGAAAGTGCCCAGTGCCGAAGTGCCGGACTTGGCCTTCAGGCAGGCGAGGAACGGATTGCCGTCACCGGCCGGGTTCGATGTGCTCATGGTCGGTTCGCGGCGATCAGAGATCGAGCACCAGCTTCGGCGATTTCGACCCCGAGCAGCACACCATCATCACCTTGTTCGAAGCCTGCTCTTCCTTGGTCAGCACCAGATCGCGATGATCGGGCACGCCTTCGATGACGCGCGTTTCACACGATGCGCACACGCCTTCCATGCACGAATACGGCACGTCGACGCCGGCGTCGAGCAGCATGTCGAGGATCGTCTTGCCCTCGGGCACTTCGATCGTCTTGCCGCTATTGGCAAGCTCGACCACGAAGCCGCCGCTGGTCGACGGCGCTTCCTTGGCGCTGAAGTATTCGACGTGCATGCGCCCGGGCGGCAGATCGCGCGTCGCCTCTTCGTAGGCGGCCAGCATCGGCAGCGGGCCGCAGCAGTAGAAATGCGCGCCGGCCGGCGCTTCAGCTACGACTTTCTGCAACGACAGGAACTGCCCGTTCGATTCATCATCGAAATGCAGGTGCAAGGTGCCCACCTTCGAACCCGCCTGCAAGGCCGTCAACTCGTCGACGAAGGCAGCGCTGGCGCGGTTGCGGGCGCAGTAATGCAGCGTCCACGGCCGCCCCAGCGACTCGAGACGGCGCAGCATGCACAGCATCGGCGTGATGCCGATGCCGCCGCCGATCAGCATCGAGTGCGGTGCCGTTTCGTCGAGCGGGAAGTTGTTGCGCGGCGCGCTGATGTTCAGCACCGTGCCGACCTTCAGCGTGTCGTGCATCAGGCGCGAGCCGCCACGGCTGTTGCGATCGCGGTTGACGCCGACCACGTAGCGGTCGGACTCATCCTGCGAATTGCACAGCGAGTAGCTACGCACCAGCCCGGAGGCCAGATGCAGATCGATGTGCGCACCCGCCGTGAACGGCGGCAGCGGCTGCGCGCCGGTCGAGCGAAATTCGAAGGTGCTGATGCCCTCGGCCTCGTAGCGGATGGCACGCAGTTGTACGGGGAGAAGTTCCATGATGGTCGAGATCGAAGCCGCGCGAACGGCCGTTGGGTTTGACTGCTATTCCGGTTGGATATTCGCGCGTTTCGCCACTTCGCCCCAACGCTTCAGATCGGCCGTGATGGAACGGGCAAACTCTTCCGAAGTATTGCCCACTGCCTCCACACCGATCGCGGTGAAGCGTTCGCGAACGTCTGGCTTCTTCACCATGTCGACGATCACGTCCTGAATCTTGCGCACGATACCCATCGGCGTGCCCGCTGGCGCCACGATGCCGACCAGCGTCGCCACTTCGGTGCCGGGCAGGCCGGCTTCGGCTACGGTCGGCACATCGGGGAAAGCGGTGCTGCGCCGTTCATCAGTATAGGCCAGTGCGCGCAACTTGCCGGCCTTGATCATGCCGGCCAGCGGCGGCACGTCCGCGATCGCCATCGTCACCTGGCCGCTGGCCAGCGCCGTGGTCGACTCGCCGCTGCTCTTGTAAGGCACCGCCAGGAACTGGGTGCCGGTCTTCTGCTTGAACAACTCGGTGGCCAGCAGGAACAGCGGCGCGCTGGACGCATACGTCACTTCATTGGGCTTGGCCTTGCCATAGTCGACCAGCTCCTTCACGGTCTTGATCGGTGATGAAGCGTTCACTGCAATCAGCAGCGGCAGCCGGCCCACCACCGAGACCGGCGTGAAATCCTTCTCGGGCGAATAGGGCAGCGTCTTGCGCAGCACCACGTTCATCACCAGCGCCCCCGAGGGCGCCATCAGCAGCGTATAACCGTCGGGCGCCGACCGCGCCACGTGCTCGGTGCCGGGGATGCCGGCCGCCCCCGGCTTGTTCTCGACGACCACCGGCTGGCCCAGCCGTTCGCTGATTTCCTTGGCCGCCATCCGGGCCAGCACGTCGGTGCCGCCGCCCACCGCGTAAGGCACGATCAGCCGGATCGGCTTGCGCGGATAGTCGCGAACGTCATCGGGGCCCTGCGCCAAGGCGGTCAGCGATACGCCGGAGGCGCCCAGCGCCAGCAGCATGGCGCGCAGTAAAGACATCGGTTTCATGAGGGGGTCTCCTTCAGTGGTGGTGCGTCGATTGCAAGCCCTCGATGGGCTTTTCTTGTCGGCGCCGCCCGATGAGCGGCGCCACGGGTGCACGGCGGCGAGCCGGATGCGGACGCACCCGGCCGCCGCGTCCGCATGCATTGCTCAGGCCGTCGCGGCCTCTTTCTTCAAACCCGGCTGCGTCGGCAGCTCCAGCGGCTTGGCGCGCCGGTGCCAGCGCTTGGTCGGACGGTTCTCGCGCAGCGCATCCAGCTCGCGCCAGAAGATGCGCCGCAGCGTGACCACGCCCAGATCCGACCTGCCCAGCAATTCATCCTCGCGATCGGCGATCACCCCCTGCCCTTTCTGCGCGAGGAAGTCCTGCGCCGAAATCAGGCCGGCCAACAGATCGCCCTCGGGCGGCGCCTTGCCTTCCAGGAACAGTTCCTGGCAGTGGTCTTCGGCGTTGTAGCTGCCGTATTTCGAGAAATAGTCGATGAAACGCTTGTTCGCCGCGTCGTTGCCCGGCGGCAGCGCATACAGCGTGAAGCGCGTGCTGTGCTCGTCGTCCTGCGGCACCATCCAGATGACGAAGTCGATCCAGGGATCGTCCTTGGTCAGCCCCGGCACGACGACGTGATTGTTGTTGGGGAAGGTCCAGTCGCTCTTGCGCACGTTGTCGGCCGAACGCCGGGCGGTCTGCTCGATGCCGGCTTCGTTCTCTTCGTACGACAGCTCGGGCAGCGACGCGGTGACGGCGCGGCCGAACGAGCCCACCCGCAGCGCCTGGTGCACGAAGCTGACGTGCACGGCATCCAGCGAATTCTCGATCTGCTGGAACCAGTTCATGTTCCAGGTTTCCTTGGTCGAAACGACCAGAGCGCCCGGGCGTTCGAGCACGTCCTTGCGCGGCAGATCGAACTCCGGCGCCGGGCCTTCGCCCAGATACGCGAACACCATCCCGCAATACTCGTGCACCGGATAGCCGGCGATGGCGGCATTCGGCGGCGGCGCGGCCTCCTTTTCGGCGGGCCGCTCGACGCAGGCGCCGGTGCCGTCGAACTGCCAGCCGTGATACATGCAGCGGATGCGATCGCCTTCCACCCAGCCGGTATGCAGCAGCGTCAGCCGGTGGCGGCAGCGGCCGCCGACCAGATGCGCCTGCCCGCCTTCGCCGCGGAACAAGGTCAGCTCTTCGCCAAGCACCTTCACCGGCATCGCCTTGCCGGCGGCCAGATCGCGCGACAGGGCGATCGGATGCCAGAACATCCGCAGCAGGCGCCCCATATCGGTGTCGCGCGTGGTCTGCGTGAGCAGTCGTAGCCGTTCCGATCGGCTCAGCGTTCGTTCCTGTGTCATGAGTGTCTCCTGATGATCGTTGCAACGAAGAAGGAAGTTGCCAATGCAGGCATCAGAAGCCGACTCGGTCGGCTCCCTTGAGCTTGAGCATCGCGCGCGCCTCGGCCGGCGTGGCCACCGCGATGCCCAGCTCGTCGAGAATGCGTCGGATGCGCGCCACCTGGTCGGCGTTGCTGCGCGCCAGCTGACCCGGGCCATCCCACAGGCTGTCTTCCAGGCCGACACGCACGTTGCCGCCCATCACCGCCGACTGCACGGCGATGCGCATCTGGTTGCGGCCGGCGCCCAGCACCGACCAGTAATAGTCATTGCCGAACAATCGGTCGGCGGTGCGCTTCATGTGCATCACGTCTTCGGGATGCGGGCCGATGCCGCCGCGCAGCCCGAACACCGACTGGATGAACAGCGGCGCCTCGATCAGCCCGCGATCGACGAAATGCGCCGCCGTGTACAGGTGGCTGATGTCGTAGCACTCGAACTCGAAGCGCGTGCCGTTGTCGCGACAGGATTCCAGGATGTAGGCGATGTCGCGGAAAGTGTTCTTGAACACGCGGTCATCGCTGCCGGCCAGATAAGGCTGTTCCCAGTCGTGCTTGAATTCCTTGTAGCGGCCCAGCATCTCGTACAGGCCGAAGTTCATCGAACCGAGATTGAGCGACGCCACCTCGGGCTTGAGCCGCAGCGCCGGTTGCAGGCGTTCCTGCACGCTCATGGTCGGCGCGCCGCCCGTGGTCAGGTTGATGACCACGTCACTGGATTCCTTGATGCGCGGCAGGAAACGCATGAAGGCTTCCGGCGTCTGGTCGGGCCGGCCGTCGATCGGGTCGCGCGCGTGCAGATGCACGATTGCCGCGCCGGCGCGCGCCGCGCCGATCGCGGCCTCGGCGATCTCGTCGGCGCTGACCGGCAGGTACGGCGACATGCTCGGCGTGTGGATCGAGCCGGTCACGGCACAAGTGATGATGACTTTGGAGGTATCCATCGAGATGCTCAGCCGCCCACGCGGCCCATCAGTTGTTCATCGCGGACCGTCAGGTCCTGCCCGATCAGGTCTTGCGGGCATTCGGAGATCAGCCATGCGATCACGCCGGCCGAGACTTCGACCGGTGCCAGATCGGCCCTGGGTATCTGGCTGATCGGGTTCATGCCCGAGGCGCGGATACGTGTCTGCATGCCAGTGTCGACCATGCCCGGTTGCAGCCCATACACCGACAGGCCGCGCTGCGCGTATTCATGCGCAATGCACTGCGTGAGCATCGCCAGGCCGGCTTTCGCGCTGCAATACGCCGTCCAGCCCTCGCGCGGGGCGTGCGCGGCGCCGGTCGACACATTGACCACCGCACCGCGATGTTCGAGCAGCGCCGGCAACGCGGCATGCACCACGTGATAGGCGCCCGTCAGGTTGACGGCGATCGCGCGCGCCCACTGCGCCGGATCGGTATCGCCCAGATGACCGATCGGATCGATCGTGCCGGCGTTGTTCACGATCGCGTCCAGCCGGCCGCATTCGGCCAGCGTCTGCGCCACCGCCGCGCGCACCGAGGCATAGTCGGCCACGTCGCACGGCACGACGCGGCACGGCGCGCCCAGCGCGCGCACTGCATCGGCCGCCGCCTGCGCCGCAGCCGGGTCGCGCACGGCCAGTACCGGCGCGATGCCGCGGCGCGCCAGCGCCAGGGCCGTCGCTGCGCCGATGCCGCGCGCGGCGCCCGTGATCAGCGCAATCCGGCCGAACGATTTTTCGGCTGCCATCTGTCTCGCTCCTCTGCTCTATTCGTCGAATTGATCGGCCGCCAAAATCGAATCGGCGGCGTCGGAAAGGTCGTCCCACACCGCCTTGGCGGCGGCCGTCGCATCCTGGCGGCGCAGCGCGCGCAGCAAGGCGGTATGGTGGTGCTCGACGCTGGGCATCGCACGCTCCTGCACGCGAAACAACTGATGCAGATGCGGACCGGCCTGCACCCACATCGCCTCGATCACCGGCAGCATCACCACCGAGCCGGCTGCCTCGTACAGGCGGAAATGAAAGCGCCGGTTGGCCGCCAGGTATTCCCGCGGTTCGCCGCCGGCCAGCGCTGTGCACATCGACGCATGATCGGCGGCCATCGCCTCGATCACTGCCGGCGTCACCTTGGTGGCGCCGCGCGAGGCCAGCGCCGGCTCCAGGCTCAGGCGCACCTGCAGGATTTCCTGGAAGCGCGCGCGCGTCATCACCGGCAGCATCACCGAGCGGTTGGGCAGCAGCTCGAGCGCGCGCTCTGCCACCAGGCGCTTGAGCGCATCGCGCGCCGGCATCGGACTGGTACCGAACACGGCGCCCAGCGCCCGGATCGTGAACGTCTGGCCAGGCGTGAAATGGCCGTCCATCAGCGCCTGGCGCAGGCGTTCGTAGACGGCGTCATGCAGGTTGCCGCTGCGATCCAGCGGCAATTGCAGGGCCGAGGACTCGTCCGAGACGTGGGGCGGGCGGGTGGATGGGTCGTCGAGCAGCATGGCTTGTTATCACAGTTGACGTAAAAATAGCCCATTTACCCCCATTCATGCAAGCCGTGTGATAACAAAACCCGCTGTTTTGGGGTCCAATGCCATTTTTGTGATGACGAGAGGCAGGCTACCCGCGCTTGCCTGAAGCGACCGCGCATACCGCTACACTGGCGGGTTCAATCCGTCTTCAATTCGAGTCCCAGCATGTCCCTGAAATGCGGCATCGTCGGCCTGCCCAACGTCGGCAAGTCGACCCTGTTCAATGCCCTGACCAAAGCCGGCATCGCCGCCGAAAACTATCCGTTCTGCACGATCGAGCCGAACGTCGGCATCGTCGAGGTGCCCGACCCGCGGCTCGCCGCGCTGGCCGGGATCGTCAAGCCGCAGCGCGTGCTGCCCGCCACCGTCGAGTTCGTCGACATCGCCGGGCTGGTGGCCGGCGCCTCGAAGGGCGAAGGGCTGGGCAACCAGTTCCTGGCCAACATCCGCGAAACCGACGCGATCGTGCACGTGGTGCGCTGCTTCGAGGATTCGAACGTGGTGCACGTCAGCGGCAAGATCGATCCGCTGTCCGACATCGAAGTCATCAACACCGAGTTGGCGCTGGCCGACATGGCCACCGTCGAGAAGGCGCTGACGCGCTACAGCAAGGTGGCACGCGCCGGCGGCGACAAGGAAGCGCAGCGGCTGGTCGCCGTGCTGGAAAAGTGCATGGTGGTGCTCAACGAAGCCAAGCCGGTGCGCTCGCTCGATCTGTATGAAGAAGAGCTGGCGGTGCTCAAGCCGCTATGCCTGATCACCGCCAAGCCGACCATGTACGTGGCCAACGTGCGCGAAGGCGGCTTCGAAAACAACCCGCACCTGGAAGCGGTGCGCAAGCTGGCCGACGCCGAAGGCTCGATCGTGGTGCCGGTGTGCGCCGCCATCGAGGCCGAGATCGCCGACCTGCCCGATGAAGACAAGGCCGTGTTCCTGGCCGACCTGGGCATGAGCGAGCCGGGGCTCGACCGCGTCATCCGCGCCGCGTTCAAGCTGCTGGGGCTGCAAACCTACTTCACCGCCGGCGTGAAGGAAGTGCGCGCGTGGACGGTGCAGGTGGGCGCGACGGCGCCGCAGGCAGCCGGGGTCATCCACACCGATTTCGAGCGCGGCTTCATCCGTGCCGAGACGATCGCGTACGACGACTTCATCGCCTGCAAGGGCGAGACCGGCGCGAAGGAGAAAGGCAAGATGCGGCTGGAGGGGAAGGATTACGTGGTGAAGGATGGGGACGTGATGCACTTCAGGTTCAACGTCTGACCTCCCGGCGGGATCACGCCCGATTGGGTCGTTTGGCAACCTCCAGCGTTTTCGCTGCCTCGAGCACCGCCTGGCGTAGCCAGCGATGGCCCGCATCGTTCTGGCTGCGCTCATGCCAATACGCGGCGTAGCGCACGCGCGGCAGGCGCACCGGGCATTCCAGTATCTGTAACGGATACTGCTGGGCAAAGCGCATGGCCAGCCCGCGCGGCAGCGCCGCGATGACATCGGTGCCGGCAAGCATCGCCGGCACGGTAAGAAAATTTTGCAGCAGGAAAATCCCCGCCATGCGCTTGCCGGTGCGTTCGACGGCCTCATCGATCACGCGGTTGGTCGTGCTCACGCTTGAACCGTAGGTACGCACATGGGGCAGGCTCATGAACTGCGCCAAGCTCAGCGTGCCATCGATCTTCGGGTGATCGCGGTCGGCGATGTAGACGATGCGATCCTGGAACAGTTGCAGCGACCTTAACGACTGCATGGGCTTGAGAAGCCAGGCAATGCGCAGGTCGACCTCGCCGCGCTCGAGCAGCTCATAGGCCCGTTCGTAGTCGGGCCCCTGCACGTCGACGCGAATGCCGGGCGCTTCGCTGCGCAGCTTGCGCATCAGCGGCGGCATCAGCAGGTGCTCGGCGTACTCGGGTGCCGTCATCCGAAAGCGCCGCGTCGATGTCGCGGGATCGAAGCTGCTCCCCGGCCCGACCAGGCGTTCGTAGCCGCCGAGCACTTCACGCACCGGTTCTTCGAGCGACAGCGCGCGGTTGGTCGGCGTCATACCGGCGCGGCTGCGCAGCAGCAACGGATCGTCGAACACCTGGCGCAACCGGGTCAATGCATGGCTGACGGCAGGCTGGCTCAATCCCATGCGATCGGCCGTCATCGAAACGCTGCGTTCAGACATCAACACGAGGAAGATCCGCAGCAGCCTTGTATCGATGTCATTCATAAATTGAATTTTACTTATAAAAGATAAGCCCGTGGCAAGACGGGCGAGCTTGCCTACACTGCTGCTCACATCGAAAGCGCCCGCCAATTCGCAGCACCGTGCAGCGATCGTGCCGCGGTGGGAAAACCAGGACCATGAGCAAAGACAGTTTTACGGTGTTCCGCGGCGACACCAGCCGGCTACGCAACATCGTGCCGATCGCCGAACGCATGACCCCGCAGTTCTACGAAGACGAGAAGACGGCGATCTTCCGGCGCGCCTGGCTGGTCGCGGCCAGCGCATTGGACCTGCGCAAGAAGGGTGATTTCCTCGTCACCGACATCCCGCCGCTGAAGATGTCGCTGCTGGTGGTGCGCGGCAACGACGATCGTATCCGCGTGTTCCACAACGTCTGCCGGCATCGCGGCGACCGGCTCGTGCATGACGCCAGCGGATGCCGGCGGGCTTTTTCCTGCGGCTTTCACGCCTGGACCTATGCCAATACGGGCGAGCTGACCGGCGTGACGGATGCCACGCAGTTTCCGGGGCTTCAGAAGGAGCACTTCGGCCTGTTGCCGGTGCACTCGGAAGTCTGGGAGAACATCGTCTTCGTGAATCTGGCCGACCAACCACGCGAGTCGCTGCGCGACTGGCTGGGGCCGATCTACGACCAGTACCGCGGCTTCTCGGCGGGGCGCACCAAGATCGCAGACCATCGCGTGGTGCTGAACACGAACTGGAACCTGGCGGTCAACGCATTCTGCGAGGGTTATCACAACCTCTACATCCACCGCAATACGGTGCCCGATTACCAGGGCGGCAGCGCCAACCCGCATCGGCACCGGGCCTACATCGAGGTTGGCGAGCACTTTGCACGCTATTCGGCACACGGCAATCCCAACCACAAGGCGACGCCGGCGGAACAGGTGCTGTACGGCAACTCACGGCCGATGTTTCCCTCGTTCATCGACATCGATATCGACAAGCTGCCGCCCGGCGTCAACCCCTCGCGGTTCGATCAATGGGCGTTCGACATCGTGCATCTCGTGCCCAACGTGGTGCTCGGCCCGCAGGCCAATACCCATTCGTTGATGTGGTTCTGGCCGATCGACCATGCGCACACCGACGTGCGCGTGCAGCGCTTCGCGTTCCAGACCGACCGACCCGGCGACCGCATCGCCCAGGCCTATTCGATCGTGCGCGGCCGCGAAGTGCTGCGCGAAGATCTTGCGACCATGGAGACCAGCTACACCGGCATATCGTCAGGCGTGCTGCCGCACATCGTGTTGTCGCAGCAAGAGATGCTGATTCAGAACCACTACCGCGCGGCCGATGATCTGCTGGCCGAGCACGGGAACCGACATGTCCGCACGCCGGCTGCCTGAAGCCTTCGCCGACCTGTCGCACCTGGTGCAGGAGTGGGCGCTGCCGAGCGAGCGCGCCCGCTTTCTCAAACTGCATGCGGTGCGCATCGATGAGCTGCGCACGTTCTACGACACGATGCTGCCGCGCATGCAAGCGGTGCTGGATCACCTCAACGCGTACCAGGTCGCCGAACTGCCCGAAGACGCGCGCACGCTGTACGAACTTGCGATGACCTTCGCCGAAACGGCGCATCCGATCGACCTCGGCTGGAAGGACGTCGATTTTCCCGATGCCTATGACTGGCGCAAGTTCGAATTCCGCACTGTCAGCGCCGACGGCTGATCGCAACGAGGTTTCATGCTTTTCATGCTCAAGATCGGCGTGACGCCGCTCATCCGGCCTCGGTGACCCCCATCGCCGAGGCCCATAACGGACCGGCGCACTGAACGCCGGTCTGACTACACGCGACCGAAGAACGAACGGAGACAAAGCCATGCGAATCCTGATCGGCGCCCTCGTCGGCGCACTACTGTCATGCCTGGCCCTGACCGGGTCAGCCCAGACCGATTACCCGAACCGGCCGATCCGCATCGTGATCGGCTACGGGCCGGGCGCATCCACCGACATCGCGATCCGCACCATCGCCGACAAACTGTCGCAGCGATTGGGCCAGCCGGTGATCGTGGACAACAAGCCTGGTGCCACCGGCATGATCTCGGCACAGACCGTGGCACGCGCACCGGCCGACGGCTACACGCTGGTGTCGTTCAACCCCGATCTGGCCGGCGTCGTGCCGGCGCTGTACAAGATCGCGCCGTACGACCCGCTGAAAGACTTCGCGTTCATCGGCCGGATCATGCGCAACAGCGGCTGGATCGTGGCGGTCAACCCGTCGGTGCCGGCGAAGTCTCTCGACGAGTTCATCAAGCTGGCCAAGAGCGCGCCCAATTCGCTGAACTACGGCAGCTACGGCATCGGCAGCCTGGCCCATCTGCACTTCGAGGCGCTGAAGCGCAAGACCGGTATCGAGATGGTGCACGTTCCCTACAAGGGCGGTGCGCTGAGCTACCAGGGCGCCATCGGCGGCGAAGTGCAGATCGTGATCGGCACCAGTTTCATCGAATTGCTGAGGTCCGGCCGGCTGCGGCCGATTGCGATCGGCGGCGCGATCCGCTCGCCGCTGTTTCCCGACATTCCCTCGCTGGCCGAGATGGGCCTGGGCGACCAGATCTTCGGCGAGGTCTATCTGGGCCTGGCAGCCCCCGCAGGCACGCCGCCGGCCATCGTGCAGCGCCTGAGCGCCGAGCTCAAGGAGGTGATCGCCATGCCGGATGTGGCGCAGAAGCTTGGCCAGTTCGGCGACCCGGCCTACGCGTCGCCCGATGCCTTCACCGCGATCGTGCAGCGCGACTTCAATCTGTACGGGCCGCTGGTGCGCTCGCTTGGGCTCAATACCCAGTGACCCGCGCCCGCCCTCATGCCAACCGGAGATTCCGATGACCCTGCGCCCCCCGCATTCCCCTGCCGATCCCCAGGCCCTGGGCTTCGATCCGCAGGCCCTGAGCCGTGTCGAGCGGCGCGTGCGCCGCGACATCGAAGCCGGCAAGTACGACGGCGCGCGTCTGCTGGTGCTGCGGCGCGGCCAGACGGTCCTGGACCTGACGCTGGGCTATGCCGACCGGGCCAAGCGCCGCGAGCTGGCCGCCGACTCGGTATTCAGCATCATGTCGATTTCCAAGGTCATGACGGCGGTTGCATTGCTACGTTGCATCGAGCGCGGAGAAGTCAGCCTGCTCACGCCGGTGGCCAAGATCATTCCGGAGTTCGCCGCGCGCGGCAAGGGATTGGTCACCGTCGGCCAGATCCTCACTCATACCGCCGGCCTGGGCATGGCTCCGGCGCCGCTACCCGTCGCAGAACTCGGCCAGCTCGAGAAGTGCGTGGCCGCGATCTGCCAGTTACCCCTTGAATCGGCGCCGGGCGAATTGGTCAGCTACAGCGCCAGCACCGGCTACACCATCCTCGGCGAGATCGTGCGCCGCCTCGACGAGAAGCAGCGGCCGTTTCGCACGATTCTCGCGGAAGACGTGTTCCGGCCGCTGGGCATGCACGATACCTGCTTCGGCCTGCGCAAAGACCTGGCCGCGCGCCGCGTGCCCGTGGTGGTGCGTGATGACGATGCGCCGGAACTCAACCGCCAGTTCATCACTGCGCGCGACGAGTCGGTCGGCGAATCGACCGAGTACCCATCGGGCGGCGGCTCGTTCTCCTGCGCCGGCGATCTCGCGCGCTTCGCGGAAGCCCTGCGCCTGGGCGGGGCGCTGGACGGCGCGCGCATTCTGTCGCCGGCAACCGTGCGGCAGATGACCACCAACCAGACCGGCCTGAAGCCCAACAGCATGATGAACAGCTCGCGCGCGCTGCACGGCATGGCGCCGTTCCCGGCCTTCCTGGGCTTGGGCTTGTTCCTGCGTGGCGAGGGCATTTTTCCCAGCCACATCCCGAGCCTGGCATCGGGCGGCAGCTTCGGCGGCTGGGGCCTGGGCTCGACCGGTTTCTGGGTCGACCCCGAGCGCGAGATCAGCTTCGTCGCGTTGACCGCCGGCTTGATGGAGCGCATCCGCAATCTGCTGCGCTTCCAGGAACTCGGCGACATGGTGCTGGCCTCGCTGGTCGAGCCCTGAAACCTTGCCTAGGTCGAACGGAGTTTCGCCATGCAACTGGAAAAGTTTCGCACCCACCTGCCCGACTATGCCGGCAAATATGAGCACATCCGCATGCGCCGCGAAGACGGCGTGCTGGAACTGACGCTGCACAGCGCCGACGGCCCGCTGCGCTGGAGCCGGCACGCTCACATGGAGCTCGAGGAAGCATTCATGAATATCGGGCGGGATCGGGCCAACCAGGTCGTGATCCTGACCGGCTGCGGCGACGAGTTCTCCGGACCGGTGCCCGATCCGATGGCCAATCGAGCCACGCACAAGCGCACGCCGGCCGAACTGCTCGAGCTTGGCTGGGAGGTCAAGGGCCTGCTGAACAACATGCTGGCCATCGACGTACCGATGATCGCGGCAGTCAATGGGCCGGCGGCGCGCCATGCCGAGTTGCCGATCCTGTGCGACATCGTACTGGCCGCCGAGCACGCGAGTTTCCAGGACGCCGCGCATTTCGTCGGCGGCCTGGTGCCCGGCGACGGCGTGCACGTGGCATTTCCGATGGTGATGGGCCTGAACCGCGCGCGCTACTACCTGCTGACTGGCCAGGTCGTGCCGGCGCGCGAGGCCCATCAGATCGGCATGGTCAACGAGGTGCTGCCGCGCGAACAATTGCTGCCGCGCGCCTGGGAGCTGGCCCGCCTGATCTGCCGGCAACCGGAAATGGTGCGCCGCTATACGCGGCTGCTCGTCACGGAGCCGCTGCGTCGGCAGATGAACGATCTGCTGCCGTACGGCTATGCATTGGAAGCCATGGGCGTGGTGGGTAGCTGACCCGGTGCGCACTGCGCATCGAAAATCGGCGGATGTCATGGGCGTTTCCGAACCCCGCCTATAATCGCTATTGGCCAATCATCGCAGCCCTGCTTTCATGCATTCCCGCCGCCCTCACGAACTCTCGCCCGCGTTGCATGACGCGGGCCTGCGCGTGGGCGGCCGGACGGCGCATCCGCCACGGCAGCTCGGCGCAGCCTGTGCGCCGGCATTCAACACCCCAGAGGCCTCGGCCGTGCCCTGCCAGGCCGTGCGGGGCCGGCACCGGGACTGATCCCCGGCCGCCCCGCACGGCACCTTGCCCAAGGCGCGCAAACGGCGCGCCTTGTTCAACGTGCAGTCACGCGGGGCGCAAACGCTCTGCCTGAAAGCCCCCAAGGCCGCGATCACGGCCAGACCCGATCACGATCGGGCCAGGCGGGCAACTCAGATGGCCCTTCCCCGCACTGGCTGCAAACGAAGCGTCGCGACGCATTCGCGACAACGCATCTGCATGTGGGTGATGGGATGGTTCTCACCAAGAGCTTCGTCAGGGCAAAGCGCCCCTGCACCGACGGATTCCGCTGGTTCGTGCGCCAGTTCAACGAAGGCGGCAACTACCAGGAACTGCTCGACACGATGGTGGCCGCCGGCCGCGTCGGCGATGCCTGCTGGCTGCTGGAGCAGTTCGGCGCCACCGGCGAAGTCCGCGTGGTCGATTCGATCGACGCCGATGCCATCGTCTTTGCCGGCACGCTGGAGGTGCGCGGCAACGTCGAGGTCGAGGGCAAGGTGCATGTCGGCCGCAGCTTGCGGGTCGGCGGCGGCGTGCGCGTCACGGATGATCTGATCGTCGGCGAAGACCTGCGCGTGGCAGGCAACGTACGCGCCGACGGACGCATCGACGTCGGCGGCGATCTGCGCGCCGACTGGGGCGTGGAATCCGCCGGCGACCTGCGCTGCGCGGGCAAGCTGCGTTGCGGTTGGGACCTGCGCTGCGGCGGCCGACTGCAATTGGGCAGCAGCGCGTTCATCGGCCTCGATCTGCACAGCGAGGCCGAAGCGCATTGCGCCAAGAGCCTGCACGTCGGCGGCGACGTCATCGCGGCGGCGAGCCTGCGCGTCGACCAGGGCATCGTCGCCGGCGGTTCGATCCATGGTGCTCTGCATCTGGAGGTGGGCTGGGGCATCAAGGCCGGCGGCCTGATCAGCGCCAGCGGCGCCATCCGCGCCGGTGAGAGTCTGTACGCGGGCGAGGCGATCCGTGCCGGTGCCGGCTATGGCGTGTTCGCCGGCTTGGGCGTGCAGGTCGATGCGTGGGAAAGCTGCGCCCGCGTCAGCGCACCGTGCAAGCCCGACGGCCTGATGAGCGGCTGGTGGGCCGGGCCGCCGGGCAGCTGAAGCACACCGCAGCGGACGCGAAGTACGCGCGCCGGCGAAGCTCGTCTGGCAATGACCGGCAAGAGGGCGATGGGCACGGCCTAGGCACGATGGCCAATCGACGCCGCATCGGGCGGGGCGTAAAACAGCGCTTCACAGACGTATCGCCGGGAACGCGATACGCGAACGCTTCGCAACGCCACTCGCGCCCGCCATGCCCGCTGCCCCGCTGCTCGACCCCAAGAACGACTTCGTCTTCTACGGCATCGAAATGCAGGTGCGCCGCCAATCAGCCTGGGATATGCGCAGCGCTTTCTACCTGGCGCGCACCTTCGCCAATCAGTTGCAAGCGGGTCAAGACTACGAAGACCTGTGTCCAGCCATCGCCACCCACCTGATGGATTTCGAGTTGTTCAACGACCCCGCTCAGGCGCATTGGCGCTTCGAGCTGCGCGACTGTGATCAGCCGGCCGTAAGGCTGACCTCGGCGCTACAATGGAATTTAATCGAGCTGCCCAAGCTGGACCGGCAGCGCACCAAGACCGGGGCGTTGGCGGCCTGGGTGGCATATTTCGAACATTGGCGCGAGGATGCGGTCATGAGCGCGATCACGCACACGCCGGTGCAACAAGCGCGGCAGGAACTGGAACAGTTGTCGGGCGACGAAGAGGCGCAACGGCTAGCGTTTGTTCGAGAACGGGCGCAGCGTGATGAACGCAGCATCCGCCGCGCCGAGCGGCGCGAAGGTCGGGAAGAAGGCAAGCACGAAGCCCGCCTGGAATTCGCTCGCAAGCTCTTCGACCAGCCCGGCATGGACGATGCCACCATCGCCCAGCTCACCGACCTGACCGAAAACGAGGTTCAGCAGCTTCGCCAATCGGCAAAAGCCTGAGGTCAGGCGGGTCAACCCGCTGCATCGGCCCGCTGCGTCGCGCTCCACGCGAGCAGCATCTGCGCCTTGTTGTTCACCCCGAGCTTCCGATACAGCGTGTACATGTGGGCGCGCACCGTGTTCGGCGTCACCTGCATCTGCTGCGCAATCGATTTGTAGGTATGGCCCTCGTGCAGCAGGCGCGCTACCTGCCGTTCGCGACGGGTAAGGCGATCGGCCGGCATCTGCGGACGCAGTTGCAGCAGCACGCGTGTGCCCAGCGGCGACCAGCCGCAGACCAGGTCACCGATGCTGGCCGAGCCGTTGGCCGAACGCCGGCTCAGGCGCGCCAACTCGGGCGGCAGATGCGGCCCCGACCACTGCGGCCAATGGCGGCGCAACAATTCCAGCCAGCGGTCTTCGAACTGGTGCAGAAGGCCCTTGTCGTCGCACACGGCCGAGCCGCCGTGCCGCACCACCGAGCCCGCACTGGCTTCGCGCAGGCGCGTGAACAGGTTCTGCCGGCGCGCCTCGATCAGATGCGGCACCACGAACTGCATTGCGGCGCGCTCGCCCGGCGTGAACGGCCGGCTGTAATCGGCGCGCCACAGGCTGACCACGTGTTCGAGCCCGGAGTCGGCATCGTGCAATTGCATCGACAGTGCATGCTCGATGCCGAAACGCTTGGCGTGATGCCGATACAGCGGCGAGCCCACGAAGTCGTCGCGCGTGAACACGTCATACAGATCGACGGCGCGTCCGGCGCTGGCTGCGGTATGGGCAGCGAAGGCATCGCTTCTGCGATGCTGCACATAGCTGCGCAGGATCTCGGTCGGTTGATCTTCCAGGTGCACGTCGTCGAAGAAGATCGGATCGCCGCGCCCATAGCCCCACATCGCAGAATCGAACGCAAGCAGCGCGCGCAACTGCTGGAAGGCCGAGCTGCAGAAGGTGGTGGCCGGCTCGTCGGTCACGCCACGATACAGCCCGATCAACAGGCGGCTGACTGCCTGGTCGATGCCCTCTGCCAGCAGTGCGCAGGCGCCGGCCGTTCGGCGGCTGGCGCACTCACCGGCTTGCTCGCGTTCGCCCTGCCCGATCAAGGCTTGGTCGGCGCCTGCGCTGACGCCGCCGCGTTGATCGTGATGCCGCGCCTGCGCAACTCCTCGACCAACAGCCGGGCGTTGGCATTGCCTGAATCGGCCAGACGCTGCGTGTCGGCGGCGATTGCATCGAGCGATGCACGCAGCCGGGCGGCATTGTCGACGGTCTGCTGCTGGCTGGCATGCGCGGCCTGCAAGGCACTACCCTCGACCCACAGCTGATACGTCTGGTAGGCAAACGACATCAGCAGTGCGATGCCACCGAGCAACAGCGGCACGAACGGTCCGGCGTCATATGTGGTCATCCTCGTCATCCGTCGAATTCGTTGGCGCTTTTCAGCTGACGTGGCGGCACGCGCACGCAGCTGATGGGTACGGTTGAGGAAAGGCGTAGGCAAATCGCATGCCACCTTCGCAGCGGTACGCGCACTACCATGCATTTGCATTAAACCCACCTTGCTGCACACCTGGCCTTGCAGGTACGGCGCCAAAGAAACGGCTCCATGCGAGAG
>JAFKGG010000105.1 GCA_017307915.1 Burkholderiales bacterium | reverse complement strand
GTGATCCAAGACAGAGGGGTGAACAGCGCCCGCAGCAGGCGCAGCGGCAAGGCCGGGGCGGTGTCATACCAAAGGCGCGGCAGCACCGCCTCGAGCCTGGCGCGCAGCCCGGCACCGCGCGCGGCCGGGCGGGTGTCGCTGCTATGCCGCTCAGCCCGCTCCGTCATCGCGCCCGGTCGCCGCGCTCAGCGCGCTCCGCCATCGGCGCCGCTCTGGGCCGCGAACGTCACCTTGGCCACGCCGGCCTGCCGTGCCGCGTCCAGCAGCGCCACCACCGCCTGATGGCGGGCCGCTGCGTCGGCATGGATCACCAGCACCGGCTCCTTCAGCTCGGCACTCTCGCGGCGCAGCTCGGCGGCCAGCGCCGCCGGCGCCACGAAGCGTGCATTGGCCTCGCCCAGCACGTAGCGGTTGTCGTTGAGCACGCGCACGTAGATCTCGGCCGGCCGGTCGGCCGCCTGCTCGGCGCTGGCGCGCGGCAGATCCACCTGCAGTTCGGTGAAGCGGGAATAGGTCGTGGTCACCATCAGAAAGATGAGGATGACCAGCAGCACGTCGATCAACGGAATGAAGTTGATCTCCGGCTCGTCGCGCCGCAAGCCGCGCCGGAAGTTCATGTCGGCCGGTGCCCGATCAGCGTGTCGACCAGCCGCAGCGATTGCTGCTCCATTTCGACCAGGTAGCTGTCGACGCGCGCGCGGAAGTGCCGGTAGGCGATCATCGCCGGAATCGCGACCAGGATGCCCAGAGCGGTGTTGTACAGCGCCACCGAGATGCCGTGCGCCAACTGCTGCGGATTGGTGCCCGACGGCGCCTGCGAGCCGAAAATCTCGATCATGCCGATGACGGTGCCGAACAGCCCCAGCAGCGGGGCTACCGACGCGATCGTGCCCAGCGCCGACAGGTATTTCTCCAGATCGCTGGCGACCGCGCGGCCGGCTTCCTCCATCGATTCCTTCATCAGTTCGCGGCCGGCCGCCTCCTGCCGCAGTCCGCTGGCGAAGACGCGCCCCAGCGGCGAGCTGGCCGCCAGCCGCGCCAGCAGGTCGGCGCTCAGCGGTTGCGTGGCACGCAGCCCCAGCACTTCGTCGAGCAGCCCGGCGGGCAGCACCTTGGCGCGCTTCAAGGCCAGTGATCGTTCGATGATCAACGCCACGGCGGCTACCGAGGCGATCAGAAGAAACCATACCGGCCAGCCGGCGGCCTGGATCAGGGACAGCAAATCGTTCTCCGACTTCGGAAATTCAGCCACGACCCGTTGCGCGGGCGCCACCCGCGAGGAGGGCGGGACGGACGAGGCCGCAATTGTCGGGCGATTCGCCACGCGGGAGCAAGTTGGCCTTGCAACCGGCCGCCGGGCGGCCGCCATATGCCGCCGGGCAGTTGCTGCGCGGCCACGAAACGGCCGTTGCGGTGCCGTAGCGGCGCTGCCGGCGGCGCGCCGCCGATCAGCTGCCGATCCGCCGGCGATGCGCTACCGATCCACTACCGATCCACTGCCGGCCGCGCCTGGCGATTGCTGCACCGCACGTTTCCGCAACGCCGGGGAGAAATCAACAGAAACTGTGGATAAGTCTGTGAACAAGCCCTGGTGACCACGCCGAAACCCGCGCCAAATCGATGGGCTCGTTGTTTGCCCGTTTTGCGGGCAGCCGATTTATCGAAATAAATCATATACTTGCAACGAATCTACTAGAGCTGCCGCCAGCGCGGCGGCGTCCCCCACGCAACTACGGGCTTTGTGGAAAGGTATTGCCCTGAAAGCCGCATGAATACTGACTTTCGCCGCCAAAACCTCGAATCGGCGCGGGAAATCCTGTCTGTTTCGCAGTTGAACCGCGTCGTTGCTGGCTTGCTGCAACGAAGCCTGCCCCTGGTCTGGGTAGCCGGCGAGGTGTCCAACTGCACGCGGGCCGCCAGCGGCCACTGGTATTTCACGCTGAAAGACGCCTCGGCCCAGGTGCGCGCCGTCATGTTCCGCGGCCGCGCGCAGTGCGCCGGTTTTCAGCCGCGCGACGGCGACCGCGTCGAAGTGCGCGGCACCGTGTCGCTGTACGAGGCGCGCGGCGATTTCCAGCTCACCGTCGAAGCGATGCGCCGCGCCGGCGCCGGCGACCTGTACCAGCGGTTCCTCGAACTGAAGGCACGCTTGCAGCAGCAGGGCCTGTTCGACGCCGAGCGCAAGCGCCCGCTGCCGGCGCTGCCGGCAGCGATCGGCATCGTCACCTCGCCGCAGGCGGCGGCGCTGCGCGACGTGCTCACCATCTTGCGCCAGCGCGCGCCGCAGATCCCGGTGCTCATCTATCCGACCCTGGTGCAGGGCGCCGAGGCACCCGCCGCCATCGCCGCCGCGCTGGCCGCCGCCGCGCGCCGGCGCGAGTGCGACGTGCTGCTGCTGGTGCGCGGCGGCGGCTCGATCGAAGACCTGTGGGCGTTCAACGACGAGGCGTTGGCGCATGCCATCGCCGCCTCGCCGATCCCGGCGGTGAGCGGCGTGGGCCATGAAACCGATTTCACGATCGCCGATTTCGTCGCCGATCAGCGCGCGCCCACGCCCACCGGCGCGGCCGTGCTGGCCGCGCCCGACCGCCGCGAACTGCTCGGCCAGGCGCTTGGCCTGGCGCAGCGGCTGGGCGACGCCTGGCAGCGCCGCGCCGAACAGATCGAGCAGCGGCTGGACACCGCCGCGCGGCTGCTGCGCCCGCCGTCGGCGCAATGGCGCCAGCGCTCGCTGCGCCTGCAGGCGTTGACGCAGCGGCTCACCATATCGGCCGAAACACTGTTGCGCCAACGCCGATTGCAGCTCGAACGCGCCGGCGCCGGCCTGCGCATGCCACGCACCGACGTCGCCGAGCAGCGGCTCGATGCCGCCACGC
>JAFKGG010000457.1 GCA_017307915.1 Burkholderiales bacterium | reverse complement strand
TCGAATGCGCGGCGCGGCGCCACGTGCGTGTACGCGCAGGGCCGCTTCGAATAGGCAATCGCATCCGACGAAGTGCGCGGCCCGACGTGCGACAGATCGACCAGAATGCCCAGATGGTTCATCGCATCGATCACCTCGCGGCCGAACCCCGAAAGCCCGCCGTCGCTGGCTTCCCAGCAGCCCGCGCCGACCAGGTTCTGCGTGTTGTAGGTGAGCTGGATCACGCTGACGCCCAGCTCCTTGTACAGCGGCAGCAGGTCGAGCCGGTCTTCGATGCCGGCGGTGTTCTGCCAGCCGAGAATGATGCCGACCTTGCCGCGTTCCTTGGCCGTGCGGATGTCGGCCGTGCGGCGCACCTGCATGATCAGATCGGCATGCTCGTCGAAGGCTTGCTTCCAGCGCGCGAGGTTGATCATCGTCTCGCGCAATCCCTCCCAGATCGAACACGTGCAGTTGGCCGCGGTGAGTCCGCCGCGCTGCATGTCTTCGAAGACCTCGCGGCCCCAGCGCGAAACGACCAGGCCGTCGATCACGTAGGCGCTGTCGTGCAATGATTGTCCTGACATGGATTCTCTCGTCGTGTTACGTATTCAGGCCAGAAAAGGCAGCGCCAGCCGCAGGAACTCATCGCTGCTTGTTTCCGCGAACAGATGCCCGCCATGTTCGACCGTGGCCAGCCGGGCGCCGGCAATGGCGCGTGCGGCGGCTTCGGCGAACCAGAACGGCATCACCAGATCGTCGCGCGCGCCCACCACCAGCGTGGGGCAGCTGATGCGCGGATACAGCGGGCGCGCATCGAAACGCAGGATCGCGTCCAGGCGCGCGGCGATGCCCTCGGCGTCCTGCGCGGATTGCAGCGCCTGCTCGGCCAGCGCGCGAAACCGCGCGGCGTGCGCGCGCCGGTATTCAGGCGGATAGATCAGCAGCGCGTTGAAGTGCACGTAGTGGTCCGGCGGCAGGCAGCGCGCCGCGGCCTTGCGCATGTTCTGCAGGATGTGCAGTTCCTCGTCGCCGTGCGTCCACGGCGCGGCCAGCACCAGGCGCTGCACGCGCTGCGGATGGCGCGCGGCCAGGCTGGTGGCTTTGCCGGTGCCGGTCGAGATCCCCAGCACGTGAGCCTGGTCGAATCCGGCGGCATCCATCAGGCCGACGATGTCGTCGGCCAGCTCGTCCATCGACTGGCCCTGCGGCACGGCTTCGCTGCGGCCGGTGCCGCGCTGATCGTAGACCAGCACGCGATGCTGGCGCGCCAGCCCTTCGATCAGCGCCGCGCGCGCCTGCGGGCCGGTGCCCTGGCCCGTCGTCAGCACGAGCGGCGAGCCCTGTCCGACCACTTCGTAATAGATCTGCGCATCCTTGATGCGAACCCTGGGCATCCGTTTGTCTCCTGTCCACCGCGATGGGCGCTCGCCGCGATGATTGCGCAGCGCGGGCACCGCAGCCATGACTACGGCGCGAGTATCAGCAAGGCCGCCGCACAGTTTCAGTTTCTCTAATAGTGTGTTCGCGACTGTCTTCCGAGCGACTGGCGCCACCTACCATCTCTCGCGTCGGGCCGAGACGAGCCTGCCAATCACAGTTCAGGAGACATCCGCATGACACGCAATCCACAGATCCGCCCTGGGACCGGGGTTCGAGTGATGAAGCGCCTGCGCCGGCGTCTCGCCGTTTCGTTCGCAGCCTCGCTGGGCGCCGCACTGAGCTTGGCCGCCGCGCCGGCAGCGGCGCAGAGCCAGAGCTATCCGAACCGGCCGGTGACGCTGCTGGTGCCGTTCGCGGTGGGCAGCTCCACCGACATCATGACGCGCGTCGTGGCCAAGGGCCTGAACGAGCGCTTGAAGACCGGCTACTTCATCGTGGACAACAAGCCCGGCGCCAACGGCGTGATCGCCTCCGACCTGGTCGCCAAGGCCAAGCCCGACGGCTACACGCTGGTGGTGGGCACCGGCACCACGCACACGCAAGTACCCTGGATGATGAAAGCGGTGCCGTACGATCCGGTCAAGGATTTCGAACCGGTGGGCGGCATCGGCGGGGTGCCGTTGGCCTTGCTGGTCGGCAGGGATTCACCGATCCGCTCGATGGACGATCTGCGCAAGACCGTCGCCGCCAATCCCGGCAAGCACACCTATGGCACCGCGTTCGGCATGGCCACCGTGTGCGGCGAGAACGTGCGCCGCGGTTTCAACATCGATCTTGCACAGGTTCCCTACAAGAGCAGCCCGCAGGCGCTCACCGATCTGATGGGCGGACGGCTCACCGTCCTGTGCACCGACTTCAACAGCGCCATGGGCGCCATCCGCAGCAACCAGGTGCGCGCCATTGCCGTCACGACGGCCCAGCGCAACAATCAGTTGCCCGACGTGCCCACGGTCGCCGAAAGCATCCCTGCTTTTCCGGAAATGCGCTCGTGGGTCGGCGTGTTCGCGCCGCGCGGCACGCCGCCCGAAATCACGCAGATGCTCGGGCGTGAAATTCTCGCAGTGACTGAATCGCCGGAACTGCTCAAGGCCTTGTCGCCCAACGGCTTCGAGCGCTTGCCGCTGCAAGGCGCCGAACTCAGGGACTTCGTCCAGCGCGAACTGGCCAAGTGGGGCAAGCTGATCGAAAGCGCGGGCATCAAACCGGAGTAAGGCGGCCATGCCTTTTACGCAAGAACTCGCCGAATGGGTCGCGCAGGCGCCGCGCTCGTGGTCGCCTGAAGCGATCGATGCCGCCGAGCGCGCCATCGCCGACACGATCGCCTGCATCATCGCGGGCGCCGGCGACGATGCGCCGCTGCGCGTCATGCGCGGCCTCGGTGCTTGGGGCTCGCACGGGCTGGCCAGCGCGGCCGGGCGCAGCACCGGGCTCGACGCGCCCTGGGCAGCGCTGCTCAACGGTACCGCGGCGCATGCGCTCGACTACGACGACGTGCTGGATCCGGCGGCCTCGCATGCCAGCGCCGTGATGGCGCCTGCGCTGCTGGCGCTGGCCGAAGAAGTGGACGCCAGCGGTGCGGACCTCGTCGATGCCTACATCGTCGGCATCGAAGTGCAGGAGTGCCTGGCGGAAGCGGTGAACATGGTTCACTACACACGCGGATGGCACACGACGCTGACGCTGGGCGCCCCGTCGGCCGCGGCAGCTTGCGCCAGACTGCTGCGGCTGCCGGCCGCGCAGGCGCGCAACGCGATCAGCCTGGCCGCCAGCATGGCGGCCGGTTTCAAGCGTCAGTTCGGCACCAATGCCAAACCCTTTCATGCCGGCCTGGGCGCCAAGAGCGGCATCGTGGCGGCGCGCATGGCGGGAGCCGGCCTCACGGCGGATGCCGCCGTGTTCGAGGGCGAACGCGGGTTCGGCGACTTGATGGTGGGCGCAGGCGCGGCCGGGTTTTCGCCAGCCATTCTCGCGCGGCTGCGTTCGGGGCCGCCCGCGGTGCTGGCGCCCGGGCTCTGGCTGAAGCGCTATCCCTGCTGCGCCAGCACGCATCGCCCGGTCGACGCCTTTCTGGCGCTGGCGCGCGAGCACGGCCTGCGCGCCGCCGACATCGAGCGCGTCGACACGCTGGTGTCGGACGCTGCCGTGGGCAATCTGATGTACCGGGAGCCGGTCAACGAGATGCAGGCGCGCTTCAGCATGCCCTACTGCATCGCGGCCGCCGCCCATGATGGCGACCTCAAGCTGGCCACGTTCAACATGGCCGCGCTGCAACGGGCAGAGCTGGCGCAATTCATGCCGCGGGTCGACATGCAATCCGATCCCGAGCAGCCCGCCGACATGCCGTCCACCGTCAAGAGCTGGGGCACCACGACGATTCTGACGCACGACGGGCGCCGCTTCAGCAAGACGGTGGTGGACCCGAAAGGCTACCCGGACAACGCGCTCGACGAGGGCGAACTGGCGCGCAAGTTCGCCGATTGCGCCCGCGGCCAGCCGGACGGCGTGCTGCAGTCTTATCCGGCCTGGCGCGAGATCGCCGGCCAATCGCGCCTGCGGCCGCTGTGCGCGATATTGCAGCAGGTCGGGCGGCCGGACGGCGCGGCGAAGGAAGTCTGAGCAGCATCCTTGGCCGCCGCGGGACAAAGCCGGCGGCAGCAGCGCTCGCGGCCTCGGCCGCGGGCCAGGCGCCTGTGAAAGCCCTGAAAGGCCTCTGCGGAAACCGTCGTGGGGCGGTCCGCCGCTTGCGCCCCGGCATGCGCCGGCCGTCAGGCAATTGGCGCCGCCCGCTTCAAGCGGCACGGCCCCGGCCGAAGACTCAGGCAACTCCCGCCCGCCGACTCGCACCTGCCCGCCAACCCAGGCGGGTTATCACGGCGGCGACGGGTGAAGTGGAGTAGATTTACGCCATGGCCGAGCTCAGCCCCGCTCAACGCACCGCCGGCACCGCGCGCATCGTGCTGGTGGCGGGCTTTCTATGCGCGATCGAAGCGATGTGGCGTGGCTCGGTCGCGCGGATCGTGATGGCGGCTGCCCTGCTGGTCTTCGGCGGCGGGCTGTTGATTTTCGCCAAGCACGCCGATTGAAAGACGTCGAGTTTTTCTCGGTCGATCGCGTGCCGATCGACGATGAGCTACAGGACGTCGGCACTGTCGGCCCCGAGCTGGCCTATCTGGCGCACAGCTATGGCAGCAGCCCGCGCGCGCTGATCTTCCGCAATCCTTCATCAGACTGGCGGCTGTTCGTCGTGCTGCTGCCGCTGGCCTCGCGGCTGTCGCTGATGGCCAATCCGATCTTCGCGCAGCTCACGCGCGCCTGGGGCCTGAACATCCGCTTCATCGGCATCGATCGGGAGCAGCTTGCTTACGATTTTCGCGCGCTGCTGTCCGATCAGACGCTGAAGCTGCTGGTCGACCTGCTGGCGCGCAGCGAATCGGCCGACGGTGCCGACCCGGCGCATGGCCGCGCGGCGCTCGATCTGCTGTTCGCATCGCTGGCCGACGAGATGCTGACCGTACTCGATCGCCGCCGTGCCGACTGGGGCCGCCATCTCGATCGCGAGCATCACCTCGAAGCCGAAGTGCCGGCATCGCTGTTCGACCGCGCCGGCCGCTATCCCGATTTCCTGGCCGGATTGCGCCGCGCCTTGCGCGACGAGATCATCGACGTCGAGTTCTATGGCCGCGCGCTGCGTTCGATCGATCTGCGCGAGAGCACCATCGACGCGCGCGTGCGCGCCGTCATCGAAGCCAGCCTCGACCCGGTGACGATGACCAAGCTGGCGCGCACCGGCGCCGGCCAGCACCTGGGCTGCTACAACTGGCTGAGAATCGACCCGCGCCACGCCGCGCCGCGCGCGCATCTGCTGACGCGGCTGCCGGCGTTCGCCGCGTTCTTCGCCGAGACGCTGGTGCCGCTCGACGCATGGCGGCCGGAGGCGATCGCTGCGGGCGTCGATACGCCGGGCGTCGATGCGCCGGGCATCGATGCGTCCGGCGATGGCACCGCGCACGGCGGTGACGCCTACCGCGACGACGAGCACGACCCCGACGAGCACAGCGAGCGCCGCGCCCGAGCGCGCCGGCAGATTCCCACCTTCGATCTGAAGCCCTTGGCAGCGCGGCAGGACAGCGCGCACAGCCTGCGCTGGGCGGCCGTGCTCAAGCGCGCCATCGACGCCGGACAAGACCGCGCCGTGATCGAAGCGATCGCCCAGCGTTTCGCCGTCGGCGACAACGTGATACGGCGCGTCTGGCGCGAGCAGCCGGCCGCGCTCGGACAACCACCGACCTGGCATCTGGCGCAGATCCTGCGGCGGCTGGGCGAGTGCACCGATCGCACATGGCCTGCCGATGCGGCGGCGTGGCAAGCGCTGATCGCAAGCTCAATACCCGTAGAAGCGGGATAGCCTTACGACAGCTTGGCCGATAGGATCGGGCATCTACATCAACCAGAACAGCGGGGACGGAGATGCGCGGTTCCATTCACAGAATGACGCCTTTGGCGATCATTGCGGCAGCGATGTTGGGATTGAGTGCGTGTGGGGACAGCGGCCAGGAGGCGGCGTCGGAGCCGCCGACCGACGTTGACGGCAACACGGGCGGCAATGGCGGCAACGACGGCGGCAACGACGGCGGTGGTAACGATGGCGGCAACGACGGTGGCAACGGCTCACCGGACCCGGTAGCAAGCGTTCCGGCAAGCGGCCGCCTCACGCAGCGGATCGCCAAGGGGCCGATCTCGCACGTAACCGCGAGCGGATGGCGCACCGAAATCCGCGACGGCACCGTGACGGTCCGGCCACCCGTGGGCGTGAACTACGAATCCGACGGTTTCCAGTACGTGTCGCAAGGCACGCGCGAGTCGTTTGGTCCGCGCGATCTGAGATCCTGGCAAGGCGACCGGCGCAGCCTCCTGCTGCCCGGCGGGGCGAAGCTCACGCTGCACGCCGCGGGCAGCCAGCTCACGAAAGTCAGCCTGTACGACGGCAACGAAAGCCACCAGATCGATGTCGTAGCGCAAGCCGTCACGCACAGCCGGGTCGATGCCGATCTCGCCGCCAGCCGTGATGCCGGCGAACACGACGGTGAAACGGCTTACTTCTCCAGACTGCAGTTTCGGGCGGGCACGATCGATTGGATCTATCTATCCAATATCTACGTGCAGGGGGCGGCGGCCGACGGCACGCCGCAGGACAAGAAAATCAGCGCAGTACCGCTCGCCCGGCAGTTTTCTCCGACCCACGTCGATGTTTATCCGGTCTCGACCCCCGCTGCGGCAGCCGAAGTGACCGATGCATGCGACGCCGTCGTAAAACCGCGCGGCGGGCTGACGCAGGATCCGGCCGGGCCGCTGACTTACGTCACTCGCAGCGGAGAATCGACCATCAAGATCGATCGCCACACCATCACGGTGACGCGCACGGTCTCGTGGGCGGGCGGGCAGTCGGGCTTTACCTGGCAGGTTTGGGGCGACCCGCATGAGAACCTCAACGGCAAGCACATCAAGGATTGGCTCGGCTTGCGCCGCACCCTGCTGCTGTCCGACGGCACCAAGATCACCATGCACGCAGACGGCCCCGACAGAGTGGTCCACACGACCAGCATCTACGACGGCCCGCAAAGCCACCAGATCGGCAACACGACCAACCTGCTCCGGCATAGCTGCGTCAACACGGCGGTAGCGCAGCAGCGCGAGGCCCAGGAGTACGACGGCGAAACCGTGCACCTGACGCTTCTGCCGCAACCGGGCTCCGTCGTCGGCGGTCTGTTTGCCATCAATATCTACGATGAGCAGCCGGTCGCGGGTGGCGGCACCTCTTGGCAGTTCGTTCCCACGCCACTGGGTGAAACCGGAGCGGGCGACCTCAACCCCAATCAGGTCAACGATCTCTACGACGATCCGCGCCTCGGGCATACCTGAGGCGAGCCGCCCAGCGCCGGAAAGCTGCGCAGGAACGCTTCGCCGTCCTCGCACCCCTGGCGCCAGGTCTGCTCGTAGGTATCGGGTGAGGTGTAATCCCAGCTCGAGGCGGCTACCTTGCGTGACGGCTGCACGTAGACGCAGCCGGCACGCGCGAAGACCGGTGCGTGCTGCGGATAGCGCCTGGTGGTCAGCACCAGCGTCGGTCCGCCCGCGTCGTCGAGCGCATCGACCGGCACGTTGTCGACCAGCCCGCCGTCCATCGTGGGGCGCCCGTCGCGATACTCGATCGGCGTGAACGGCGGCGTGCAGCTGGATGCGATGATCAGCGATATCAGTTCGTCATCGCTGCGACAGTCCTGCACGCGCACCACTTCGCTCTCGAAACCCAGCGCGCGGCCAAAGCGCGGATGCAGCGAACGCCACGCGTATTTCTCGATGTTGTAGGCGACCAGCCCCACCGCCACCGCGCTGCGCGGTCCCAGCCAGCGCGGAATACGCGCGAACTGCACGCGGATCTCGGGCGCCGTCCACATCAGTTGGCGAAAATGCTCGCCGCCCACCAGCGTCTTCAGCGCCTGGCGATAGATCGCCGCGTGCGGAAACACCCGCCGGCCGCGACGCAGCAGATTGCCCCAATAAGCGTTGCGGCGATTGCTCTGCAGCGCCTCGCGATAGTAGGCCAGTGCCGCGCGCGTATCGTTCGCATACAGCAGACACGCCGTAGCAGCGCCGGCCGACACGCCGGCGATCACGCGCGGGCGCAGGTCGATCGCCGGCGCCACCACATCCCAGAAACCTGCCTGCCACCAGCAGCGATGGCCGCCGCCGGCAAATACCACTTGTTCGAACATCGACTTCAAAAAAAGCGCGCCGGCGTAACATCGCGGCGCGATGAGAGGAGGTTCGCCGGACGCGTAGCGAGATTCTAGAGCCTGATGCCCGAGGATCACCCCGCGCCGCAACGCCGGCACGCCGCGCTTGCGGCAGAATCACGCCATCGGGCCACGCGCCCTGGGGTGGCTTTCATGACGCTTCGCATCCTCGCCGCCGGCGGCACCTTCGACAAACGCTACGACCCGATCAGCGGCACGCTGGGTTTCGGCGACACGCACCTGCATGAAATCGTCGCACGCGCGCGGCTGGCTCAGCCCGTCACCGTGGAAGTGGCGATGCTGATCGACAGCCTGGAAATGACCGAGCAGCACCGGCAGGTGCTGCTCGAACGCTGCCGCGCCGCCGCCGAGCGCGCCATCGTGATCGTGCACGGCACCGACACCATGGTCGAGACCGCCGGCGTGCTCGGCCAGGCAGGGCTCGACAAACGCATCGTGCTGACCGGCGCGATGCAGCCCTACAGCGTCGCGGGCTCGGATGCCTTGTTCAACCTTGGCTTTGCCATGGGCTGGGCCGCCGGCGCCGAGCCCGGCGTATGGGTGGCGATGAACGGCGTGGCGCACGTATGGCACGACGTGCGCAAGAACCGCGAGCGCGGCGTGTTCGAGCCGCTGTCTGCGGGCCAGGGTCCGGATCAGCCCTGATGCATCGCGCCGATCGATCCGGCGCCTGAACCGACGGCGGCACCGTCGGCGCGACGCGGCGCGGCGCGACGTACGCCTGCCGCCGGCCTCCTTCAGCGCAGCTTTGCCGGCAGCGCCGGTGCCCTTCAGCGCGGCCGCTGCGCCGCCGCCGTGCGCGCCTGATCGAGCAGCAACTCGCGAAAGCGTGCCGCGGCCTGCGTGCGCATCTCGGGCCGCGAGGCCAGCGCGATCGCCACCGACAGCAGCGGCGATTCGGGCGTCACATGGCGAAACACGACGCCGGCAGGCGCATGGCAACTGGCGCGCGACGGCACCAGCGCAATGCCCAGGCCGCTTTCGACCAGACTGACGATGGTCTGCACCTGCACCGCCTCTTGCACCACGTGCGGCGTGAAGCCGGCCGCCTGGCACAGCATCATCACTTGCCCACGCAGATTGGCGGCTGCCGCGGCCGCATACATCACGAACGGTTCGTGCGCCAGATCGTTCAACGATAGGCGCCGGCGCCGCGCCAGCGGGCTGCCGGCGCGCAACACGATCATCAGCACGTCTTCCTCGACCACTTCGAGCGCTGCCGTGCAAGGCTCGAATACCGGATAACGCACCAGCCCCAGGTCGAGCGTGCCGGCTTCCAGATCGCGCAGCGCCTGCGTCGTGGTGCCCTCCTTGAGTTCCAGCGACAGCTGCGGGTATTGCTCGCGAAACGGCGGCAGGCTGCGCGGCAACAGCGTGTAGGTGGCCGAGCCGACGAAGGCGACGCGCAGCACGCCGCTGTCGCCCGCCACCGCCGTGGCGGTGGCGCGGCGCAGTTGCTCGGCCTGGAACGCGACGCGACGCGCATCGGCCAGGATCGCCGCGCCCACTTCGGTCAGCGTCACGCCGCGCCGGCCGCGCTTGAACAACGGCGCGCCGATCGCCACCTCGATGCGCCTGATCGCCATCGACAGCGGCGGCTGCGCCATGTGCAGGCGCTCGGCCGCCTTGCGAAAACTCAGCGTTTCGGCCACCGCCAGGAACTGGTTGATCTGCCTTAAATCCATATCGTAAAGGTATCACTGATATGGAAAAAAATAATAGACCCGTGATGTCTGCGGTGCGATAGTGCGGCGCCTGATCCACACCCAAGCACAAGCTCATGACAACCACCGACCGCGAGGAGACGATCGAGCTGCTGGCCGACGCCGTGCGGCGCTTCACGCGCGAGCAACTGGTGCCGGCCGAGTCCGTCGTCGAGGAAACCGAACGCATCCCCGACGACATCGTCCGGCATCTGCGCGAGCTGGGCCTGTTCGGCATGACGGTGCCCGAGAGTTATGGCGGCCTGGGCCTGTCGATGTACGAGGAAGCGCGGCTGGTGTTCGAGGTGACCTATGCCTCGCCGGTGTTTCGCGCCTACTTCGGCACCACCAATGGCGTGGGTACGCTGGGCATCATCAATGATGGCACCGAGCAGCAGCGCCGCAACTATCTGCCGCGCATCGCCAGCGGCGAACTGATGGCCTCGTTCTGCCTGACCGAGCCCGACTCGGGTTCCGATGCAGCATCGCTGACGACGCGCGCGGTACGCGAAGGCGACCATTACGTGCTCAACGGCACCAAGCGTTTCATCACCAACGCCATCCACGCCGGGCTGTTCACCGTGTTCGCGCGCACCGGCCCCAAAGAGCTGGGCGCCTCGGGCATCTCCGCGTTCCTGATCGAACGCGACACGCCCGGGCTCACGGTGGCGCAGCCCTATCGCAAGATGGGCTTTCACGGCTCGCACGAATCCGACGTGATCCTGGAGAACTGCCGCGTGCCGGCCAGCGCGCTGCTCGGCGAGCGCGAAGGCGAGGGCTTTCGCAGCGCGATGAAATCGCTCGATCACGCGCGGCTGCACATGGCGGCGGTGGCCACCGGCCTGTGCTTCAGGCTGATCGACGAAGGGCTGAGCTATGCCATCGAACGCCGCCAGTTCGGCAAGCCGATCGCGCAGTTCCAATTGATCCAGGGCATGCTGGCCGACAGCCAGGCCGAGGCTTATGCAGCGCGCGCGATGGTCGAGAAGGCCGCCCGCGACAAGGACGCCGGCCGCAACGTGACGATGGAATCGGCCTGCTGCAAATACTTCGCCACCGAAGCCGCCGGCCGCATCGCCGACCGCGTGATGCAGATCCACGGCGGCTCGGGCTACATCAAGGAATACGCGATCGAGCGGCTGTACCGCGACGTGCGGCTGCTGCGCATCTTCGAAGGCACCAGCCAGATCCAGCAACTGATCATCGCGCGCGAAATGATCAAGCGCGGCAGCGTGTCGTGAACAGCGAGCCGGCCGCCTCGCGATCACCGCGGTCACCACGACATCGACGAACGACAAACACCGCAGGAGACAAACGATGAATGAATCTCGACGCACTGTCTCGCTCGGCGCGCTGGCGCTGATCGGCGCGATCACGCTGTCGGCCGGCGCGCAGGCGCAATCGCCGGCCCCGTCCGACTATCCGAACAGGCCGCTACGCTGGCTGATCCCCTTCGCCGCCGGCGGCCCCACCGACGTGCTGGCGCGCGCCGTGGCGCCCAAGCTCAGCGAATCGCTGGGCGTGCCGGTGATCGTCGACAACCGGCCCGGCGCCGGCGGCGGCATCGCGATGGAGGCGCTGGCGCGCTCGGCGCCCGACGGCTACACGATCGGCATGGGCCACACCGGCACGCAGGCGATCAACCCGCACATCTATGCCAAGCTGGCCTATGACCCGCTGAAAGACTTCTCGCCGATCACGCCGCTGGTGTCGTACGTGAACGTGCTGGTGGTGAATCCGCAGGTGCCGGCGCGCACGGTGGCCGAACTGGTCGACTACGCCAAGGCCAATCCCGGCAAGGTGACGTTCGCCTCGGGCGGCATCGGCGCGACCAATCATTTGTCGGGCGAGCTGCTGAAAGCCATCACCGGCGCACCGATGGTGCACGTGCCGTACAAGGGCAGCGCACCGGCGCTGGTCGACGTGATGAGCGGCAACGTCACCATGATGTTCGACATCCTGGTCACCAGCCTGCCGCAGCTCAAGAACGGCAAGGTCCGCGCGCTCGCCATCACCAGCGACAAGCGCAGCGAATACGCGCCCGACATCCCGACGATGCGCGAATCGGGCGTGCCCGGTTATGCCGCAGCCGGCAGCGACCTGTGGTTCGGCGTGTTCGCGCCGGCCAATACGCCGCGCGCGATCGTCGAACGGCTCAACGCCGAGCTGGTCAAGGCGATGGATTCGGCCGAGGTGAAGGAACGCATGCGCGCGCAGGCTTACAGCCGCTGGACCTTGCGGCCCGATGCCTTCAGCGAGTTCCTGCTTACCGACCAGGAAAAAGGGGGCAAGGTCGTTGGCTCTGCCGGAATCAAGGCCGAATGACAGGCAGCGTGAGCGGCGACGGCGGCACGGGTCGCGACGCGCAAACGCGGCCGGGCGAGGCCGGCCCCGGCCCGCTGGCCGGCGTGCGCGTGCTCGACATGACCAGCGTCGTGATGGGGCCCTACGCGACGCAGTGGCTCGGCGATTTCGGCGCCGACGTGATCAAGATCGAGCCGCCCGAAGGCGACGTGATGCGGCTGTCGGGCCCGATGCGCTCGTCGCGGATGGGCCATTTCTTCCTGAGCACCAACCGCAACAAGCGCTCGCTGGCCATCGACCTGAAGCAGCCGGCCGGCCGCGACATCCTGCTGGCGATGGCGCGCAAGGCCGACGTGCTGGTCTATAACGTGCGGCCCCAGGCCATGAAGCGGCTCGGCCTGGGCTACGAAGACCTGTATGCGGTCAATCCGCGCCTGATCTTCGTCGGCGGCTTCGGCTTCAGCCAGCGCGGCCGCTATGCCGAGCGCCCCGCCTACGACGACCTGATCCAGGGCATGTCGGCGATGCCGGCGCTGGCCGCGCAGGCCGGCGGCGGTGAACCGCGCTATGCGCCGGTGGTGCTGGCCGACCGCATCGTCGGGCTGCAACTGGCGCTGACGGTAAGCACGGCGCTGTTCCACCGCGAACGCACCGGCCGCGGCCAGCAGGTCGACGTGCCGATGTTCGAAGGCATGGCCTCGATGGTGCTGGGCGAGCATCTGGCGGGCCAGCAGTTCCACCCGCCGATCGGCAGCACCGGCTATTCACGCAGCCTGACGCCGGGCCGCCGGCCCTACCGCACGCGCGACGGCTATCTGTGCACGCTGATCTACAACGACCGGCAGTGGCGCGCCTTCCTGCAGGCGATCGGCAAGCCCGAGCTGATGCAGGAAGATCCGCGCTTCGCCTCGCAGGGCGCGCGGCTGCAACACATCGACGAGGTCTACGCCTATCTGTCGGAAGTGCTGATGACGCGCAGCACCGACGAATGGCTGCGCTTGTTCGAGCAGGCCGATCTGCCGGCCGCGCCGCTGTACTCGCTGGACGACCTGATCGACGATGCGCACCTGCGCGACGTCGGACTGATGCAGGAGACCGTGCATCCGACCGAAGGCGCAATCACGTCGATCGCCAATCCCACCGAGTGGTCGGATTCGCCGCCGACCGTACGCCGGCACGCGCCGGTGCTCGGCGAGCATACGGCCGAGGTGCTGCGTGAACACGGGTTTTCGGACGAACAGTTGCGCGACTGGCTGGCGGCGCGCGTAGTGTTCGCCGCAGCGCCGGCCTGACGGCCGTCAGCGCGGCACTGTCACAGCATCGCGTACGTCGTCGTCACGTGCGCCGCCATCCGCCCATCGGCAGCCGACAGCAGCTCCACTTCGCCGAAGCACAGCGTGCGTCCGGGCTTGAGCACGCGCGCCACCACGTTCACGTCGCCATTGGCCACCGCGCGCATGAAGCTGGTGTTCTGCGACACCGTACTCATCGGCTTGAATTCGCCGAGCTGCGAGGCGATCGCCAGCACCATCGAGGTATCGGCCGCCGCCATCAGCGCCTGGCCGCAGATCGTGCCGCCGACGCGGCACAGCGACGGCGAGAACGGCAGCAGCAAGCGCACTTCGCCGGGCTCGACGCCGAGCACGCGCAGATCGAGCGCCCGCACCCACGGCGCGAACAGCTCGCGCAACCAAGTCTGAGTCTGCTCGATCATCGATGGTCTCCCGCTCATTCGACGCCCGCCGGCGTTCGCATCAAGCCCGCACCAAACGCCTGGCCGCGGCCGCGATTCTGTCGGGCGTGACGCGCACCTGCGCTTCCAGCACCGGCGCATAGCCGACCGGTGCACGGGGTGCACCCACGCGCGCCAGCCTGGCGGCGCTGTTCTCGGCCAGCGTCGCCACGATCTCGGCGCCGAAGCCGGCCACCTGTACCGCCTCGTGGGCCACCAGCACGCGGCCGGTGCGCTCGGCCGAAGCCAGCACCGTCTCGCGATCCCAGGGCCAGATGGTGCGCAGGTCGATCACCTCGGCATCGATGCCTTCGGCCGCCAGCGCCTGCGCCGCTTCGAGCGACCAGTGCACGGCCTTGCTCCAGCTCACGATGGTCACGTCGCGGCCCGGCCGCGCGACGCGGGCGCGGCCCAGCTCGGCCGGCGCCGACGTATCGACCTCGCCTTCGAGCCCCCACAGTTCCTTGTGCTCGAAATAGGCCACCGGGTCCCCACTGCGCACCGCTGCCTGCAGCATCGAATAATTGTCCTGCGGCGTGGCCGGACACGCCACGACCAGCCCCGGCACGTGCGCGAACCAGGCTTCCAGCGACTGCGAATGCTGCGCCGCTGATGAGCTCCACACGCCGATCGGCATGC
The DNA here is from genome assembly GCA_017307915.1 of Burkholderiales bacterium. GTDB lineage: Bacteria > Pseudomonadota > Gammaproteobacteria > Burkholderiales > Burkholderiaceae_E > Zeimonas. The sequence goes on along the minus strand of JAFKGG010000457.1, from coordinate 3,523 downwards.
GGATGACCATCGGCACGCGCCCCTGGCCGCCGAACATGAAGCGGTTCTTGGCCGCCTGGTTGATGATCTCGTCCATCGCGCACAGCGCGAAATCGACGACGCGCAATTCCACTACCGGCTTCAGGCCGGTCAGCGCCATGCCTACCGCCGCGCCGCCGATGGTCGATTCCGAGATTGGCGTATCGATGACGCGCGCCGGCCCGAAGGCATCGAGCAGGCCGCGATACTGGCCGAAGATGCCGCCGCGGCCGAGGTCTTCGCCCAGCGCGACCACGCTCGCATCGGCGCGCATCAGATCGCCCAGGGCACTGGCGGCAGCAGCCGCATAAGTCAAAGTCTGCATGGATGTATCCATCGCCCGGGCTTAACTGAACCAGCGGCCGGCGCCGGTGTCCTGGATGTCTTCGAAGGCGGCCGTCTCGACCGGCCAGGCGGCCGCATCGGCCGAAGCCAGTGCGGCCGTCACTTCGTCGCGCGCGGCGCGCATCATGGCCTCGATCGTATCGGCCGCCACGCCCGCTTCCAGCAGCAGCCGGCGGCCCACGATCAGCGGATCATCGTCCATCGCGGCCTTCACTTCGGCCGCATCGCGATAGGGCGCCGGATCGACCGATACGTGACCTTTGAAGCGATAGGTCTTGGCGTGCAGCAGCCGCGGGCCGGCACCGGCACGCACCTGCGCGACCAATTCGCGCGCCGTCTGCCAGACGGCCGCGACGTCCATGCCGTCGACCGCCACCGAGGGCACGCCGTAGGCGCTGGCCCGCGCCGCCGCGCCGTCACCGGCCGACATCGCGGCGGTGCGCGTGGTGGCCGACCATTGATTGTCTTCACAGACGAACAGCACCGGCAGCTTGAACGCCGCCGCCCAGTTCAGGCTCTCGCCGAACGGGCCGCGATTGAGCGCGCCGTCGCCGAAGAAGGTGACGGCGATCGAATCGCGTCCCTGCACGCGCATCGATTGCGCCGCGCCCACCGCGATCGGAATGCCGGCCGCAACCACGCCGTTGGCGCCCAGCATGCCGACCGAGAAATCGGCGATGTGCATCGAACCGCCCTTGCCGCCGCAAAAGCCGGTGGCACGGCCGAACAGCGCGTGCATCATCCGTTCCAGGTTGGCCCCCTTGGCCAGCGTGTGGCCGTGGCCGCGGTGCGTCGAGGTCAGCCAATCGTCGGCGCGCAGATGCGCGCATACGCCGGTAGCGACCGCTTCCTGCCCGGTCGACAGGTGCAAGGGGCCGCGCACCTGCGCACGGCCGGCCGCCTGGCCGAAAGCGGCCACACCGCCCTGGCTGGCTTCTTCGGCGGCGTCTTCGAAGGCGCGGATGCGGCACATCGTTCGGTACAGCCCGATCAGCCGGTCGGCGTCAGGCTTGAGCTTGTCGGTCATGTCCATCGTTGGGCACGCAGCCCACAGGTATTCAGAATCTCGCGATGCTAGCAGACGGGCCGGTCGCCCCGGCCGGGCGGCCGCTTGCGTGAGGTCGAGCGCCGGCAGCGCACGCACCAGGCCGGTTCAAGGCGGGCGAATCGTATGGGCTGACAATATCGCTGGTCAGCTTTTTTGAGTCCGCTCCCTAAGCCGCCGCTCGCTTGCCGCGCGCCCCGGGCACTGGGGCGCGCGCCATGTCGGCCAAGCGATCCAGCACACCCAACAACAGCCTGCGTTCGGCCTCGCTCAGGCCGGCCAGCAACTGCTCATTGCCGCGCATCGCGATCGTCCACAGCTTGCGGTGCAGCGCACGGCCTTGCGCCGTCAATCGCAGGTCGACGCTGCGCGCATCGCCGGTCGGCTTCTTCACGATCAAGCCGGCGTCGCACAGGCGGCTCACCAGGCGGCTGGCCTGTCCGAAATCCAGGCCGGCATGCCGCGACAAGGCCTTGACCGACAAGGGTTCATGCCCGTTGACCAGCACCAGCACCCGCCATTCGGGCAGCGTGATCCCGGCGGCTGGGGTAAAGCGTTCCAACAGGCCGCGCGACAGCAGATTCGAAACCGTCGATAGCCGATGCGACAGCAGTTGATCGAGATCGGCCTGGCCCGGGTCGATGCGCGCAGCGCGGGAAGTGCTTGCCATGTTCGACGATGCTCCATGTTGATCGCGAAATCACTTGACGCAATCATAGTTGAGCAGCGCAAGCAAATGGCGGATCAGCTCGACCCATTGGCATGACTCGTAAAGCAGCGGGCGCGGCACGGCTCATGCGGAACGCCGCGGCAACGACCCTAGTCGCGGTACCGCGAGAGCGTCACGCCGTCGTTCAGGATCGGGCGGTAGGTTTCACCGGTGGGCGCGGCGCCGTGTTCGATCAGGCCGATCAAGGCCTTCATTGCGTGCGCGCCCATAGCCTCCGCGGGAACGCAGACGGCGCTGATCGCCGAATCCACGTCGCCGCCATAGCCGAGCACCGACAGATCGTCGGGAACCCTGACGCGATGGCGCAAGGCCTCTTCCAGAACGGTTGCCGCCTGCTGCGAGTGCGGCACGAAGATCGCCGAGGGCCGGTCGGCGGCGCCGGACATCAGTTGCGCGCACAAGCGACGCAGCTCGCTCTTTTGCGTGATGCCGTCGAACACGGTCAGCGCGCAGCGAGGGTCCTGCTCGCGCAGGAACTGCGCGAAGCTGTCGCGACGCCCTTTCATGTTGCCGATGCGCAGATCCGAGAACAGGGCAACGATGCGCCGATGCCCTCTTTCGACCAGCGCCTGCGCCGCGAGCCGACCCGTTTCGACGTCGTCCGGAACGAACTGCACGTCGCCGGCGTCGCCTGAAGGGCGATTGATCAGGACGTAGGGCAGGCCTGCCGTCTTCAGCGCTTTCAGCCGGGGATCGGGCGTCCAGGCGCACGCGACCAGCACGCCGTCGACCAGCCCCTGCGTGACCGACTCCATCAGCTCCAGCCCGTTGGCCACGGCGTCGTCGACGTGGCACAGGATGACCTGATAGCCGGCCAGCCGCGCCGCCGATTCGGCCCCTCTGAACAGCAGCGAGTGAAAGGGATTGGTGATGTCCGGCGTCAGCACGGCAACGATCTTGCTCGACCGGAACTTCAGGCTGCGGCCCATCCGGTCGGGCCGATAGCCGACCTGCCGCGCCGTATCGATGATCAGTTGGCGCTTCTCGTCCGATACCCGCGCGTCGCTGGCGCCGCGCAACACCCGCGAGATCAGCGACGGGTGCAGGCCGAGCAGGTTCGACAGCGATTTCAGCGTGGGCTTGGTCGTCATTCTGCGATGGTATACGCCCAACGCTCTTGTCTATGATCAACCGTTTGATCTACAATGATCAAACGATTGATCAGGTGAGCCATGCAGCCGCTGTCCGGTCTGAACATCCTCGAATTCGGCAACTTCATCGCCGCCCCCTTCGCCACCATGCTGCTGGCCGACATGGGCGCTTCGGTCATCAAGATCGAGCCGGTCGGCAACGGCGACATGGCGCGCGCCACGCCGCCCTTCGTCGACGGCCACAGCGCCAGCTTCATGGCGCTGAACCGCAACAAGCGCAGCATCACGCTCGAC
>JAFKGG010000456.1 GCA_017307915.1 Burkholderiales bacterium | reverse complement strand
CTCCCACAACACCCCGGCCGGCGCGCCGGCCGCCTGCCACGGGCCGCGCTGCGCCCAGACGGCAACGCGATGGCCGGCCGCCTGGGCACGCGCGATGCGTTGCGGCAACGCCACAGCATCGACCAGTTCGATCGGCGTCACCGGCGCATAGTGCGCCGCCAGCGTGCCCGAGGCACGCGGCGCCTGCGCATCGGGTGCGCGCACCGGCTCACCCAGCACCTGGGCGATCTGCGCCGCCGCGATGCCGCCGGGGCGCAGCAGCACCGGATGGCCGCGGCTCAGGTCGATGATCGTCGATTCGACGCCCACTTCGCAGGCGCCGCCGTCGAGAATCAGCGGTGCGTCCGCGCCCAGATCATCGAGCACGTGCGCCGCCGTGGTCGGGCTGACGCGGCCGAAGCGATTGGCCGACGGCGCCGCCACCCCATGGCCGCCCAGTGCGGCAAAGGCCGTCAGCAGCGCCTGCGCCACCGGATGCGAGGGACAGCGCAGCCCCACTGTGGTTTCAGCGCCGCAGGCAAACGCCGGCGCCTGCGCGCGCCGCGGCAGGATCAAGGTGAGCGCACCGGGCCAGAACGCATCGGCCAGCTTGCTCGCCGCCGGTGGCCATTGCGCCCACCAGGCCGCCTGCGCGGCGTCGGCCACGTGCACGATCAGCGGGTGGCCGGCCGGACGGCCCTTGAGCCGGTAGACTGCCGCCACCGCATCGGCCTGCGCCGCGTCGGCACCCAGTCCATAAACGGTTTCGGTCGGAAACACGACCAGCTCGCCGCGCGCCAGCGCCTGGGCGGCGTCGGCGATCGCTGCCGCATCGGCCGCGCGCGGCTGCATCAGACCGACCCGAGTTCGCGCTCGATCTGCGCCGCCACCAGCGAGGCTTCGGCGGCCGATTCAGCGAGCACGGTGATGTGGCCCATTTTGCGGCCGATGCGCGCTTCACGCTTGCCGTACAGGTGCAGCTTGGCCTGCGGATGGCGCAGCACCTGCGCCCAGTCAGGCTCGCTGGGCACGGTGGGCCGCTGCCCGTCGGGGCCGGCGGGAAACCACACGTCACCCAGCACGTTGAGCATCACCGCAAATTCGTGCTGCCGCGGCGAACCCAGCGGCAGGCCGGCCAGCACGCGCACCTGCTGCTCGAACTGACTGGTCACGCAGGCATCGATCGTGTAGTGGCCCGAATTGTGCGGCCGTGGCGCCATCTCGTTGACCGCCAGGCTGCCGTCGGCCAGCACGAAGAACTCGACGCACAGCACGCCCACGTAATCCATCGCCTCGGCGATGCGCATCGTCGCGTCGACGGCGCGTGCCGCCACGTCCTGCGAGACGCGCGCCGGCACCGTCGAAACCGCCAGAATGCCGTTGCGATGCACGTTCTCGGCGACCGGATAGGCCATGCAGCGGCCATCGAAGCCGCGCGCCACCACCACGGAAATTTCCATTTCCAGTTGCAGCCGCTTTTCCAGCACGCAGGGCACGCCGCCCATCTGCTCGAAAGCCGCCGCGGCTTCGGCGCGCGAGGCCACGCGCGCCTGTCCCTTGCCGTCATAGCCCAAGCGCGCCGCCTTCAAAATGCCGGGGAACAGCTCGGCGCCGGCGCGCTCGGCATCTTCACGGCTGTGCACCACCGCATACGGGGCCGTGTCGAGCTGCTGGCGGCGGATGAAGTCTTTTTCGGCGATGCGGTCTTGCGCGATCGCCACGCAGGCCGCCGCGGGGCTGACGATGCCGTATTGCGCCAGCAGATCGAGCGCCTTGGCCGGCACGTTCTCGAACTCGGTGGTGCTGGCGCGACAGCTCGCGGCCAGTTCACGCAGTGCCTGCTCGTCGAGATAATCGGCGCGCAGATGGCGATCGGCCACCGAGCCGGCCGGGCTGTCGGCGCCGGGGTCGAGCACGCAGACGCGGTAACCCAGGCTTTGCGCGGCCATGCAGAACATGCGGCCGAGCTGACCGCCGCCGAGCAGGCCGAGCCAGGAGCCGGGCGGCAGCGGCGGCGTCGGCCGGTGCAGTGCATTACTCATGCTGCGCCTCGCCCGTTCACGCGCCCGGCAGCGTCATCGCGCGCGCGGCCTCGGTCTGCCGCTCGCGGAACGCCTGCAGCCGGGCCGCCAGCGCATCGTCGCTGGTAGCCAGCGTGGCGATCGCGTGCAGCGCCGCGTTGGCCGCACCGGCTTCGCCGATCGCAAAGGTGGCCACCGGCACGCCGCGCGGCATCTGCACGATCGAGGCCAGCGAATCCTCGCCGCGCAGATAGCGCGACGGCACCGGCACGCCGAACACCGGCACGATCGTCTTGGCGGCGATCATGCCCGGCAGATGCGCCGCCCCGCCGGCGCCGGCGATGATCGCGCGCAGGCCGCGGCCGCGCGCCTCTTCGGCATAGCGGAACATGTCATCGGGCATGCGGTGGGCGGACACCACGCGCGCCTCGAACGGCACCTCGAAATCGCGCAGCACGGCCACCGCGTGCTGCATCACTTCCCAGTCGCTGCTGGAACCCATCACGACCCCTACCAGCGTCGTCGACTGCATGGTGATGCTCCGTGTTTCGGTCACTCGACTCGATGCGCCCGCTATCGCGCAGTAAGTTTATTCATGCCTTCAGGTCGCTGCCGGTCAGGCTGCGCAGCGCCTCGCGATACTTGGCGGCCGTCTTGGCGATGATCTCGGCCGGCAGCGGCGGCGGCGGCGGGCGCTTGCCCCAGCCGGGCACGGTTTCGAGATAGTCGCGCACGAACTGCTTGTCGAACGACGGCGGCGAAATGCCGGGCCGATAGCCGTCGACCGGCCAGAAACGCGACGAATCGGCGGTCAGCACTTCATCCATCAGGTGCAGCGTGCCGTCGGCATCGAGCCCGAACTCGAACTTGGTGTCGGCAATGATGATGCCGCGCGTGGCCGCGTATTCGCTGGCGCGCCGGTACAAGGCCAGGCTCACCGTGCGGATCTTCTCGGCCAGCGGCGCACCGATGCGCGCCACCATCTCGTCGAAGCTGATGTTCTCGTCGTGCTCGCCCAGTTCAGCCTTGGCGGCCGGCGTGAAGATCGGTTCGGGCAGCTTGGCCGCCTGCTCGAGCCCGGCCGGCAGCGCGATGCCGCAGACGGCGCCGGTGTCCTGGTAATCCTTCCAGCCCGAGCCGATCAGGTAGCCGCGCACCACGGCTTCGACCAGGATCGGCTGCAAGCGCTTGACGACCATCGAACGGCCGCGCACCTGCTCGCGCTCGTCGGGCGCGACGACGCTTTCGGGGTCGACCCCGGTCAGGTGGTTGGGCACGACGTCGGCCAGCCGCTCGAACCAGAACAGCGCCATCTGGTTCAGCACCTTGCCCTTGTCGGGAATCGGCTCGGCCATGATCACGTCGAAGGCCGACAGGCGATCCGACGTGACGATCAGCAGCCGGTCGTCGCCGACCGCATAGTTGTCGCGCACCTTGCCGCGCGACAGCAGCGGTAGCGAGTGAAGATTCGATTGATAGACAGCCGCCATGGGGGCGATTCCGGCAAAACCGTCATTTTGCCTGATCGCCGGCCGGCGAATTCGATATCACCTCGGCCGGCAGGTTGCGGGGCGCGCCCGGCCGCGCCCCTGGGTGCCTCAGACGACCGCCTGCGCCAACTCGCCGCTGCTGTACTTCTGAACCATCACCGACAACGGCACGGCACGGATCTTCGAGCCCTGACCGGCGCAGCCGAACTCGTTGTAGCGCTGCACGCAGATCTTCTTGGCCGCCTCGCGCGCCGGCTTCAGGTATTCGCGCGGGTCGAACTTGTCGGGATGCTCGGCGAAAAAGCGGCGGATCGCGCCGGTCATCGCCAGCCGGATGTCGGTGTCGATGTTGATCTTGCGCACGCCGTGCTTGATCGCTTCCTGGATCTCCTCGACCGGCACGCCGTAGGTTTCCTTCATGTTGCCGCCGTAGGCGCGGATCTCGGCCAGCAGTTCCTGCGGCACCGACGACGAGCCGTGCATCACCAGATGCGTATTGGGCAGCCGCGAATGGATTTCCTTGATGCGCGAGATGGCCAGGATGTCGCCGGTGGGTTTGCGCGAGAACTTGTAGGCACCGTGGCTGGTGCCGATCGCGATGGCCAGCGCATCGACCTGCGTCTTCTTGACGAAATCGGCGGCCTGCTCGGGGTCGGTCAGCAGCTGCTCGCGGGTCATCGTGCCCTCGGCGCCGTGGCCGTCTTCCTTGTCGCCCTTCATCGTTTCGAGCGAACCGAGACAGCCGAGCTCGCCTTCGACCGTGACGCCGACCGCGTGCGCCATGTCGACCACCTTGCGCGTGACGTCGACGTTGTAGTCATAGCTGGCGATGGTCTTGCCGTCTTCCTGCAGCGAACCATCCATCATCACCGACGAAAAGCCCAGGTCGATGGCACCCCGGCAGATCGCCGGCGACTGGCCGTGATCCTGGTGCATGACGATCGGCACGTTCGGATAGGCCTCGACCGCAGCCTGGATCAGATGCTTCAGGAAATGCTCGCCGGCGTATTTGCGTGCGCCGGCCGAGGCCTGCATGATGACCGGCGCATCGAGCTCAGCCGCGGCCGACATGATCGCCTGGACCTGTTCCAGATTGTTGACGTTGAAAGCCGGGATGCCGTAGCCGTTTTCGGCTGCGTGATCCAGCAGTTGTCGCATCGATACGAGCGGCATGGTGCTTAATCTCCTGAGAATCCCGTCATTTTACCGCCGTGGGTTTAATGACAATGCGAAAAGCTCCTCGCTTTGACGTCTTTTGCGGCAGGTGGGCAGCCCTGTCCAATCAATGGACACCGCGGATTGAACCGCCCTGCCCCCTGGGGCACGATCCCATCATCGCCTGAACGGGCACCAGGCCCGTCCGCCTCTTCGGAAAGTACAGATCGATGACGATCACCAGCACGATGGCCGACACGCTCGCCGCCGGCCGCACTGAACGGTTCGACACCCCTGCCTTCACCGGATTCGTCGATCGGCTGTTCCAGTCGCCGCCGGGCACCCCCCAGCCGGGGCCACAGGCCTTCCGGATCCGTCAGGATCCGAATACCGTCGTGCCGCTGCACTTTCACCTGCAAGACGAATGGCAAGTCGTCACGCGCGGCTCGGGAACGATGGGGCGCCACGAGATGCGGCCGATCCTGATCCACTATGCGTCGCGCGAGGCCGGCTATGGGCCGATCACGGCGGGCGCCGAGGGACTCGACTACATGACTTTGCGCCCGATCACCGATCCGGGCATGTGGACCTTGCCGGAGCATCGCAGCAAGATGCAGACCGGTTTGAGCAAGCGGCAGCTCACGGCCGACTGCACCCCCGAACTGCTGGGGCCGGGCAGCCACGATCTCATCTCCTTGCAGCCGGATGGCGTGGCTGCGGTATGCGTGCAGGCGCAAGCCGGACAGGTCGCGCCGATGCCGTCACTGGGCGATCTCGATCGCTTCCTGCTGGTCGTGGCAGGCGCATTCGAAGATGAACAGAACAAGCGCCTGGAAGCGCTATCGTGCATTTACGCTGCCGCGGGCGAAGCGGCGCCGCGCCTGGTCGCCGCAGCGCCCCTGGCCGCAGTGCTGGTGCTTCAGCTTCGGGACCGAAACGCAGCCGATCAACAAGCTGCGTGAGCCGCCCCGAGGCGCAGACCAGCCTCAGACAGCGGCCGGCCTCGGGGCGCATCCATTCATCAGGGCCGGCCCGCTCGTCAGTTCATGCCCGTCGTCAGACCGTAGCGATCGGCGTAACCGGCGAACCGACAGCCCCGGGCAGACGTAGCGGCGGCGCGGTCAGCAGGAAGCGCGAGCGCTGATGCCTGCGCAACCAATCCGCAAGCTCGCTCAGATACCACAGCTCGCCGAGATTGACGCCAAGCTTGAACAGGCAGTGTTCATGCAGCGGCAGCGACGCGCAGCATGCCGACGCAGCCTCGGTGGCCGGGTGCGCCTCGACCGCATAGTTGTCCGCGATCAGGCAGCTCAAGCCGCTTTCCGAGATCCAGCGCAACAGCTCGGGATCGCGCCCGTCGAGGACGGCGCCGGTCGCTTCCAGCCGTTCCACGTCGGGCTTGCCGCCCATCTCCAGCAGAGCGCGCGCAAAGCCGGTGTGCAGGCACACCATGTCGCCGGGCTCGACGACCACCCGGTCGGCCTCGAGGATCTGCATCAGCCGCGCGTGATCGACCAGCACGCGGCCGGTGCCCAGGTGGGCAGCAAGATCGATCATCACGCCGCGCCCCTGCATGCCGTGAACCGCCAGATTCTCGATGCCCAGGCGGCGAGCAGCCGAGGTCGAGCGCAAATCGCTGCGCGTCCCCGGCACGCCCGCGTCGGCCGGATCCTCGGGCCCCAGAATGTGCCGGCCCGCCGCAAAGCCGTTGTAATAGACGGCCTGACGCCGCCCCTCGCCATCGACGTCGAACAACTGGCCGACGTGCGCCAGACTGTCCCACTGCGTCGAATACTGCAGATGCAGAATCGCGAGATCATCGCTGATGACGTCGCTGTGCCGCGGATCGTCGCTGACCAGCCGGTAGTTCATGTTGGGCCGGCCGTTGCGCAGATTCGGTCGCAGCACCGGCGGAAAGCGGCGCGGATTGAGCTGATTGCCGCCCGGCAGATCGAGTGGCAGGCTGAGGCAGAAAGTGCGCCCGTCGCGAACCTCGGCGATGCCTTGAAGCACCTTTGTACGGTCGACGAGATTGAGCCTGCCGAGCTGGTCATCCGGGCCATAGTCGCCCCAGGTCGAACCCTCGGGGCGTTGCCGCCAGCGCTGGCCGGCATCCGGCCGCTCGACGTCGGCGCCGGACGTGGCGGCAGCGCCCATGCCGCCGCGCGCTTCGTCATCGAGCGGCGCGATCATGGCTGAGCCTGTTTGGCAAGCCATGGGCGTTCCCCACCCGCCAGCAAGATCTCCAGGATGAAATCCGGCAAGGGCTCGAACGCAAACTCGCGCCCGGTCGACAGGTTGCGCACCCGCCCGGCGCTGAAATCGACTTCGATCTCATCACCCGATCCGATGCCCTCGCGCACTGAAGCGCAGAACGGCAGCATCTTGACGCCGACCGATACGCACAGCCGGAAGAACGAGCGCGACATCGACTCGGTCACCAGGCCGAGCCCGAGCGCCCCGATGCTGAGCGGGCCTTGCACGTGCAGTTGGCCGCGCCCGAAGTTGCGGCCCGCGACGATGAAGTCGCCGGGCCGTGCGCGCTCAGGAAAATCCGGGTCGATGGCGCGCATGCAATGCTTGGCAAGCTCGGCCGGATCGTAGATGCTGCGGCGCGTCGCCTCGATCGTCATCACGCCGGCGTCGTTCGGTACGTCGTCGCCGAACACCCATGCGCGCCCTCTCTGGATCAACGGATTGGCCTGGGCGTGAGCGCCGGTGGCAGTAGTCATCAGCGTTTCTCCTTCAGAGCCCGCGCGGATCGGTGATGCGCCCATGCACCGCCGATGCGGCAACGACGGCTGCGTTGGCAATATAAATGGTCGCTTGTTCGCTGCCCATGCGGCCGGGATCGTTGCGCGTCGGCGTACCGATCGAGACGTCACCGTCGCCGAGCGGCGCGAACGTGCCATAGCAAGGCCCGCAGATACCGGCCGCCGTCACGGCGCCGGCCTCGGCGAAGGTCGCCATCAAACCTTCGGCGAGCGCCTGCCGGTGCGGACGGTGCGAGGGCCGATGTGATCATTGACCGGGACGCTCCGGCGGCAGCCGCATGCGCAGCGCGGCCACTACCGAGACGGCGCAGATCGCCGCGAGCACCCAGAACGTGATCCGGAACGCGGGCAGCGTGGCGGTGCCGGTCGCCGTACTGGCCAGGCCCAGCGCCCGGATTCGCGATTCGAGCACGATGCCCACCAGGCTGATGCCGAGCGCGCCGCCGAGTTGGCGGCAGAACAGGTTCAGGCTCGTGCCATGCGAGATCTCGGTGATCGGCAGGCCGCGGGTGGTGCCGATCTGCAGCCCCGGCATGGTCAGGCCCAGGCCGATCCGGCCCACGATGGTCCACGCCAGCAGCACGGCATAGGCGGTGGCGATGCCGACGCTGCCCAGCATGGCCAGCGACAGGCTGAAGGCCGACAGCCCGACGATGACGGTGTAGGCCGGGGGCGTGCGGTCGGCGAGACGGCCAGCGATCGGCATGGTGGCGGCCAGCGCGAGCCCGGCGGGCAGCAGCACCAGGCCGGCGGCCGAAGGCGAATAGCCGAGCGCCATCTGCAGAAAGATCGGCAGCAGATAGGTGGAGCCGAACAATCCCATGCCGTAGACGAAGCTGACCAGCACGCCCGCCGCGAACTGCCGGTGGCGGAACAAGCCGACGCGCAGCAGCGGATGCTCCCGCCGCGACTGATAGATGAGGAACACGGCCAGACCGACGATGCCAGTGCCGAGCATGAGCGCGGCGCGGCCGACGCCCTCGGGGTGCTGCAGATCCACGAGGCCGTTCAGCAACAGCACCGTGGAGATGGCCAGCAGCACCATCCCGATCCAGTCGAACGGCTTGGGCGGTTCGATGAAGCTCGAATGCCAGGGCAGGTAGCGATTGGTGGCGATCAGCGCGGCGATGCAGAACGGCACGACGAAGAAGAACATCGAGCGCCAGCCGAAGATCTCGACCAGCAGGCCGCCGACGCTGGGGCCGATGGCAGGAGCCAGCACCAGCCCGAAGCCGAACAGGCCCATCGCGCGGCCTTGTTCGTGCGGCTGGAAGGCGCGCAGGATGACGATGCTGGGAATCGGCTGCAGAACGCCGGCGGCCGTGCCTTCGAGGACGCGACCCATGATCATCAGCTCATAGGTCGGGCTGACGCCGCCCAGAATGCCGCCGCAGAGCAGCACCAATAGCGAGCCGGCATAGGTTCGACGCAGACCGAAGCGCTGCAGCAGCGTGGGCGTCAGCGAGAGCGCCAGCGTCATCGGTGCCATGAAGCCAGTGGCCACCCATTGCGCACGCTCCTGGCCCAGTTCGAACGAGCGGCTCATGTCGGGCACACCGACGTTGACGATCGTCGATGAGATGACGGCGGCGATCATGCCGAGCAGCACCGTGAACAGCACGCGCCAGCGGTATTGCGGGCCGTACTGCGCTTGCAGATGTTCGAGGGTCTTTGACATGGCGTATCGATGTCGACCCGTCAGGCGATGCTGGCGGGGAGGAGGGCGAGCAGTTCCTGGGAACGTCGTACTCCCGCCATGTTAGCCGCTGCCGGCGATGCCAGCCGACGCAGCGAGCCCGCGAGCTAGGCATTGCCTGCGCGCCGGAGAGGGCGGTCCGAGGAGGAGGGCCGGCCGAGGGCCCGGCCCGGCACTTACTTTCGCTATCCGGCCGGAAAATCGAGCCCGAGGAATCGGCCCAGCACGCCCAGGAAATTGGGAAGATTCTCGAAGGGCATCATATGGCCGCAGTCCGCGACCTTCTCGACCTGGATATGCGTCCCGAAGGAAAGCAGCTCTTCGATGTCCGGGGCCTGGATGACGCCGCCCCTTTCCGCCGCCATCACCCGGATGGGGCGCTTCGAACTACGCAGATCCTGATGGATGTCGTCTTCATGGAAGCTGCGCCACGCGGCGACGATCGCAGGTTCGTAGCAGGTATGCATCCATTCGGCCCGCAGGCGCACCAGCGAGGGCGCCCAGGGGGTGTCCTTCATGGCCTCGTAGCCCAGGCCGAGTGCCGCCGGATGGAGCGTATCGAGATACCGGTTGAGCGGGACCGGATATGCGCGCCGGCCGGGGCCGCTCACCGGAGGATCCGCGAGGATCAGCAGCCCCGCATGCGTGGCGTCGAGTGCCGCAGCGCGCGCGGCAATGCGGGCGCCCATCGAATGCCCGAGCCAGACTGCATCGGCCAGGTCCAGAGCCTTGCAGAACTCGACCAGGTCGGTCGCGCAATCGTTCAAGCCGTAGCCGAGGTGGTCGCCGCTCTCCGACAGGCCGCGTCCGCGCACGTCCAGGACGTGCACGTCGAGCTGCGTACCGAGAATCTCGGCAACGAATCCCCACAGGATGGCGGGCGTCGTGATGCCGGGGATGAGAACCAGCGGCCTGCCTTTTCCGCCGTAGCGCAGGTAGTGCTGCCGGATGCCGTTGATCCGAACGTGGTCGCCGTAGACGAAGGTGGAATGAGCTTGCATCGATGGTTCGGCAGTGGCGGTGGGCGGTGATTCAGGCGTTCTTGTCGGCGGCATGGAGCGCCGAGAACTTCTTGAAGAAATCATCGATCATCCGGTTCGCCACGCCTTCAACCAGCCGCGATCCGAGCTGGGCGATCTTGCCGCCGACCTGCGATTGGGCCTGATAGACCAGGCGACAGCGCTGATCGTCGATCGCCTCCAGCGAAACGGAGATCTCGCCGGATCCTGATCCGATTCCCGCCAGACCCTGTGCGGAGGCATGGATCTGGTACGAGGTCGGCGGCTGGATGTCGCGGAACTTCACTTCGCCGCGGAACTTGGCCTTGATCGGTCCGATTCCCGCGTTCATCTCGACGTCGTACTCGGTGGGGGCCTTTTCTTCGAACCTGGTGCATCCGTTGATGCAGTCCTTCAGCAGGGCCGGGTTATTCAGCGACTGCCACGCCACCGAAACGGGCGCTTCGATTTCCTTGACACCGGAGAAATTCATGTTCGTCCTTTGAGCCGGCGGTTCGAAGAGCCGGTCACTTGCGCATGTCGGCGGGAACGATCGTTCCCCGTTCGACGATCAGCTCGCCATCCAGCGTGAGCGAGCAATTCCTGAGCGGCAGATCCAGGTGGCACGCGGTATCGTTCGTGCCGCCCAGCTCGGTGTTCGGCCCCGTCGAGAACAGGACGTTTCCATAGAACGACAGGCTGTTCATCGCCCGTTCGCGATTGAGTTCACGCGTTTCGACCATGTGGAACCATTTCGCACGCTCGTTCAGGCCCCAGCCGATGTGCGAGACCGCATAGGCGCGCGGATCGTCGAAACTGCTGAGATAGTCGGAGATGAGATCGGCGTCCATGCCGTCGCCTTCGATCTTCGTGACATGACCCTTCTCGACCGTCAGCACGACGCGGCTGGTCAGGTAGCGGCGGAACGCGGCAATGGCATCTCCGGGCATGAGCACGACGGTGCCGTCGACGCCGTCGTCATTGCCGTGCGTGAAGAGGAACCCGGAAGGGAAATGGTCCCAGCGGCCTGGCGTGTCCGTGTAACCGTACTCGGTCATCACCGGATACTGTCCCAACTGGTAGCGGATGTCGGTCCCGGCCTTCGACGTCACGTGCAGCAGGCGCGCGGTCTTGAATCGCTCAGCGGCATTCTCGACCCGTTTGCGCAGCGACTCGGTGGGGAACATCTGCTTGAGCACGTGGAACGGCTCCGCCACGTACAGCATTCGCGTTCCCGAGTTGGTGATCTCCAACTGCTCTTGCGAGAAGAGCAGGCCGAGCAGGTCGATGACCATGTCCGCCTCCTTCAGCGCATTGATCGCCGGCCGGCAGTTGGCCAGCGGCGTCTTGCCGATGCTGGCTGCGGAGAGCATGCCCAGATCATTGGGAATGTTCACCTGGAACGAGTTGGCGCCCAGATGCCGCGCGGCGAGCAGAAAGGCTTGTGCGTAGTCTGCGCGCACCGTGCCGGCGGTGAGCACGGCGACCGTTTCGCCCGGCGATACCTTGCACAGCCGGAGTTCCTCCTGGAACAGGTGGAGCATCTCTGCGGAGACGTTTGCGCTCATGGAATTGGCCTCGGATGACTCGATTGATGCAGCAAGTGTTCGATCTGACGCGCGACGGACCCGGTTGCTCAGACCGCCGTGTTGACGGCGTCGTATGAATAGATCCAGTCATATCGGTCGGCGATCGTCTGGGGATTCCACTCCTCCATGACGTAGTCCCGCGCGGTTTCCGGATTGGCAAGGCGCGGATTGTGGAAACGCGCCAGATTGGCCGCCGAGCCGTGCACGATCGCCGCGCCGCGTTCGGCGCGCACCTGCTCGTACCGTTTCAGCGCCGTCTCCACGTCCTCGTAGGCTTCGATGCAGCGTGCGAGCACGAGGCCGTCCTCGATGGCCATGTTCGCCCCTTGCGCCAGATAGGGCAGGGTCGGATGGCATGCGTCGCCGAGCAGCGTGCAGCGGCCGGCGGTCCAGACGAGCAGGGGCTTGCGCAGGAATAGTGCCCACTTGAACGGTTGATCGATATTGGAGATCAACTCGATCACGTCGGGGTGCCAGCCGGCGAAATCCTGCAGGAACTCCGACTTCTCGCCCGGCTCGGTCCAGGATTCGATGCGCCAGTCGTCCCGTTCGATGTGGCCGACGACGTTGATCAGTTCGCCACGGCGTACCGGATAGGTCACGACGTGGCCGTCCAGGCCGATCCATGTGGTACCGACGGTCCGTGAAAACTCGGACGAAACCTTCCCGGCCGGCACCAGTCCTCGCCAGGCGACACCGCCCGTGAATTCGGCGGGTGTGTCTCCGAACAGCTGCCGGCGGGTGATCGAATGCAATCCGTCGGCGCCGACGAAGGCCGACCCTTTCAGGGTGCTGCCATCGGCCAGCGTGACGTGAACTTCCGCGTCCGCTTGACGGATGCGTTCGACCTTGGCGCCGACCTGCACGGCATCGGGGTCGATCCGGCGAATTGCGTCGAGCAGGAGATTCAGCAGATCGGCGCGATGCACGGTCACGTATGGCGCACCGTACTTGTTCACCGCCGATGCGCCGGTGCTGACGAACTGGTACCGGTCTCCGGAATCCCAGACCCGGATCTCCTTGCGGCGAACTTCGTAGCAGCAGGCGAAAAGCGCGTCGCGCAAGCCGAGGTGGAACAGGACGCGGGTGCCGTTGGGGCCCAATTGGATCCCGGCGCCAACCTCTTTGATCTGGGGTGCCTGCTCCAGCACCCGCACTTTGAAGCCGCGCTTGAGAAGCGCGAGCGCCGCGCTCAATCCGCCGAGACCGCCGCCCGCGATCAAAAACATAGTGTCTGACATGTCGGAATCGCCTCGATTTCTGGACCAGAACTCAGAAGTGCTGGATCTCAATTCGCCGGATTCTTGCACACGGAATCAGCGCGGCGAACTGCACCCTCCCGGCGGGTCGATCGATTTTTGCGGTGATGTCCGATGTACGCATCAGAGATATGCTGACAATGTGAACAACTTCTATAAGCCATTGAAAAATAAAAAGAAATATGTTCTGTTTTGCAGAACGGTTCCATCCTTCGGGAGGGCTGCAGATTAAGTATTTTCCACAAGATCAAAAGGCCGGATCGGACTTGTACGCTTCGCGACGCATGCCTCGACCGAGTGGTCATCAAGGAGCCAGGTGACCGGTATTCGGACGGGACAAGAACGTCCCGGCACCGATCTTCGACATCCTGTCTTGTCGTCTTATTTGTGGAGCAAGGATGAACCTTCGTCGTTTGATACCCGCACATTTCCTCGCCGTAACGCTGCTGCTCGGAACGGGCTCGGCATTTGGTCAATCCCGCGCGGCCGGTGCCGACGAGGGCGCGTTCCCGAGCAGGCCGGTGCGGGTGATCGTCCCGTTCGCGGCAGGCGGTGGATTCGACCGCATCGCGAGGCTGATGTCCCAGGACCTGTCCGACCAGCTAAAGCAGACTGTGATCATCGAGAATCGCGATGGCGCGGGCGGGATCATGGGCATTTCCGCCGGCGCGCGGTCGGCGCCCGACGGCTATACGGTGGTGGGGGTGGCGAATAGCTTCCTGGTCAATCCCCTGGTTCGCAAGGACATGCCTTATCGCCAGTCCGACCTGACCCCCGTGGCGCTGATCGGAAGCACGCCGTCACTGCTCGTCATTCGCCCCAGCTTGCCGGTCAAGACGCTGGACGAGCTGATCCGCTATGGCAACAGCGGCAAGCAGCTGAGTTACGGTTCCTATGGCGCGGCGACCACACCGCACCTGGCGGCCGAGGCGCTGCGCAAGGTCAAGCCCTTCGATGCCACGCACGTGCCGTATCGCGGAGAGGCTGCAGCGCTGAACGATCTGCTCGCCGGCAACATCGACATGATGTTCGGCACCGTGCCGCTGATGCTTCCCCACGTGACCACCGGCAGATTGCGGGCGATCGCGGTCGGGACCAGCAAGCGGGCAGTGGCCGCGCCCGAGTATCCGACCGTGCAGGAGACCTTTCACCTGAACAACTTCCACTTCGATTCCTGGTACGGGATCATGGCGCCGTCGGGCGTGGATCCGGCCAGGCTCGACGTTCTGAAGAAAGCGTTCGCGGCCGTGCTGGCCAAGCCCTCGATTCGCAAGGCCCTGCTCGAAAGCGGCCTGGAGCCGGCGGAAAGCGGCTATGACTTCGGCGGCTTCCTGACGAAGACGGCCGCAGCGTACAAGGAGATCATCGAGAGTACCAAGATCACCGTTTCCCAGTAGGGCGCCAGCCGGGCACTCTCTGGCGGGCGGCCCGTGCAGACGGTGCCGCCGGGCAATTTCTTCGAAGCATGAAACCTGCAGAATTCGATCTAGTCAGACCCACCTCGATTGAGGGGGTAGTCGCCGAGCTTCAGCGAGGAGAAGGGGAGGCGCGAGTCATCGCCGGGGGGCAGAGCCTGATCCCGATGATGAACTTCCGCCTGGCGCGCCCCGCCACGCTGATCGACATCACGGGCATTCCGGGCCTGCGCGGCATACGGCGTTCCGAGAACGGTTGGGTGTCGATCGGTGCGACGACGACGCACGCCGAGGTCGAGCGATCCGCCTTGCTGGTGGAGGCCTTGCCGCTGCTGCCGCGCGCGATGCGCTCGGTGGCGCACCGCGCGATCCGGAATCGCGGCACGCTGGGGGGCAGCCTGGCACACGCGGATCCGGCCGCCGAATGGCCGGCGCTGTGCATTGCGTCGAGCGCAGTGATCGAGGTTGTCGGCCCAGCGGGCGTACGCCAGGTCGCTGCCGTCGACTTCTTCAAGGGCACGTTCTGGACCGATCTGGAAGAAGGTGAAATCATCGCTTCGGTCAGATTTCCCGCCTGGCAGCCGCGTGCGCCGTGGTGGTTCGACGAGATCTCCCGACGGCGAGGCGATTTCGCCATCGCAGGAATCGTCGCGGTGATGGCGCAGCCCGCTTGCTCGGATGGCGCCTTGCCGTCGCGCGTCGTGCTGTTCGGCATCGAAGACGTTCCCAAGGTGCTGGGCATCGACCTGGTACAGCTGGCCGGCAATGGCTTGCGCCACGAGGATTGCGAACGGGCGGCGGCCTTGGCCTTGCACGAGATCTCGCCGCGCGGCGATCTGCACGCCAGCGCCGAGTATCGCAACGGGCTTGCTCGCGCTTTGCTGGAGCGCAGCTTTCAGGCGCTGCGCGAGCGTCTCGGCGATGGAGGTGGCGATGCACGATAAGGTGGCGATCCAGCTCGAGGTCAACGACCGCAAGGTGTCGGCGGACGTCTCGCCGAGAATGCTCGCAGTCGATTTCATCCGGGGCGACCTGGGTCTGACCGGCACGCACGTGGGCTGCGAACATGGCATCTGTGGAGCGTGTACCGCGGTGGTCGACGGCGTCGCGGTCCGGACATGCCTGGAGTTCGCGGCGCGGCTGGACGGCCGTTGCGTGCGCACCGTCGAATCCCTGGCGGCCGCTGACGGCCGGCTGAGCGGATTGCAGCAGAGTTTTCGCAAGCACCATGCGCTGCAGTGCGGATTCTGTACGCCCGGCATCCTGATGTCGGCCATGGCGCTGCTGGCGGAGAACCCGAATCCCGATGCGGAAGAGATTCGCGACGTCGTGTCCGGGCACATCTGTCGCTGCACCGGCTACGTGCCGATCATCGAGGCCATCCTCGATTACGTGAAACAGGCGGGAGACGACCATGGCGCTTGAACCGGCGGTTTCGGCGGGTTTCGTGGGAAAGCCTGTCGCCAGAACCGAGGACTTACGCTTCCTGAGGGGCAAAGGGCAGTACGTCGATGACATCGCGTTCGACGGCATGCTGCATCTGTACGTCGTGCGCAGCCCGGTCGCGCACGCAACGATCTCCCGGATCGATCTCGACGCGGTGCGGGCGATGCCGGGCGTCGTGGACGCATTTTCGTTCGCCGATGTCGCTGATCGCTGCCGCTGCGAGATTCCCATCCCGCAGTCGGCCCGCCTGCCGGGCTACGAGCGGTTCCTGCAATGGCCGCTGGCGAACGGTACGGTCCGCTATGTCGGCGAGCCGATAGCGGCGATCATCGCCGAGTCACGGTATCTGGCCGAGGATGCCGCCGAGCATGCGATCGTCGAGTACGACGAACTGCCCTGCGTTCGCGACGTCCACGATGCGCTCGCGGCGAAAACCCTGCTTCATCCGTCGGCGAGCGACGCGAACGTCGCGGCGGGTTATTCAGTTTCGCGAGGCAATGCCGACGCTGCGATGAGGTCGGCCGAATATCGCAGGCGCAGCCGGTTCAAAGTGCATCGGCACACAGGCATGCCGCTGGAGACGCGTGGATTGGTGGCTCGATGGGATCCCGAATGCGAGAAGCTCACCATTCATGGCGCCGCCAAGTATCCGTTCCGGACGCGCGAGTGCCTGGCCATGATGCTGGGTTTCAGCACCGCGTCGATCGATTACATCGAGGTCGACGTTGGCGGTAGCTTCGGGGTTCGGGGCCATCTGTACCCGGAGGATTTCCTCGTCGCTGTGGCGGCCTTGCGGACGGGCCGGCCGGTCAAGTTCATCGAAGACCGGCGCGAACACATGATGGCCACGCATCATTCGCGTGAAGGCGAGTGCGAGCTGGAGATCGCGCTGGATGCCGATTTCCGTATCGTGGCGTTGAAGGCGGTGGTCCTCACCGACCTGGGCGCCTATGCCGCCTGCGGTGGCGGCGCCGTCGTTCCGTCGAAGACGCTGCAGTTCATCCCCGGCCCTTATCGGATTCCGAACTACAGCGCCGATCTGAAAGTCCTGTTGACCAACAAGACGCCGATCGGCACGTTCCGTGGCCCCGGCCGCTATGAGGCGGTGTTCTATATCGAGCGCTTGCTCGATATCGTCGCTCATGAGCACGACATCGATCCGATCGAGCTCAGGCGGCGCAACCTGCTGACTGCGCAGGAGCTGCCTTACGACGGCGGACTGCTGGTTCCGTCGATGGGCCCCAGCTCGTACGATACCGGCGACTATCACATGACCCTGGATCGTGTGCTGCGCGAGACCGATTACGCCAAGCTGGCCAAGCTGGCCGGGCGCGAGATCGACGGCAAGCTGCATGGTGTCGGGGTCGCATGCTACGTCGATTCGACCGGAGTCGGCCCGTCGGAGACGGCTTCGATCACCCTGCGCACGGGCGAGCCCGTCGCGGTCCACGTCGGCTCGTCCAGCAATGGGCAGGGAATCGAGACGGTCATGGCGCAGGTGGCCGCCGAGCGGCTCGGCGTGGCGGTCGAATCGATCCTTGTCCGCCACGGCAGTACCGACCTGCTGAGCCAGGGCGTCGGCTTCAGCCATAGCCGATGCGCGGTCATGGGCGGCAACGCAGTGGATCAGTGCGCGCGGGTGCTGACCCAGCGTTTGCTCGAGAAGTACGCTGCGGCGAGTGGCAAGTCGCCCGCCACGCTCGCCTATGAGCGTGCGGCGATCGTCGAAGCGGGCACGAGGCAGCCGGTAGCGACGCTCGAGCAGGCCTTGCAGGCGATCGGCGGCGAGCTGACCGTCGAGGAGACGTTCCGCAACAGCGCGCTGACCTATACATACGGCGCACAAGTGGCCCATGTCACCGTAGATCCGCTGACGGCACAGATCGACGTGGTCCGATTCATGACGGTCGAGGACATCGGCCGGAGCCTGAATCCGATGGTCGTGCATGGGCAGGCCATCGGCGCGTCGTTCCAGGGGATCAGCGGAACCCTGCTCGATCACTTCATCTACGACGAACGCTGCCAGCTTCTGAATGCGAGCTGGGCCGACTATTTGATCGGAACGGCGACCGATTTTCCGAACATCGATGCGATCACGCTGGAGGAGTACCGGTCGACGTCGAACCCGCTGGGTCTGAAGGGCGGCGGCGAAGGCGCGATCTCTGGTACCGGCGCGGCCTTGTCCAACGCGGTCTCTTCGGCCCTGCGTTCGCTGAACGTCGAGGTGACGCAGCTGCCGATCTCGCCCAGCACGCTCTACGAACTGATGCAGGCAGCGCGTCGGCAGCAGAAGCAGGCCTCCGTTACCGAGATGATGAGTCAATGAAACAATCCTTGCCGTGGTCGGGAATCATTTCCGATGAAACGATCGAGCTCTACG
>JAFKGG010000455.1 GCA_017307915.1 Burkholderiales bacterium | reverse complement strand
TGGGGGCTACGGCTGCGTTACTCGCCCGAGGCACAGGCGCTGGAAACGGCCGGCGGCCTCGCGCAGGCGCTGCCGTGGCTGGGTGACGGACCCTTCTTGGTGGTCAACGGCGACGTGCACTGCGATTTTGACCTGGCACGCGCCTGGAGCATCGCGCAGCAGATGCGCACCGCCGGCCTGCTGGGCTGGTGCGTGCTGGTCGACAACCCCGAGCACCACCCCGACGGCGACTTCATGCTGCGCGACGGCTCGATCGCCGGCGAAGCCGACAGCGGCGCCCCGCGCCTCACGTTCTCGGGCATCGGCCTTTACCGTGCCGAGCTGTTCGCCGGTATCGAACCCGGCACCCGCGCCGCGCTGGCGCCGCTGCTGCGGCAGGCCGCCGCGGCCGGGCGCCTGGGCGGCGAATACCATGGCGGACACTGGACCGACGTGGGCACGCCGCAACGGCTGGCCGAACTCGATGCACAATTGAGCCGGAACAGCACACCGTAATGCAAGGCCAGCCGGCGCCGCCGGCCCCTTCGCGAGGACACTCATGCAACCGTACCAAAGCCGACGACAGCAACTGGCCGATGCGATGCGCGCGCACGGCGGCGGCATCGCCATCGCCTTCACCGCGCCCGAAGTGGCGCGCAACCGCGACAGCGACTTCCCGTACCGCTGGGACAGCTATTTCTACTATCTGACCGGCTTTCCCGAGCCCGAAGCGGCGCTGGTCGTGATCGCCGACGGCGAGCGCAGCGAATCGATCCTGTTCTGCCGCGAAAAGCACGAAGAACGCGAGATCTGGGACGGCTACCGTTTCGGCCCGCAACTGGCCGGCGAACGCTTCGGCTTCGATCGCGCGCTGTCGATCGAGGCTATCGATGAAGAACTGCCCAAGCTGCTGGCCGATCGCCCGGCGCTGTGGTACGCGCTGGGCAGCGACGACCGGCTCGATGCGCGCATCCATCGCTGGCTGGCGGCCGTGCGCGCGCAAGCGCGCGCCGGCGTCGCCGCACCGGCGCAGGCATTCGATCTGCACGCAGTGCTCGACGAGATGCGGCTGATCAAGGACGAGCATGAGCTGTCGCTGATGCGCCGCGCCGGCCAGATCTCGGCCGCTGCGCACGTGCGCGCGATGCGCGCCACCTGCCCGGGTCGCTATGAGTATGAGATCGAAGCCGAGCTGCTGCACGAGTTTCGCCGCAGCGGCTCGCAGTTTCCCGCCTACGGCTCGATCGTCGCCGGCGGGCGCAATGCCTGCGTGCTGCACTATCGCGGCAACGATGCCCGGCTCGAAGACGGCCAGTTGCTGCTGATCGATGCTGCCTGTGAACTCGACGGCTATGCGTCGGACATCACCCGCACGTTTCCGGTCAATGGGCGTTTTTCGGCAGCGCAGCGCACGCTGTACGACATCGTGCTGGCCTCGCAGCAAGCCGCGATCGAGGCCACGCGGCCCGGCGCGCGCTTCACCGATCCGCACGACGCGGCAGTGCGCGTGCTGGCGCAGGGCATGATCGATTGCAAGCTGGTCAGCGGCACGCTCGACGCGGTGATCGAATCGGGTGCCTATCGGCGCTTCTACATGCACCGCACCGGCCACTGGCTGGGCATGGACGTGCACGACTGCGGCGATTACCGCGAACCCGGCGAAGCCGCCACCGAGGCCGGCAAGCCCTGGCGCATACTGCGACCCGGCATGGTCACCACGATCGAGCCCGGCATCTACGTGCGCGCGGCCGACGACGTGCCGGCGGCGTTCCACGACATCGGCATCCGCATCGAAGACGACGCCGTGGTGACGGCGCAGGGCTGCGAGATTCTCACCGGCGGCGTGCCCAAGCGCGCCGATGACATCGAGGCGCTGATGCGCGAATGAGCATGCCGCTGCTTCGCATCGAAGGACACGGCCCGGTCGCGCTTGCGCTGCGGCTGTTTCTGGCGCGGCAGGGTTTTGCCGCCGGCCAGGTGGCGATCGACGAACCCATCGCCGAACTGCCCGATTGGCTGGCCGCCCGCTCGCTGGCCATGTCGCTGGGCAGTTGGCAACTGCTGTCGCGCATCGCCGCGCTGCCGCCGGCCGCGGTCATCGAAACCGTCGAAGTATCGATGAGCGGGCACAGCGGCCGCACGCGCATGCAGGCGCGCGACCTGCGCCAGTCGGCGCTGGGCTACGTGCTGCGCTACGGCGATCTGCATCGTGCGCTGGTGACGGCGCTGAAGGCCGCCGGCCTGGCCGCACCCACGGTCGCCGAGCACGAAACGGCCGCCACGCCGCTGACCCTGGTCGCCGACGGCGACACCGGCCCCGACGCCCGCACCCACGACTTCGACCAGACCGCACTGCTGGCCGAAATCGCCATCGATGGCGCCGGCCACGGCGTGGCCTACGAGCGCTTCACCGCCGAAGGGCCGCTGGCGATGCTGCCGCTGCCCGAGCCGGCGCGCTATGCGCTGGTCTGGTGCGCACGGCCTGCACAAGCCGAACGGCGCGCCGGGCTCGAACCGGAACACTTCAATGCCGAGCTGCAACAGGCCTTCGGCGATGCGCTCGGCCAGCTGCGGCTCGACAGCGCACGACATCTGTCGCCGCTGCAGCGGCGCGTGCGCGCGGCCGGCCACGATCCGCAACGCATCGCGCTGGGCAACGCGGCGCAGGCGCTGCACCCGGTGGCCGGCCAGGGCCTGAACCTGGGCCTGCGCGATGCCTTCGTGCTGGCGCAGCGGCTGGGCGACGCGCGCGCCGCGCAGCGGCCGCTGCTGGAAACCGCCGCCGAATTCGAGCGCGCACGACGCGGTGACCGCGGCGCCACGGTAACGCTCACCGACACGCTGGCACGGCTGTTCACCGCCGAGCCGCTGCGTGCGCTCGAATCGCTGGCGCTGGGCGCGCTCGATCTGCTGCCGCCGCTGCGCAACCGGCTGGCGATGAACCTGATGTTCGGACGACGCGGCTGAGCGGTTTCACGCCGCTCCGCACAGCTTTCTCACACCGTTTTGCGCTGCACACTTTTTAGGCAGCCGCGTTTTCGATAAAATCCCGGTCCCCGCCCGTTCTTGCCGCGCCGATGCGCGCGCGAACCCGACGGGCCGATGGCGCGCCGTAGCGCGCTGCGCGATTCATTTTCTGCATTTTTTTCTTCAATCCATTTCGCACGCCCTGGCTGCCCGATGCACTCTTCCCCGCTGCGAATCGGCCCGTACGAACTGCGCAACCGCGTGTTCGTCGCCCCGATGGCTGGAGTGACCGACCGGCCGTTCCGCCAGTTGTGCAAACGGCTCGGCGCCGGCTACGCGGTATCGGAAATGGCCGCATCGAACCCACGGCTGTGGGCCAGCGTCAAGACCTCGCGGCGCACCAATCATGACGGCGAAATGGAGCCCAGGGCCGTGCAACTGGCCGGCGCCGATCCGGCGATGATGGCCGAAGCCGCCCGTTTCAACGTCGATCGCGGTGCGCAGATCATCGACATCAACATGGGTTGCCCGGCGAAAAAGGTGTGCAACGTCGCCGCCGGTTCGGCGCTGATGGCCGACGAACCCACTGCGATCGCGATCGTCGAGGCGGTAGCGTCGGCGGTGGCCGGCGTGCCGATCACCGTCAAGATACGCACCGGCCCGACGCCCTCGCAGCGCAACGCAGTGCGCCTGGCGCGCGATTTCGAGCGCGCCGGCGCGGCGATGATCGCGGTGCACGGCCGCACGCGCGCCTGCGCCTTCGGCGGGCATGCCGAATATGAAACGATCGCGGCAGTGAAAGCCGCCGTCACGATCCCGATCGTGGCCAACGGCGACATCGACACGCCGCAGAAGGCACGCGAAGTGCTCATGCGCACCGGCGCCGACGCGGTGATGATCGGCCGCGCCGCACAAGGCCGGCCGTGGATCTTCCGCGAGATCACGCACTACCTTGCCACCGGCGAGCTGCTGGCGGCGCCCTGCGCCGACGAGATCCGCAGCGTACTGCGCGAGCATCTGCTCGATCATTATCAATTTCATGGCGAAGCCAGCGGCGTGCGCAGCGTACGCAAACACGTGAACTGGTATCTTTGCGATCGAGCCGGCGCGCAGCCGTTTCTGGCGCGCTTCCATACGCTCGAAACACCCGAGGCGCAACTCGACGCGGTCGATCGATTCTTCGAACTGCCGGTGCCGCCGGCAGTCATCGACATCGATGCGGCCAACGACAAGTCGTACCGACAGGCCGAATCCGCATGAGCAAGAGTTCTTCCATCGACGATGCGGTCACCAGGAGTCTGGAGCGGTATTTCCGCGACCTGGAAGGCACGCAACCGAGTTCGATCTACGAGATGGTGATCCAGGCCGTCGAACGGCCGATGCTCGAAGTGGTGATGCGCGAGGCGCACGGCAACCAGTTGCGCGCCAGCGAAATGCTGGGCATCAATCGAAACACGCTGCGCAAGAAACTGCAGCAGCACGGCATGCTCTGAGAAACAAGGTTCCATCATGACTCACACCGTCCGGCGCGCGCTGATCAGCGTTTCCGACAAGACCGGCATCACCGAACTGGCGCGCGCGCTGGCTGCGCAGGGCGTCGCCATCCTGTCCACCGGCGGCACCGCCAAGCTGCTGGCCGACGCGGGCATCGCGGTGACGGAAGTGTCGGCGCACACCGGCTTTCCCGAAATGCTCGACGGCCGCGTGAAGACGCTGCATCCGACGATCCACGGCGGGCTGCTGGCGCGCCGCGAAGTGCCGGCGCACATGCAGGCGCTCAGCGAGCACGGCATCGCCACCATCGATCTGCTGGTGGTGAACCTGTATCCGTTCGAGGCCACGGTGGCGCGCGCCGACTGCACGCTGGAAGACGCGATCGAGAACATCGACATCGGCGGGCCAGCGATGGTGCGCTCGGCAGCCAAGAACTGGCGCGGCGTGGGCGTGCTGACGAACGCCTCGCAATACGAAGGCGCGCTGGCCGAGATCCGCGAACGCGGCGGCCTGTCCGATGACACGCGTTTTGCGCTGGCCGTCGCCGCGTTCAATGCGATCTCGAATTACGATGGGGCCATCTCCGATTACCTGTCGTCGCTGCAACCCGACGGCAGCCGCGGCGAGTTCCCGGCACAGGCCAACGGCCGCTTCGTCAAGCTGCAAGATCTGCGCTACGGCGAGAACCCGCATCAGCGCGCGGCCTTCTATCGCGACCTGCATCCGGCACCGGGTTCGCTGGTCACCGCCAAGCAATTGCAGGGCAAAGAGCTTTCCTACAACAACATCGCCGACGCCGATGCCGCCTGGGAATGCGTGAAAAGCTTCGACACGCCCGCCTGCGTCATCGTCAAGCACGCCAATCCCTGCGGCGTGGCGCTGGGCAGCAACGCGGCCGACGCCTATGCGCGCGCGTTCCGCACCGATCCCACGTCGGCCTTCGGCGGCATCATCGCGTTCAACCGCGAGGTGGACGGCGACGCGGCGCGCGCCGTGTCCAAGCAGTTCATCGAGGTGCTGATCGCACCGTCATACACCGATGAAGCGCGGCAGGTGCTGTCGGCCAAGGCCAATGCGCGCGTGCTCGAAATCGCGCTGGCCGAGGTGCGCACCACGGGCAGCGATTGGCAACGCGGCCGCAATGCGCAAGACGTCAAGCGCGTCGGTTCGGGGCTGTTGATCCAGAGCGCCGACAACCGCGAGATGACGCTGGCCGAGTTGAAGGTGGTCACCCGCCTGCACCCCACCGAGGCGCAATTGCGCGACCTGCTGTTCGCCTGGCGCGTGGCC
Organism: Burkholderiales bacterium; assembly: GCA_017307915.1. Taxonomy (GTDB): domain Bacteria; phylum Pseudomonadota; class Gammaproteobacteria; order Burkholderiales; family Burkholderiaceae_E; genus Zeimonas. The sequence goes on along the minus strand of JAFKGG010000455.1, from coordinate 12,628 downwards.
AAGTACGTCAAGTCGAACGCCATCGTGTTCTGCGGTGACGGCGCCACGCTGGGCGTGGGCGCGGGCCAGATGAGCCGCATCGATTCGGCACGCATCGCATCGATCAAGGCGGCCAATGCCGGGCTGACGCTGGCCGGCTCGGTGGTGGCCTCGGATGCGTTCTTCCCGTTCCGCGACGGGCTCGACGTAGTGGCCGAAGCGGGCGCCACCGCAGTGATCCAGCCCGGCGGCTCGGTGCGCGACGATGAAGTGATCGCCGCCGCCGACGAGCGCGGCATCGCGATGGTGGTGACCGGCGTGCGGCACTTCCGCCACTGACCGATGCGAATCCTCGGCATCGATCCCGGGCTGCGCGTCACCGGCTTCGGCGTGATCGATGTCGACGGCGCACGCCTGCGCTACGTGGCCAGCGGCGTGATCCGCATTCCCACCGGCGCGCTGCCGCCGCGGCTGAAGACAATCCACGACGGCATCGGCGAAGTGGTGCGCGAGTATCGGCCCGATCTGGCGGTGGCCGAGATCATCTTCGTCAACGTCAATCCGCAATCGACGCTGCTGCTGGGGCAGGCACGCGGCGCGGCGATCACCACGCTGGTGGCGCACGAGCTGGCGGTGCACGAATATACGGCCTTGCAGGTCAAGCAGGCGGTGGTGGGCTATGGGCGCGCGGCCAAGTCGCAGGTGCAGGCGATGGTGCAGCGGCTGCTGAATCTGCCCGGTGTGCCCTCGACCGATGCCGCCGACGCGCTGGCCTGCGCAATCTGCCATGCGCATGCGGGAACGCTGAAGCAGGCGGTGCACGACGGCGCCGGGGCCCTGGCCGGCCTGCCGGTGCGCCGCTCGGGCGGGCGTTCAGCCTTGCGGCGCGGGCGTTTGCAGGGTCTGTAGTTTGCCGGGCTGGTAGACAGCCGCTCCGTCATCCGGCACAGCGCCGCCAGCCCCCTCCGGTAAGATGCGCGGATGATCGGTCGATTGTCTGGAACGCTGCTCGACAAACGCCCGCCGACCGTGCTGGTCGACGTCGGCGGTGTCGGCTATGAAGTCGACGTGCCGATGAGCACGTTCTATGACCTGCCGCCGGCCGGCGAGCGGGTCACGCTGCTCACGCAGCAGATCGTGCGCGAAGACGCGCACCTGCTGTACGGCTTTCTCACCGCCGACGAACGCGAGGCGTTTCGCCAGTTGATCCGCATCTCGGGCGTCGGCCCGCGCACCGCGCTGGCGGTGTTGTCGGGCATGTCGGTGGCCGACCTGGCGCATTCGGTGGCGATGCAGGAAGGCGGCCGGCTGCAGAAGGTACCCGGCATCGGCAAGAAGACGGCCGAACGCCTGCTGCTCGAACTCAAGGGCAAGCTGGCGCCGGAGCTGGCCGGTGCGGGCGAGCAGCGCGCCGCCGCCGGCGACATCGGCACCGACGTGCTGCATGCGCTGCTGGCGCTGGGTTATTCCGAACGCGAAGCCGCCGCCACGATCCGCCAGCTGCCGGCCGGGCTGGCGGTATCCGATGGCATCAAGCAGGCGCTGAAGCTGCTGGCCAAGAACTGAAGGCACGGCGATGATCGAACACGACCGCCTGATCGCCGCCACCGCCGCCTCGCCGGCCGAAGAAGTGGTCGAGCGCGCGCTGCGGCCGCGCCGGCTGGCCGACTACGTGGGCCAGGCGCGCATCCGCGAACAATTGGAGATCTTCATCGCCGCCGCGCGCGGCCGCGGTGAAGCGCTCGATCACCTGCTGCTGTTCGGCCCACCCGGGCTGGGCAAGACCACGCTGGCGCACATCGTGGCCGCCGAGATGGGCGTGAACCTGCGGCAGACCTCGGGCCCGGTCCTGGAACGGCCCGGCGACCTGGCTGCGATCCTGACCAACCTCGAAAAGCACGACGTGCTGTTCATCGACGAGATCCACCGGCTGTCGCCGGTCGTCGAAGAAATCCTGTACCCGGCGCTGGAAGACTTCCAGATCGACATCATGATCGGCGAAGGCCCGGCGGCGCGCTCGATCAAGCTCGACCTGCAACCGTTCACGCTGGTGGGCGCCACCACCCGCGCGGGCATGCTGACCAATCCGCTGCGCGACCGCTTCGGCATCGTGGCGCGGCTCGAATTCTATGAAGTCGACGAGCTCACCCGCATCGTTGCGCGTTCGGCGCAACTGCTGGGCGCGCCGACCGGCGACGACGGCGCGCGCGAGATTGCACGCCGTTCGCGCGGCACGCCGCGCATCGCCAATCGCCTGCTGCGCCGCGTGCGCGACTATGCCGAGGTGAAAGCCGACGGCCGCATCGACGCCAGCGTCGCCGACGCCGCGCTGCGCATGCTCGACGTCGACGCCAGCGGTTTCGACGTAATGGACCGCAAGCTGCTGCAGGCCGTGATCGAAAAATTTTCCGGCGGCCCGGTGGGGCTCGACAATCTGGCCGCTGCGATCGGCGAGGAACGCGACACGATCGAAGACGTGCTCGAACCCTATCTGATCCAGCAAGGCTATCTGCAGCGCACGCCGCGCGGACGCGTGGCCACGGCCGCCGCCTGGCGCCATTTCGGGCTGGCCGCGCCGCGTGCCGCCGACCCCGAGCTGTGGCCCGATAGCAATGACGGAAACGCCAGTGTCTGATCAGTTCTTCATCGAACGACTGCTGCGCGCCACCCCGGTGGCCTGGGTGACGCGCACGATGATCGCCTTGAACGTGCTGATGTGGCTGGCCAACGTGGCCGGCGGCATGAGCCCACTGCAACCGGCGCCGATCGAGCTGCTGGCCTGGGGCGGCAATCTGGCGGCGTTCACCCAGCAGCAGCCGTGGCGGCTGCTGACCGCCACCTTCCTGCACGCCGGCGCGATCCACCTGGCCTTCAACATGTGGGCGCTGTGGAACATGGGAGAGGTCGCCGAACGCTTCTACGGCAATCTGCAATACCTGCTGGTCTACCTGCTGTCCGGCATCTTCGGCTCGCTCGCCAGCATGCATTTCGCGGCGCAGAAGGGAGTGTCGGTCGGCGCCTCGGGCGCCATCTTCGGCGTGGCGGGCATGCTGCTGGCGGCGCTGTTCACCAAGCACGACCGGCTGCCGGCGCCGCTGGTGGCCTCGATGCGCACCTCGCTGCTGATCTTCGTCGGCTACTCGCTGTTTCTGGGCTTCACGTCGGGCGTGGTCGACAACGCGGCACACATCGGCGGGCTGCTGGCCGGCTTCGTGCTGGCTTCGATCATGGCGGCCAAGTTCGACTGGGCCAACTATCGCAACAGCGCCGTCTCACGCGCGCTGATCGCGCTGGCGGTGGCGCTGGTGGCCGGCTACATCGGCTGGATGACGCTGCCGGCCTCGATCATGTAGAACGGGGCTGGCGCGGCGTCGGCTCGCGGCCGGCGATGCGGCGCGCATCGCACGCCAGCGCGGTGATGCGATCCCAATCATTGTTGGCTAGCGCGGTGGCCGGCGTTAGCCAGGTGGCGCTGACGGCAAATACGTTGGGCACCGCCAGATACGCGCCGGCATTGCTCGCGTCGACGCCACCGAACGGACAGAAACGCAGGCGCGGCAGCGGCGCGGCCAGCGAACGCAGCATCGCCACGCCGCCGGCGGCCACTGCCGGAAACAGCTTCAGCCAGACGTGACCGGCATCGGCGGCGGCCACGGCTTCGCTGGGCGTCATCACGCCGGGTATGAACTGCACGCCGGCGCGCATCGCGGCGGTCGACAGCGCCGGCGAGAAACCGGGCGAAAAAGCCAGACGCGCACCGGCGGCGCGCACCAGCTCGAATTCATGGGATCGGGTCACCGTGCCGGCCCCGACGCGCATCTCGGGCACTTCGGCCGAGATGCGCCGGATCGCCTCCAACCCGGCCGGCGCCCGCAAGGTAACCTCCAGCATCGTCACACCACCTGCCACCAGCGCCCGCGCCAGCGGTACTGCCTGCTCGACACGGTCCAGGCTTACGACCGGAATGACCGGCACGTCAGGCACCTCGAACGGGTGTGTATGCATCTTCTCCTCACCGAAGCCAAGACTGCATTCGTCCGGTCACCCACCTCCGTAGCCGGGCTAACGACGTGATTCTCAGTATGAAAGATAAACTAGCCAGCAGAAGTTGTCTTCTACACCAACAAAACCACTGTCACGCGTGTAGGTAAAATCCATCAGTGACCAAAGCAATCCCGACGTCTGCGGCCGGCATGCGTGCCTTATCCGAGGTCAGGCAGGCGCTGCCGTCGAGCCGCGCCGGGCTGGCCGCTGGTGATCGCTTACCTTCGCTGTTCGAGCTGCCCGTACGGGTCTATTACGAAGACACCGACGCCGGCGGCATCGTCTATTACGCCAACTGGCTGCGCTTTTTCGAGCGCGCACGCACTGACTGGCTGCGACTGTTGGGCGCAGCCCACACTGCGGTCGGCCGCGAGCATGGCATCGCCTTCGTGGTGCGCGAGCTGGCAGTCGATTACCGGCGCCCGGCACATCTCGACGACGAGCTGATCATCGACGTGCGTCTGCTCGAAGCGCGCGGCGCTTCATGGCTGCTGTGGCAGAGCGCACGGCGGCGCGGCGAGACCGAAGCGCTGGTGGTGGCAGCGGTGCGCATCGCTGCGATCCGGCGCGATGACGGCCGGCCAGCGGGCATCCCCCGCTGGCTGCAACAGAGCCTTGACGCACAACAACGGCACAATGCGCAGGCGGCGCACGCTACGCAAGCGCAGGCCGCGGCATCCGACGCATCCGGCGCCGGCACGCCGGCGCCCTGAACCGAACCCCGCGAAAACCTTCCCGACGTTTCTTCTTCCATGAACGCCGAACTGTCGATCTTTCATCTGGTAGCCCAGGCCAGCGTGCTGGTGCAGCTCATCATGGCCTTGCTGCTGCTGATCTCGCTGGGCTCGTGGAGCATCATCTTCCGCAAGGGCTCGGCGATCCGCAGCGCCCGACAGGCCACCGACCGCTTCGAAACCGAGTTCTGGACCGACCGCGACCTGGGCACGCTATATCAGGACGTGCGCAGCCGCCCCGGCGATCACGGCGCGCTGGCGCGCATCTTTGAATCGGGCATGAGCGAGTTCCTGAAGACGCGCCAGCAAAAGCCCGGCGACGTCAACGCAATGCTCGACGGCTCGCGCCGCGCCATGCGCGCCGCCTACCAACGCGAGATGGATTCGCTCGAATCGAGCCTGGCGTTTCTGGCTTCTGCCGGTTCAGTCAGCCCCTACATCTGCCTGCTGGGCACCGTTTGGGGCATCATGAATTCGTTCCGCGGGCTGGCCAATGTGCACCAGGCCACGCTGGCTTCGGTGGCGCCCGGCATCGCCGAGGCGCTGGTGGCCACCGCCATCGGCCTGTTCGCGGCGATCCCGGCCGTAGTGGCCTACAACCGGTTCTCGTACGACATGGATCGGCTGTCGACCCGCTTCGACAGCTTCATCGACGAGTTCTCGAACATTCTGCAAAGGCAGGCGCGCTGATGCCCTCCGCAGGCCCCAGCCGGCGCGGCGGCCGCGGCCGCCGCCTGGTCAACGAGATCAACGTGGTGCCCTACATCGACGTGATGCTGGTGCTGCTGGTGATCTTCATGGTCACGGCGCCGCTGATCCCGCCCGGGGCGATCGAGCTGCCCAGCGCGGGCCGCAGCAACAAGCCGCCCGACCAATACATCGAAGTGCAGGTGCGCACCGACGGCGAGCTGCGCGTGCGCGCCGTCAACACCGGCGATCCTTCCGAGCGGCGCATCGGCCGGCGCGAGCTGGCCAGCACGATCGAGCAAATGCGCGGCAAGCGCGAGCAGATCGCCGTCGCGATCAGCGGCGACAAGGCGGTGCGCTATGAATCGGTGGTGGACGTGATGGCCGAGGTGCAGAAGCTCGGCATCGATCGCGTCGCCTTGATGGTCAAGCCGGCCAATTGACCGCCCAGGCAAGCGCATGAAGCAGCACCCCGCCGCCCCGCCGGCCGCCCAGACGGTCATGTCGTCGCACAGCGGCGGCACGCCCTCGCGCACGCCGCCCAAGCCGAAGGGCCGCCTGCGCGCCTTCGGGCTGGCGCTGCTGATGCACGGCCTGCTGCTGCTGATGCTGGTGGTGGGCATCCGCTGGCAGACGCAGACGCCGCCGCCGGTCAATGCCGAGCTGTGGACGCCGCCCACCACCACCACACCGCGCGTACGTACGCCGGAACCCGTGCCCGCGCCGCGGCCCCCGCCCCCGCCGCCAGTTGCCCAGGCGCGCCCCGAGCCGGCACCACAACTGCCGCGTCCCGACATCGTCACCGAACAGCAGCGCGAGGCCGAGCGCCGCGCCAAAGAAGCCGCCGAACGTCGCGAGGCGCAGCGCCGCCGCGATGAAGAACGGCGCGCCGAGGAAACGCGCCGCGCTGCCGAAGACAAGGCCAAGCGCGAAGCACAGGCCAAACGCGAAGCCGAGCTCAAGCGCGAGAACGAGGCCAAGCGACAGGCCGAAGCGAAGAAGGAAGCCGAAGCCCGCGCCAAGCGTGAAGCCGAGGAAAAGAGCAAGCGAGCGGCCGAAGAAAAAGCCAAGCGCGAAGCGGAAGAGAAGGCCAGACAGGCCGCCGAGGCCAAAGCTGCCGAAGAGAAGGCACGCGCCGAACGCGAGGAAAAGGAACGTCAGCAGTACGTCGAGCGGCTGATGGCGCAGGCCGGCTCCGGCGCAGGCGCAAGCAGCGGTGCGCGTGGCGGCACGGCGGGTGCGGCCGGCGGCTCGGGCACCGATACCGGCTATGGCGCGCGCGTGGCGGCGCTGATCCGTTCGAAGACCACTTATGCGATACCCGACAACCTGCCCGGCAACCCGAAGGCAATCTTTCTGGTGGCGGTGTCACCCGATTGCCGCGTGCTTTCGGTGAAGCTGCGCCGTTCCAGCGGCCTGGCCACCTGGGACGAAGCCGCCGAGCGTGCGATCCAGAGCGCCAGCCCGCTGCCTCGACAGCGCGACGGCACCTGCCCAGGCGAACTCGAGATCGAACACGGACCCAAAGAAGGCCGCTGATGAACCGCTTGCGCGTTCACGCCGGGCGCGCCACGTGCTGGCGTTTCGCTTCGTGTTTCGCTTCGTTCGCCACAATCCGTGATGAGGTTGACAAAACGGGCTGGCTATAATGCCCGATCGGTCGTCATGAGGGGTTTCATGAGGCATTTCCTGCTTGCGCTGTGCCTGGCGCTGTTGTCGTTCACCTCGCAGGCGCAGATGCGCATCGACGTGTCCGGCGTGGGTGCAACCCAATACCCGATCGCCATCGCCAACTTCGCCACCGACGGCCGGGTACCCCAGGAAGTCGCCAACGTCGTGCGCGGCGATCTCACGCGCAGCGGCATGTTCCGCGTGATCGACCCGCAAGCCACGCTGTCGGATACCGCCGCGGTCAATTTCCCCGACATCCGCGCCCGCGGCGCCGACGCCGTGCTCGGCGGTTCGGTGGCGCGGCTGGCCGACGGCCGCTACGACATCCGCTTCCGGCTGAGCGACGCCGTGCGGCAGAACACGCTGGGCGGCGAATCGCTGGTGGTCGCCGAAAGCGACCTGCGCTACGGCGCGCACCGCGTGGCCGACTGGGTCTACGAGAAGATCACCGGCGAAAAAGGCATCTTCTCGACGCGCATCGCGTTCATTTCCAAGCAGGGCAACCGCTACCGTCTGAACGTTGCCGACTGGGACGGCGAAAACGTCGTCTCGCCGCTCACCTCGCCCGAACCGATCATCTCGCCGGCCTGGTCGCCCGACGGCACGCGGCTGGCCTACGTCTCGTTCGAAGCGAAAAAACCGGTGGTCTACGTGCACACGCTGACGACCGGCCGGCGCCAGGCAGTAGCCAACTTCAAGGGCAGCAACAGCGCGCCGGCCTGGTCGCCCGACGGCCGCAGCCTGGCCGTGACACTGACGCGCGACGGCCTGTCGCAGATCTACCTGATCAGCGCCGACGGCTCGGGCAGCCCGCGCCGGCTGGCCACTTCGTCGGGCATCGACACCGAGCCGGCCTTCTCACCCGACGGCCGCAACATCTATTTCACGTCGGATCGCGGCGGCTCGCCGCAGATCTACCGCATCGGCGTGGGCGGCGGCGACGCGGCGCGGCTGACGTTCGGCTCGTCGTACAACGTCAGCCCGCGCGTCAGCCCCGACGGCCAGAATCTGGCCTACGTGACACGCCGCGACGGCCGCTTCATGATCGCCATTCGCGAGATCGGCGGCGGCAGCGGTGAGCGGCTGCTGTCCGACAGCGGCTATGAAGAGTCGCCCAGTTTCGCGCCGAACGGCCGCTGGGTCATGTATTCGACGCAATCCGGCGGTCGTGATTCGCTGGTCGCCGTCAGTGTCGATGGCCGCGTGCGGCAGCGCCTGACGTCGAGCGCCGGCGACATCCGAGAACCGACTTGGGGACCGTTCGCCAAATGAACGCGCGGCACCCGGTCATTGCTTTGTTCACTGATCGTTCCCCTGCCACCGAACCCTTGAGGAAAAAATGAAGCGCACCCTCCGAATCGCAACCCTGATCGTTGCGGCCGGTTTCCTGGCCGCTTGCGGCTCCAGCGTCAAACTGGACGAAGACGCCAACCGAAGCGGCGCGCCGATCGAGTCGCGCGGCGCCGGCGGCGCGGGTGACGGCACGGGTGCCGGCGCCGGCGGCGCATCCAGCGGCACCAGCCCGCGCAACGTCGAGCAGGTGGCCGTCGAAACGAAAGACAAAGACCCGCTGAGCGATCCGAACAGCCCGCTGGCCAAGCGCAGCATCTACTTCGACTACGACAGCTTCGTCGTCAAGGACGAGTTCCGTCCGATCATCGATGCCCATGCACGCTACCTGCTGGCCAACCGCGGCAAGCGCGTCGTGATCCAGGGCAATACCGACGAACGCGGCAGCCGCGAATACAACCTGGCGCTGGGCCAGAAGCGCGCCGAAGCAGTGCGCCGCGCGCTGGCTGCGCTGGGCGTGAGCGACAGCCAGCTGGAAGCGGTGAGCTTCGGCGAAGAACGGCCGCGCGCCACCGGCGCCGGCGAAGCCGCCTACGCCGAAAACCGCCGCGCCGACCTGGCGTACCAGTGATGCGCACCGCCGGCCGCCCGCTTGCCGCGCTCGTCGCCGCGCTGACGCTGGCTGCCGCCGCGTCGCCGGCGCACGCGCTGTTCTCCGACGACGAGGCGCGCAAAGCCATTCTCGACGTGCGCGGCCGAGTGCAGTTGCTGCAGCAAGACTCGCAAAAGCAGTTCGACCAGCTGTCGCGCCAGTTGGTCGAGCTGTCGACGCGGCTCGATCGCCTGGAACAGACTTCGCGTGGCCAGCTTGAGCTGCAATCGCAGCTCGACGCCATGCGCCAGGAAATCGCGCGGCTGCAAGGCCAGCTCGAAGTGCAAACCAACGAGCTGGCCACCACGCAGCGCCAGTTGCGTGACCAGCTCGCCACGGTCGACAACCGCATCCGCCGTTTCGAACCCATCAACGTGCAGATCGACGGACAGACGCTAACCGTCGAGCAGAACGAGAAACGCGGCTTCGATGCGGCGTTGGCCGCATTCCGCGCCGGCGATTTCCGCGGCGCGCTGACTGGCTTCCAGCTGTTCCGAGCGCAGTATCCCGACAGCGCCTATCAACCCAGCGTGCTGTTCTGGATCGGCAGCAGCCAGTTTGCGCTGAAAGACTACAGCGCCGCCATCGCCAGCCACCAGGCCTTGATCGCCAAGTATCCCGACAACCCGCGCAGCCCTGATGCCTTGCTGAACGTCGGCTATGCGCAGGCCGAAAGCGGCGATCGCCTGGCCGCGCGAGCCACGCTCGAATCGGTGATCGCGCGTTATCCGAACAGCCAGGCCGCGCAGCTCGCCAAGGAACGCCTGCCGGCGCTGGCTGTGAACCGCTGATGCGCGCGGTCGTACTGCTCTCCGGTGGCCTGGATTCGGCCACCGTGCTGGCCATGGCGCGCGCCGGCGGCCGCGACTGCTACGCACTGTCGCTGCGCTACGGCCAGCGCCACGATGCCGAGCTGCACGCCGCCGCACGCATCGCCGCCACGCTGGGCGCGACGCGCCACGAGATCATCGAGATCGACCTGTCGCGCTTCGGCGGCTCGGCGCTCACCGACGCATCGATCGCGGTACCCGAAACGCCGAGCGCGCCGGGCGTCATTCCGCTGACCTACGTGCCGGCGCGCAACACGATCATGCTGTCGATCGCCCTGGGCTGGGCCGAGGTGCTCGACGCCGAAGAGATCCATTTCGGCGCCAATGCGATCGACTATTCGGGCTACCCAGACTGCCGCCCCGAATACGTCGCCGCCTTCCAGCAGATGGCGGCGCTGGCCACGCGCGCCGGCGTCGAAGGCCGGCCGGTGCGGGTATGCACGCCGATCATCGGCATGACCAAGGCCGAGATCATTCGCGAAGGCGTGCGACTCGGACTAGACTACGCGCTTTGCGTGTCGTGCTACCAGGCCGACGATCAGGGCCGCGGCTGCGGCCGCTGCGATGCCTGCCGCATCCGCCGGCAGGGCTTCGCCGCCGCCGGCGTTGCCGACCCGACACGCTACCAACCCGGCTGAATTCGGGCTGCTCGCTGTGCGGCCCGGCAGGCGGCCGACTCACTCACGACGAGCGCTTTCGATGCTGCAGGAATCTGATCTCGCCGCCATTCACCAGACGGTCGTCTGGAGCGTATTCGCGCTTGGCCTGTTGCTGGGCGCGCTGATGAACCGCACCAACTTCTGCACCATGGGCGCGGTCGCCGACATCGTCAACATGGGCGACTGGACGCGCATGCGCATGTGGCTCGCCGCGATCGGCGTGGCCATCATCGGCACGCAGTTGCTGGCCGCCAGCGGCCTGGTCGACGTGTCCAGATCGATCTACACCACCCCCGACCTGATATGGCTGTCGCTGGCATTCGGCGGCCTGCTGTTCGGCTTCGGCATGGTGCTGGCCTCGGGCTGCGGCAGCAAGACGCTGGTGCGCATCGGCGGCGGCTCGCTGAAGTCGCTGATCGTGTTCCTGGTGATGGGGCTGACCGCCTACATGACGCTGCGCGGCGTGTTCGGCGTGGTCCGCGTGTCAGCGTTCGACAGCGTGCGGATCAACCTGCCCGGCGGCCAGGATCTGCCGCGCCTGCTGGCCGGCGATTCGGCCGAGCAATTGACCCGGCTGCAGCTCGTGCTGGGACTGGCCATCGGCGGCGCCTTGCTGGTGCTGGCCTTCATGGGCCGCGAGTTTCGCCGCTTCGAAAACGCCGCCGGCGGCATCGGCGTGGGCCTGATCATCGTCGCCGGCTGGTACGTGTCGGGCCACCTGGGCTTCGTCGAAGAGCACCCGAACACGCTGGAGACGGCCTTCATCGGCACCACCTCGAACCGTCCCGAGTCATTCTCGTTCGTCTCGCCGGTGGCCTACACGCTCGACCTGCTGATGCTGTGGAGCGACGCCAGCCGGCGGGTGAGCTTCGGCATCGCCGCCGTGCTCGGCATGATCGCCGGATCGTTCCTATATGCGCTGGCCAGCCGCCGCTTTCGCTGGGAAGGCCTGCACGGCGCCGAAGACACGGCCAACCACATGGTCGGCGGCGCGCTGATGGGCGTGGGCGGCGTCACCGCGCTGGGCTGCACGATCGGCCAGGGCCTGTCGGGGCTGTCCACTCTGGCCATCGGCTCGGTGATCGCGTTCGCCTTCATCGTGCTGGGCGCCTGGCTGGCGATGAAATATCAGGGATGGCGCATCGAACGCATGGTTTGACGACCGGCGCCATAGATCCTATAATATTGGGCTTACTTGGTTGAATTCAGCCGATCGATTTCAACCAGTTACGGATTTCTGAAATAACAATAAGGGTCGTTAGCTCAGCTGGTAGAGCAGCGGACTTTTAATCCGTTGGTCGCTGGTTCGAATCCAGCACGGCCTACCAATTATTCAAGGGCTTAGCCGCAAGGCTAGGCCCTTTTTGTTTTGGCCGATTCGATCGGTAGGCACCGTGGCAGGCAGGCTCTTCGTCACCGGCCAGGCTTGGCTGCCCGAGTCTTGGAAATCGCATACGGCAACTTGCGGAATTCAGCCCGTATCAAGGCCACCAGCGCGGCCGAGGCCGGCGACAAGGCACGCCCGCGCACCGTCACCAGGCTGATCTCGCGCCGAAAATCGGTATCGCTGATATTGACCCGAAACGACGAATGCAGCACGTGCTGATCGGCAAGGATGGCGGGCAGCACGGTCAGGCCGATGCCGCTTTCGACGAACCCCAGCAAGGTCACCGCGCTGGTCGCTTCGAACGCAGGCTTGAACGTGTGGCCGTATTGCTGGAACGCCTCGAACATCGTCTTCCACACGGCCGACGGGCGCGACATGGTCACGAACGGATACGGAATCAGCTCGGCGAAACGCACCGGCCGATTGATCGGAATGCCCATCGATTTCGGGGCCACGATCACCAATTCGTCTGACAGCAGCGGACGCACATCGAATTCGCTGCCCCGGCTCGGCGACGGGATCAGGCCGAACTCCAGCACCCCCGAAGACAGCTTCTCCAGAATCGGCGGCGCCAGATCATCAGCCATGCTGATCCGCACGCCAGGATGCTCGACCATGAAGCGCTGGATGATCGCAGGCAGCATCGCCGCGGCGATGCTGGGCGAAGCGCCGAAAGCGACCCTGCCGTGCTTGAG
>JAFKGG010000104.1 GCA_017307915.1 Burkholderiales bacterium | reverse complement strand
GCGGCCGGCGCGAGTTCCCGCAGGTCCGGCTGCTGAATTTCGGCAGAGGGCGGGCCACGCCTGAAGAGGCCGCGATACTGGGCCCGAGCCGGACCTCTTCGGTCTATCGCATCGAGAACGTGCTGCAATTGCAGGAGCGGCCCGTGATCCTGGATCATCTCGTGATCCCGGCGCCGCTGTTCAGCGGCTTGACGCGCGCCCAGCTCGAGCAACGCCCCGGCACGATCTACGAGCTTTACCAGGCCGATTTCGGCGTCACCATCGTCGATGCCGATGAACGGGTGCGTGCCGAGCCGGCCGATGCCGCCAGCGCCACCGTGCTGGGCCTGCCGGCCGGCACCTCTGTGCTGCGCATCGAGCGCGTGGCTTATACGGTGGACCGGCGCGTGGCCGAGCTGCGTACTTCGGTGGTGGACAGCCGGGCGCACGACTACGTGGTGCGCGCCCGCGGCCGGACTTGAACGCCGCTCACCGGACGTAGCGGCGCCCGCGCCGCGACTCGGGGCGCGTTCCTCGCGTACATGACCGACAGGCCATCAGGGAAAACGATGGCCGATGGATGGCTTCGCACGTTTTCGCCAAGTCATATAGATGATATAGTTGACTTGTGCGGCGCGACTTCATCGCCGCGGGCGTGAGCGGCATCGAACGCCTCCAGAATCCACCGCGAGGAGACCTGAATGATTCACTGTGTATTGCACGACCCGAACGACAGCGTTGCGGTCGTCGTCGTCGAAGGCATCAAGGCCGGCCAGACCTTGACTGCCCTGATCCTCGATGAGGACCGCACCACCGAAATCCCCTGCAAGGCCGACATTCCGCTGGGCCACAAGGTTGCCGTGAAAGACATGGCCGTGGGCGACACCGTCATCAAGTACGGCATCGACATCGGCAAGGTTGTCGCGCTCATTCCCGCCGGTTCGCACGCGCACGTTCACAACATCAAGACCAAGCGCTGGTAAGCCGGCGGGGAGCAAAGCAATGCCCATCATCGACAAGAACACGACCTTCTGGGGCTACAAGCGCGAGAACGGCCGCGTCGGCGTGCGCAACCACGTCATCATCCTGCCGCTGGACGATCTGTCCAACGCGGCGGCCGAGGCGGTGGCCCACAACATCAAAGGCTGCATGGCCATTCCCCATCCGTATGGCCGCCTGCAGTTCGGCGCTGATCTCGACCTGCACTTCCGCACCCTGATCGGCACCGGCTGCAACCCCAACGTCGCTGCCGTCGTGGTGATCGGCATCGAGGATGGCTGGACCAAGAAAGTGGTCGACGGCATCGCCGCCACCGGCAAGCCGGTCGCCGGTTTCGGCATCGAGGGCCATGGCGACCACGAGACCATCCTTCATGCCTCGCGCGTGGCCAAGGAATACGTGCAGTGGGCCTCCGAGCTGCGGCGCGTGCAGTGTCCGATCGCCGAGCTCTGGGTGTCCACCAAGTGCGGCGAGTCCGACACCACCAGCGGCTGCGGCGCCAACCCCACCGTGGGCAACGCTTTCGACAAGCTGCACCCGCTGGGTGCCACGCTGCTGTTCGGCGAGACCTCGGAGCTTACCGGCGGCGAGCACATCGTGGCCGCGCGCTGCGCCAACGAACAGGTGCGCACCGACTTCATGAAGCTGTTCGATCGCTATCAGGACATGATCAACCGCAACAAGACCACCGATCTGTCCGAATCGCAGCCCACCAAGGGCAACATCGCCGGCGGCTTGACCACCATCGAGGAGAAGGCCCTGGGCAACATCCAGAAGATCGGCAGGAAGTGCACGGTCGATGGCGTGCTCGACAAGGCCGAGGTGCCTGATCATCCTGGTCTTTGGTTCATGGACTCATCGTCGGCGGCGGCCGAGATGGTCACGCTATGCGCCGCCTCGGGCTATGCGGTGCACTTCTTTCCCACCGGCCAGGGCAACGTCATCGGCAACCCGATCTTGCCGGTCATCAAGATCTGCGCCAACCCGCGCACCGTGCGTTTCATGAGCGAGCACATCGACGTCGATTGCTCGGGCCTGCTGCAGCGCGAGCGCACCATGGACCAGACCGGCGATCAATTGCTCGAATGCATGATGCGCACCATCAACGGCCGCCTGACCGCGGCCGAGGCGCTGGGCCATCGCGAGTTCGTGCTGACCCGCCTGTTCGAGAGCGCCTAGGCGCCGCTTGCGCAGCGATGATCTCGCTCGCCGAACTCGAAGCCCTGGCCGTGGCCGCGCTGCACCGCGCGGGCGCCAGTGCGCAGCAGGCCGGTGCCACGGCACGCGCGCTGGTGGCTGCCGATGCACAAGGTCTGGCCTCGCATGGCGTTTCGCGCGTGCCGATGTACGTCGGCCATCTGCATGCCGGCCGCGTGGATGGTCTGGCCGAGCCACGGGTGGCCGCGGCGCGGCCCGCGGCCGTGCTGATCGACGCCGGCGATGGCTTTGCCTTTGCGGCCTGCGAACTCGCGGTGCAGGAGGCCATCGCCCGTGCCCGTGGCCAGGGGGTGGCATTGGCCGGCGTCACCAATAGCCATCACTTCGGTGCCGCGGCCTGGCACCTGGAGCCGGTGGCGCGTGCCGGCCTGCTTGGCTTGGCCATGGGCAACTCGCCGGCGGCCATGCCGGTGGCCGGCGGCAGGCGCGCGCTATTGGGCACCAACCCGCTGGCCGCCGTGTTTCCGCGCGCCGATGCCGCGCCGCTGATCATCGATCTTTCGCTGTCCGAGGTGGCACGCGGCAAGATCATGGTCGCAGCCGGCAAGGGGGAATCCATTCCCCTGGGGTGGGCGCTGGACGAGCAGGGGCTTCCCACTACCGATGCTCGGGCCGCGCTGCGCGGCTCCATGCTGCCTTTCGGCTCGGCCGGCGGCGGCGTCAAGGGCGCCATGCTCGCGCTGATGGTAGAACTGCTGGTGG
>JAFKGG010000103.1 GCA_017307915.1 Burkholderiales bacterium | reverse complement strand
CGCCGCCACCGTCGATTGCGCCGATGACATCCTGCGCCATCTGTTGACCAATCCGTACGAAGCGCTGACGGTGGTCGACCAGGAAGGTTTCGTCCGTTTCCTCAGCCCGATCCACGAGCGATTCTTCGGTCTGGGCCGCGGCGAGGCGGTCGGCAAGTACGTCACCGAGGTGATCGAGAATACGCGGCTGCATGAAGTAGCGCGCACCGGTAAAGCCGAGATCGGCCAGTTGCAGCAGATGCGCGGCACCACGCGCGTGGTGTCGCGCATGCCGGTGCTCGACCAGCAGGGCCAGGTGATCGCGGCGATCGGCCAGATCATGTTCAAGGGCCCCGATCAATTGAATCAGCTCAGCAACGAAGTGGCGCGGCTGCGCACCGAGCTGTCCTATTATCAGCAGGCCTTGTCGAGCCAGCTCGGCAAGCGCCACGGCCTGGATCGCATCATCGGCCAGAGCGCGGCGATAAGGCGGCTGAAGGACCAGATCGTGCGCATCGCGCCGCTTGACGTGCCGGTGCTGCTGGTCGGCGAAAGCGGTACCGGCAAGGAGCTGGCCGCGCATGCGCTGCACCTGTTGAGCCGCCGCCGCGACGAGTCGATGGTGATGGTCAATGCCGCCGCGATGCCGGCCACGCTGGTCGAAAGCGAGCTGTTCGGCTACGAACCCGGTGCCTTCACCGGCGCCGAGCGCAAGGGGCGGCGCGGCAAGTTCGAGCAGGCGCATCAGGGCACGCTGTTCTTCGACGAGATCGGCGACATGCCGATCGAGATCCAGGTCAAGCTGCTGCGCGTGTTGCAAGACGGCTCATTCGAGCGCGTCGGCGGCGACAAGGCACGCGTATCGGATTTCCGCCTGATCTCGGCCAGCAACCGCGATTTCCAGTCGATGATCGACGAAGGCCAGTTCCGGCTCGACCTGTTCTACCGGATCAGCGCCGTCACGCTGCACTTGCCGCCGCTGCGCGAACGGCTCGAAGACATCGAGCTGCTGGCCAAGCAGGCGCTGTACGACTTCGCGGTCAAGCATTCGACCAAGCAGAAGACGCTGGCGCCCGACGTGGTGCCCTACCTGCAGCAACAGAGCTGGCCCGGCAACGTGCGGCAGTTGATGCACGCGGTGGAAAGCGCGGCGATCTTCGCCGACTCCGACGTGGTGACGGCCGACGAGTTTCGCATGCTGGGCAAGCCCTCGGCGCAACGGCCGTCTCAGGCGCCGGCCGGCGCTGCTGCCGCTGCCGCTACCGTCGGCGTGCAGCCTGGCGCGCCGGCAGCGCCATCGGTGCGCGACACGCTCAGCCACGTCGAAGAGCAGTTGATCCGCAACGCGATGAAGCAGTTCGAAGGCAACAAGAAGCGGGTGGCGCAGGAACTGGGCATTTCGCGTTCGTATCTGTATAAGCGCTTGGCCGCCTTGGGGCTGTAGCGACAGCCCTTGGCGCTGGCATGTAGATTGCATTCAGCGGCACACCGGCGTTCTTCAGACGTCGATGGTCGCGTGCCCTGCCCGGCCCTGGCCGGGCTTTTCACACAATCGACGAGGTGAACTCTTTGGCTATCGGCGCAACACTCGAGCAAAGCGGGCAACCGCCCACGACACCCGGGCTGGACAAGCGTTACTTCGGCATCGACGTGCCATTCATGGATTACCTCAACCTGAAGCCGGTCCTGCTGGAAGACGGCGTGTGCCGGACGGTGCTGAGCTGGCAGCCGCAACTGGCCAACAGCCGCGGCGACATCCATGGCGGCTCGATCATGAGCGCGATGGATTTCACGCTGAGCGCGGCAGCGCGGGCGCACGATCCGCTGAAACTGGGCTCGATCACCATCGACATGACGACGCACTTCTATGAGCCGGCGCGCAGCACCCTGACGGTGGAAGGCCGCTGCGTCAAACGCGGCCGCTCGATGGCATTCTGCGACGGCGAAGTGCGCGACGAGAGCGGCACCCTGGTGGCCGTGGCGCGCGCGACCTTCAAGCTGGTGCCCGTGTCGGCACCGACGCCATGAGCGCCGGCGCTGCCCAGCCGCCGGTGCGTGCGGCGATCATCGGCGGCGGCAGCATCGGCGTTGCCTTTGCGGTGGTGTTCTGCCGCGCCGGCTGGCAGGTGCGCTTGCACGATCCCGATGCCGGCCGCCGCGACGCGGTGGCGCGCGAGCTGCTCGATTGCCTGCACGACCTGCAGCGCTTCGGCCTGCTCGACGAGGCGCCCACCGCCGTCGCCGGCCGGCTGCAGGTCAGCGACTCGCTGGCCCAAGCGGTGGCCGAGGCCGACCTGGTACAGGAATGCGCGCCCGAACAGGCGCAACTCAAGCGCGAAGTGTTCGCCCAGCTTGACGCCGCAGCGCCGGCCGCGGCGATCCTGGCCAGCGCCAGCTCGGCCCTGCCCGCCTCGGTCTATGCCTCGGCCCTGCCCGGTCGCGGCCGCTGCCTGGTGGCACACCCGGGTAACCCACCCTATCTGATTCCGGTGATCGAGATCGTGCCGGCACCGTTCACCGAGCCGCTCGTGGCGCAGCGTGCCGAAGCGCTGTACTGGCAGGCCGGCCTGTCGCCGGTGCGGGTGCGCAAGGAGGTAGAAGGCTTCATCTTCAACCGGCTGCAGGGCGCGGTGCTGCGCGAAGCCTATTGCCTGGTGCGTGACGGCATCGCCGACGTGGAAGACGTCGACACCGTGATGCGCGACGGCCTGGGCCTGCGCTGGAGCTTCATGGGCCCGTTCGAGACGGTCGACCTGAACACCCGCGGCGGCATCGCTTCGCATGCAGTCAAGATGGGGCCGGCCTATGAGCGGATGGGCGCCGAACGCGGCCAGCACGATCCGTGGACGCCGGAACTGGTCGCCACGGTGGTGGCGCAGCGCCGCGCGCGGCTGGCGCTGGACGAGTGGCCGGCGCGCG
>JAFKGG010000102.1:2952-4640 GCA_017307915.1 Burkholderiales bacterium | reverse complement strand
GGCGGCAAATCGATCGGCAAGCAGTCGTCGAGCGTGACGCAGCGTGATGCGATGCCGCCTGCCGGTGCGCCGGCGCAGGCGGGCGCGCCCAACCGCGCGGCCGGCGCCCAATCGGCCGCCCCTGGCGCGGCCGCAGCCAAGCCCGCCGGCAGCCGCTGGATGGCGCCGTTGGCCGGTCTGGCCGCCGGCCTGGGTCTGGCCGCGCTGGCCAGCCACCTCGGCTTCGGCGAAGAGCTCGCCAATTTCATGATGCTGGCCTTGCTGGTGCTGGCCGCGATCTTCGTGGTGCGCATGCTGATGGCACGCCGTGGCGCCGCCAGCGGGCCGCGTCCGGCCTACCAGGGCGGCTATTCGAACGCCAACGTCGGCCAGGAAGCCAGCGTGCGCTATTCGCCGCTGCCGGCCGGCCATGATGCGTCGATGCAGCGCGCCCCGGTCACCGATCTCGGCGGCACTGCTGCCGCGGCCGCCCAGACCTCGTGGCGCGTACCGGCCGACATGGACGTCGACGCCTTCCTGCGCACCGCCAAGGTCCAGTTCGTGCGGCTGCAGGCTTCGTTCGACAGCGGCAATCTCGACGATCTGCGCGAGTTCACCTCGCCCGAAATGTTCGCCGAACTGAAGCTCGACATCGACGATCGCAAGGGCGCGGCCAACCGCACCGACGTGGTCACGCTCGATGCGCAACTGCTCGGCGTCGAAACCACGCCGGTCGAGCACATCGCCAGCGTGCGTTTCACCGGCATGATTCGCGAGCAGGCCGACGGCGAAGCCAAGCCGTTCGACGAAGTGTGGAATCTGGTCAAGCCGGTCAACGGCGGCGGCTGGGTGCTCGGCGGCATCCAGCAGCTCGACTGATTCCCCTGGCGCCGTCGCACGGCCCGGCCATGGACGCCCAGGCGACGCCGGCACCGCGGTCCGGGTCGATGTTCGACCTGGCCGCGCAGTCAGTGTTGCGTCGGCTGGGTGACGGCGGCGGCGCGGCCCTGATCGCCGCGCTCGATCACGTTTTGAGGCAGAACGACTGGGCGCGCGGCAAGCTGGCGCCGTTTGCCGGCAGCCTGGTGCGCATCGGCGTCGATCTGCGGCCGCTGCCGGGGCTGCCGCCGCCGCAGCTGCTGGTGCGCATCGTCGAGGGCGGCCTGCTGGAACGGCTGCCGGCGGCGATGCAGCCGGGGCAGCCCGGCGAAGCGCACGAGCAGGCCTCGGTGCGCATGTTGCTCAAACCTTCCACCGACGCCGCCTTTTCGATGCTGCGCGAAGGCCCGCGCGGCCTGTCACGACATCTGAGAATCGACGGCGATGCGATGCTGGCGGCCGCGCTCGGCGAGGTCGCCGCGCATTTGCGCTGGGACGTCGAAGAAGACGCCAGCCGCCTGCTCGGCGATGCGCTGGCCAACCGCCTGGGCCGCGGTGCTGCAGCGCTGCGCGAATCCACCGGCGAGCTGCGCCGTCGTGCCGAATCGGCGGCAGCCGGAGTGCTGGCCGGTGAAAACGCGCTGCTGGTGCCGCGCGGACGTTTCGATACGATGCGCGGCGCGCTCGACGTGCTCGAAGCGCGCCTGGCGGCGCTGGAGCTGCGCCAGCGTTCGCGGGCGCCGCGAGGCGTCTGAGTGGCGGTGGTGGTGGGAAGTTGATGGCAGCCGGTTTGAAATTCATGCGCGTCGGTCCGATGCTCAAATCCGTCG
>JAFKGG010000102.1:0-2899 GCA_017307915.1 Burkholderiales bacterium | reverse complement strand
GTCGGTGCGACGGTTACCGCGGCTGGCCCGGCATTCATGGCGGTCACGATCGCAGCGGCTTGGGCCGCGCTCGTGTCGCTGCTGCCGCTGCGCCCCGCCATGGCCCAGCCGGTGGCGCCGGCCGTCAAGGCGACCGTGTCGGCGGCGCTGTCGTCCGTTTCGCAAGAAATCCGCCAACTGCCGGTTTCGCTGCTGCAAGACCTGTCGGCCGCCGGCCTGATCTCGTCGTCACGCGGTGAGCCGGTGGCGGCGTTCACCTGGGTCACCGAAACGGCGCGCCCCGGGCGCTCGCCGCGCCAGCGTCGCGAGGTCTATGCCGGCACGCCGCCGGGCACGCCCAATGGACTGAGCCCGGTGCTGCGCCAGGATCTGCCTGAGCGTGCCGACAAGCCGGCGCGCGCTGGCGTCAGCGTGCGCGGTCTGATGGTCGTGCATCCCGACGACACCAGCCTCGAGGTGCAGGTCGGCCATTTGCGATTGCCGCTGGCCGACGGCGTGCGCTTCGCGCTCGCCTATCACGAAGACGGTTCCGAGCTGGCGCAGGAATGCGTGGCCGGCGGCACCGAGCCGGCCGCCAGCATATTCACCGGCATGCCCGGCAGCGTGCGGCGCATCGAATGCGACGGCCGCGGCAAATATCGCGGCATTGGAGTGCGTGTGACGGCGTCAGTGCTGTATTTCGAAGCGCTCGGCGTGTTCCTGAACCGCGAGCAGCGCATCGATACGCCGCTGGGCCGGCTGCGCAATACCACGCGCATCGTCAGTTTCGAGCAGCCGTCGCGCTGAGCGCCGGCGGCGGTGTCTCGCTTCGGCCGTTCAGCGCGGCGCTTCAGCCGTTTGCAGCGCGTCGGTGGCGGCTACCCCGCCGCCAAGCGCGACGACTTCCAGGTGCGCGTCGATCACGCCGTGGCGCAGCATGCCGAGCACGCGCGCGGCGCCCAGGCTGACGTCGGCGATGCGGCTGCGCAGATGCGGTCCGCGATCGGTGACGCGCACGATCACCCAGCGGCGGTTGCGCAGGTTGGTCACCTTCACGGTTGCGCCGAACGGCAGCGAACGGTGCGCCATGGTCAGCGCTTCGGGTTCGAAGAGCTCGCCGCTGGCGGTGGCGCGCTGCGCGAAGCGTTTGCCGTAGAACGATACGCGGCCGCGCTGATGGCCCGGCGGGCGGCCGGGCGCCGGTGCAGGGCGGCTATCGCCGTCTGCTGCCGCTGTCGCTGCGGTCGCCGCCGCGGGCGTGCCCTCGCCGCCAGCCTGCGCACGGGTGCCGGCGGCCGCCAGCACGCCGGCTGCGATCGAGCGCAGCACCCGGCGGCGTGCCGCGGCGTTCGTTTCGATTCGGGCGTTCATGCGCCAATGATGCCTGGATCGAAGCGCAGACCTCGGCGCCGATCGGCCGAGTTGTCGCACCAAAATAGTGCGTTTGCTTCGGCGCTCATCCTCGTCCGACGAACGGCATCTTGGTCGCCATCACGGTCACGAACTGCACGTTGGCTTGCAGCGGCAGGCTGGCCATGTGCACGACCATGTCCGCCACGTGTTCCACGTCCAGCAAGGGCTCGGGCGCGATGCGGCCATCGGCCTGCGGCACGCCGTTGGCCATCTTTGCGGCCAGCTCGGTGGCCGCATTGCCGATGTCGATCTGGCCGCAGGCGATGTCGTAGGCGCGGCCGTCCAGCGAGGTGGCCTTGGTCAGACCGGTGATCGCGTGCTTGGTCGCGGTGTACGGCGCCGAGTTCGGCCGCGGCGCATGCGCCGAGATCGAGCCGTTGTTGATGATGCGTCCGCCGCGCGGCGTCTGTGCCTTCATCACGCGAAACGCCTGCTGCGTGCATAGGAAGGTACCGGTCAGGTTGACGTCGACCACCGCCTGCCAGCGTTGCAGCGGCAGGTCCTCCAGCGGCCCGCCCGGGGCGCCGATGCCGGCGTTGTTGAACAGCAGATCGACGCGGCCGAAGGCCTGCACGGTTTGATCGAACAGCCGGCGCGCAGCAGCGCGAGTGCGCTGTGCTTGCCGATGCCGGCGCTGGCGCCGGTCACGATGGCGACTCGCGAGGGAACAGACATGGCCGACTCCCGGGGCAATTTTGAGAAGAAACAAGCTTACACGGGCGCTATGCACCGACATGGGGCGTTAACACTTTAGAAGCTGGCCGCGAAACTGATACGATGCGCGACCAAGCTTTTTGGGTGCCCGTGAATGGTGTTTCTTGCACCGAATGCGGACAGCAGCGCACCGGCGGTGTGTTCGATCGGTGCGCAGTGCACCCGCTCAGCACAGTTGTCCGCCGGTCGGGGGCACTCCGCCGGCACATCCGATATTGACTAGGAGTTCCGGTGAAGTACGACAGCCCAGAATCGTTTCTTGCGGCGCTAGCTCAGCGCGACCCTCACCAACCTGAGTACCTGCAGGCGGTCAAGGAAGTGATGATCAGCCTGTGGCCGTTCATCAAGCGCAATCCGCGCTACGCCGAGCAGGCTTTGCTGGAACGTCTGGTCGAACCCGAACGCGTGCTGCAGTTCCGCGTCTGCTGGGTCGACGATCAGGGCCGCACGCAAGTCAATCGCGCGTTTCGCATCCAGCACAGCGCCGCCATCGGCCCGTACAAGGGCGGCATGCGTTTCCACCCGTCGGTGAATCAGTCGATCCTGAAGTTCCTGGCTTTCGAGCAGACCTTCAAGAACGCGCTGACCTCGCTGCCGATGGGCGGCGGCAAGGGCGGTTCCGATTTCGACCCGAAAGGCAAGAGCGACGGCGAAGTGATGCGCTTCTGCCAGGCGCTGATGCTCGAGCTGCATCGCCACCTCGGTGCCAACACCGACGTGCCGGCCGGCGACATCGGCGTGGGCGGGCGTGAAGTCGGCTTCATGGCCGGCATGATGAAGAAGCTGACCAATA
>JAFKGG010000454.1:18406-25968 GCA_017307915.1 Burkholderiales bacterium | reverse complement strand
GCTTCGGCGTGCGCAGTGATCCGTTCAACAACCGGCAGGTGCTGCACGAAGGGCTCGATTTTCCCGCGCCGGTGGGCGCGCCGATCCTGGCCGCCGGCGCCGGCGTCGTGGTGTTCGCGCGCTGGCACTCAGCCTACGGCAATCAGGTCGACATCGACCATGGCAATGGCCTGGTGACGCGCTACGCGCATGCCTCGGAATTGCTGGTGCGCGAAGGCGACATCGTCCGTCAGGGACAGAGAATCGCCAAGGTGGGCTCGACCGGTCGCTCGACCGGCCCGCACCTGCATTTCGAAGTGCGCGTCGACGGCATGGCGCGCGATCCGCTGCGTTACCTGAAGGCCGAGCTGGCGCCCCCCGGTGCCGGACGGCCGGCACTGGCGCGACGCTGAGCACCGCCGCCAAGCATCCTTGACCGCGGCGGGGAAACCAGGCCGCGTGCTAGACTCCGACGGTTTCCCTCCAAGCGGACGCCCGCTGTGGCGCGGTCCGCCCGCCGCCGAATGATCCAGAATTTTCTCACCCGCCTCTTCGGCAGCCGCAATGATCGGCTGCTGAAGACCTATACGAAGGCCGTCGCGCAGATCAATGCGCTCGAGCCGGGCATGCAGTCGCTTTCCGACGAGCAGCTCACCGGCAAGACGGTCGAGTTCCAGCAGCGCCTGGCCAATGGCGAGACGGTCGATTCGCTGCTGCCCGAAGCATTCGCGGTATGCCGCGAGGCGGCGCGACGCGTGCTCGGCATGCGGCACTTCGACGTGCAGCTGATCGGCGGCATGGTGCTGCACGCCGGCAAGATCGCCGAGATGCGCACCGGCGAGGGCAAAACGCTGACGGCCACGCTGCCGGTGTACCTGAACGCGCTCGCCGGCAAGGGCGTGCACGTCGTCACCGTCAACGACTACCTGGCCAGCCGCGACGCCGAGTGGATGGGCAAGGTCTACCGCTTCCTGGGCATGACGGTGGGCACGATCCTGTCGCAGCAGGCCACGGCCGACAAGAAGGTCGCCTACGCCGCCGACATCACTTACGGCACGAACAACGAATTCGGCTTCGATTATCTGCGCGACAACATGGAGTACGCGGTGGGCGATCGGCGCCAGCGCGGACTGCATTTCGCGATCGTCGACGAGGTCGACTCGATCCTGATCGACGAGGCGCGCACGCCGCTGATCATCTCGGGCCAGGCCGAAGACCACACCGAGACCTACGTGCGGGTCAACGATGTGCCCAAGCTGCTGACGGCGATGGAGCACGAGCCCAAGCCCAACGAACCCGAACCGCCGGGCGACTACTGGGTCGATCGCAAGGCCAACCAGGTCTATCTGTCGGAAGCCGGCCACGAACGGGCCGAACACGTGCTCGGCGAGATGGGGCTGCTGCCGGCCGGCGCCAGCCTCTACGATTCAGCGAACATCGGGCTGATGCATCACCTGATGGCGGCGCTGCGCGCGCACACGCTGTTCCATCGCGATCAGCACTACGTGGTGCAGAACGGCGAAGTCATCATCGTCGACGAGTTCACCGGCCGGCTGATGCCGGGTCGGCGCTGGTCCGAGGGGCTGCACCAGGCGGTCGAGGCCAAGGAAGGCGCGCACATCCAGGCCGAGAACCAGACGCTGGCCTCGATCACGTTCCAGAACTACTTCCGCATGTACGGCAAGCTGGCCGGCATGACCGGCACGGCCGACACCGAAGCCTACGAGTTCCAGGAAATCTACGGCCTGGAAACGGTGGTGATTCCGACGCACCGGCCAATGGTGCGGCAGGACCGGCAAGACCAGGTGTTCCGCACGGCGCGCGAGAAGTACAACGCGATCCTGGCCGACATCAAGGATTGCTACCAGCGCGGCCAGCCGGTGCTGGTCGGCACCACGTCGATCGAGAACTCCGAGCTGCTGTCGACGCTGCTGAAGGAAGCCGGGCTGCCGCATCAGGTGCTCAACGCCAAGCAGCACGCGCGCGAAGCCGAGATCGTCGCGCAGGCCGGTCGGCCGAAGATGGTCACGATCGCGACCAACATGGCCGGCCGCGGTACCGACATCGTGCTCGGCGGCAATGTCGAGAAGCAGATCGATTTCCTGCATGCCGACGCCGCCTTGTCGGAAGCCGACAAGCAGGCGCGCATCGACACGCTGCGCGGCGAATGGCAGTCGCTGCACGACCAGGTGATCGCCGCCGGCGGCCTGCACATCGTCGGCACCGAGCGGCACGAGTCGCGTCGCATCGACAATCAGCTGCGCGGCCGTTCGGGCCGCCAGGGCGACCCGGGTTCGTCGCGCTTCTTCCTGTCGATGGAAGACCCGCTGCTGAAGATCTTCGCTGGCGATCGCCTGAAAGCGATCATGGATCGGCTGAAGCTGCCCGACGGCGAGGCGATCGAGGCCGGCATGGTCACCCGCTCGATCGAATCGGCGCAGCGCAAGGTCGAGGCGCGCAACTTCGACATCCGCAAGCAGCTGCTCGAATACGACGACGTCGCCAACGACCAGCGCAAGATCGTCTACGCCGACCGCAACGCGCTGCTCGAATCCACCGACTTTTCCGAGCGCGTGGCCGACCTGCGCCACCGTGTGTTCACCGATCTGTTCCGGCAGCACGTGCCGGCCGAATCGGTCGAAGACCAGTGGGATCTGCCGGCGCTGGAAAAGATCCTGGAAACCGACTGGCAACTGCCGGTGCCCCTGACCGGCATGGTCAAGGAAAACGATTCGCTCACCGACGACGACCTGCTGGCCGCGGTGCTGAAAGCCGCCGACGAGCAGTATGCGAGCAAGGTGCAGCAGGTGGGCGCCGAGGTGTTCGCCGGCTTCGAGCGTTCGATCATGCTGCAGGCGATCGACCAGCATTGGCGCGAGCATCTGTCCACGCTCGACTACCTGCGCCAGGGCATCCATCTGCGCGGCTATGCGCAGAAGAACCCGAAGCAGGAATACAAGCGCGAGGCCTTCGAGATCTTCGGGCTGATGCAGGAACGCATCCGCAACGACGTCACGCGCATTTTGATGACGGTGCGCATCCAGTCGGCCGAAGAGGTCGAGCAGGTCGAGGAAAGCGCAGCGCCGCACTTCGCCAACGTCAACTACACGCACGCCGATTTCAACGAAGCGGCCGCGCAGGCCGAAGATGCCGACCCCGAGTCGATCGCGTTGGCCTTGCAGCAAGGGCCGCAGGGCGAGCCGGCGCCGGCAGCGCAGGCGCCGCTGCGCCGCTTCAACCAGAAGATCGGCCGCAACGATCCGTGCCCGTGCGGTTCGGGCAAGAAATACAAGCAGTGCCACGGCAGGCTGGCGTAGTGTGAAGCCCCGGCGTGAAGCGCAGACGCGCTGTCACGCCGCCTGCGCCGCCCGCTCCATCGACGCCGAGTCACGCAATGCCCGTCAATCTTTCCATTCCCGATCGTGAATCGCTGCATGCGGTGCCCGGCGTCGAGCTGGGCACGGCACGCGCGGCCATCCGCAAGCCGAACCGGCGCGACGTGCTGGTGGTGCGGCTGGCTGCCGGCACCACGGCGGCCGGCGTGTTCACGCGCAACCGCTTCTGCGCCGCGCCGGTGCAGGTCTGCCGCGAACATCTGCAACAGTCGGGCGGCGCCGTGCGCGCGCTGATCGTGAACACCGGCTGCGCCAACGCCGGCACCGGTGAGCAGGGGCTGGCCAATGCGCGCCGCAGCTGCGACGAAGCGGCGCGACTGCTCGGCTGCAAGCCCGACCAGATACTGCCGTTTTCCACCGGCGTGATCCTCGAACACCTGCCGATGGAACGCCTGCTGCCCGGCATCGCGGCCGCGGCGGCCGATCGCAGCGACTGGCTCGATGCGGCCGAAGCGATCATGACCACTGATACGCTGCCCAAGAGCGCTTCGCGGCGCGTCGAGATCGGCGGGCGCACCGTCACCGTCACCGGCGTTTCCAAGGGCGCCGGCATGATCCGCCCGAACATGGCGACGATGCTCGGCTTCATCGCCACCGACGCGGCCATCGCGCAGCCGCTGTTGCAGCGCTGGGTGCGCGAGATCGCCGACCTCAGCTTCAACCGCGTCACCGTCGACGGCGACACCTCGACCAATGATTCGCTGGTGCTGTTCGCCACCGGCAACAGCGGCGTGACGATTGCCAACGCTTCGTCCGAGGCGGCGGTCTTGCGGGCAGCGCTGATCGACGTGGCGCAGCAACTGGCGCAGGCGCTGGTGCGTGACGGCGAGGGCGCGACCAAGTTCATCACCATCGACGTCGAGCGCGCGCGCTCGGCCGAGGAAGCCGCCGCGGTGGCCTATGCGATCGCGCATTCGCCGCTGGTCAAGACCGCGTTCTTCGCGTCCGACCCGAACCTGGGCCGCATCCTGGCCGCGATCGGCTACGCCGGCATCGACGATCTCGACGTCGACCGCATCGAGCTGTATCTCGATGACGTGCACGTGGCTACGCGCGGCGGGCGGCACCCGGCCTATCGCGAGGAAGACGGCCAGCGCGTGATGAAGCAGGCCGAGATCCGGATTCGCGTCGTGCTGGCGCGCGGCGATGCCGCCACCACCGTGTGGACCTGCGATCTGTCGCACGATTACGTTTCGATCAACGCCGATTACCGTTCCTGAGCGCGTGGTGCCGCGAAACGCGGCGCCGCGCCGGCTGCCCGCTGCTTCGTGCCGGTCAGCCGATTTTCGCCGCAGCCCGATTTCATTCAGCCATGTCCGACCCCGCCGCCCTCGAACGACTTGCCCAGCGCGCCGAAGCGCTGCTGCAGCGCCTGGAAACCCTGCTGCCGGCCACCTCGGCACCTGACTGGAGCGCTGCGATCGCATTCCGCTGGCGGCGCCGGCAGACCGCGCTGGGCGTGCAGGCGGTGCTGCAACCGGTGCGCGCCGTGTCGACGATCCGCCTGTCGGATCTGCAGAACGTCGATGAACAGAAGCTGGCGGTCGAGCAGAACACGCGCCAGTTCGTGGCGGGCTTGCCGGCCAATAACGTGCTGCTGACCGGCTCGCGCGGTACCGGCAAGTCGTCGCTGATCAAGGCCTGCCTGAACGAATATGCGGCGCAGGGTCTGCGGCTGATCGAGGTCGACAAAGATGATCTGGTCGACCTGCCCGACATCATCGAGCTGGTGGCGGACCGGCCCGAGCGCTTCATCGTGTTCTGCGACGACCTGTCGTTCGAGGAAGGCGAGCCCGGTTACAAGGCGCTGAAGGTGGCGCTTGACGGCTCGGTGGCGGCGCAATCCGACAACCTGCTGATCTACGCCACGTCGAACCGCCGCCATTTGATGCCCGAATACATGCGCGAGAACCTCGACGCCAAGCATCAGGAAGACGGCGAGATCCACCCCGGCGAAACGGTCGAGGAAAAGATCTCGCTGTCGGAGCGTTTCGGGCTGTGGGTGTCGTTCTATCCGTTCCGGCAAGACGATTACCTGGCGATCGCCGCACACTGGCTGCGCAGCCTGGGCTGCACCGAGCAGGAAATCGCCGACGCGCGAATGGACGCGCTGCGCTTTGCGCTGGAACGCGGTTCGCGTTCCGGGCGCGTGGCCTGGCAGTTCGCCAAGGATTGGGCGGGGCGGCATTGCCGGACCTGACCAAGCTCGTCGATGTGGCCGTCGGCGTGCTGATTCGCGACGACGGCATGGTGCTGCTCGGCCAGCGTCCGGCCGGCAAGGCCTATGCCGGCTGGTGGGAATTCCCCGGCGGCAAGCTGGAACGCGGCGAGACCGTCGAGCAGGCGCTGGCGCGCGAGCTGCACGAAGAGCTGGGCATCGACATCGCCGGCTCGGTGCCGTGGGTGGTGCGCGAGCACGTCTATCCGCATGCGCACGTGCGGCTGTTCTTTCATCGCATCTACGAATGGCGCGGCGAGCCGCATTCGCGCGAGGGACAGGCGCTGCGCTGGCAGTCGCCGGTGTCGATCGAGGTGGCGCCGCTGCTGCCGGCGACGATTCCGGCGCTGGGTTGGCTGCGACTGCCGGCGCGTTATGCGATCTCGTGCGCCGTCGAGCTCGGTGACGAACGCTTCCTGGAACGCCTGCAGGCACGGCTGCTGGCCGGCCTGCAGTTCGTGCAACTGCGCGAGCCCGGCATGAACGAGGCGCGCTTCGACGCGCTGTTTCACCGCGTGCGTGCGCTGTGCGTGCGGCACGGCGCGCGGCTGCTGGTCAACAGCCGGCACCCGGCCTCGTATTGGCGCGCCTGCGACGGCGTGCATCTGCGCGCCGACGATCTGCGTGCGCTGGGTGAGCGGCCGGCGCTGCGGCTGGTAGGCGCTTCGTGCCATGACGCGGTCGAGCTGGCGCGCGCCGGCGAACTGGGCGTCGATTTCGCGGTGCTGGGGCCGGTGCGGCCGACGCTGACGCACCCGGGCGCGCTGCTGCTGGGCTGGGAAGGCTTCGAGCGGCTGGCGCGCGCGGCGACGATTCCGGTGTTCGCGCTGGGCGGGCTCGACGAAGGCGACGCCGATGATGCGCGCCGTGCCGGGGCGCATGGGCTGGCGATGATCAGGGGTTGCTGGCGCTAGGCTGAGGCGCGGCCGTGTGGCGTGCCCTGCCGATCTCAGCTCTTAGGCTTGTCGCCCATGTCTTGGGCGCCGCTGGCGCCTTCCGACCAGTCGTCGGCGCCGTCGTCACGCGCGTCGCCGCCGATCCGGTAGCGTTCGGCGGCCCAGGCGCCGAGATCGACGGTCTTGCAGCGTTCGGAACAGAACGGACGCCAGCGGCTGGCCGGCGTGAACGGCACCTTGCGGCCGCAGGTAGGGCAATCGACCGAAATCATTCCTCAGCCTCGCAGGCCGGCCTGCGCGCTCACAGGTTGCACAGCGACAGCTCGAACTCGACCGTGCCCTCGTACGGGCGCGGCCGCAGATCGCCGTCCTGGCTGGTGAAGCGCACCCACAGCAGGTACTTGTTGGCGCTGATCTCGGGGATGGCACCCAGCGAGGGATCGAGCCGCAACTGCACCATCTGGAAGGTCTTGCCGCCCAGGGGCTGCTGGTAGCTGCCCTGCGGCGCCGACAGCACCGATCGCTGCGCGCTCTCGCGCAGCAGCCGCAGCACGATCGACAGGCTGTCGTACAGCGGCTTGAACGGGCCTGCCCAGGCGGCGATGTCGCGCTGGCGCGCCTCGGCCGGCCGGTGCTGCCAGGCGTGATACGAAGGCAGGTCGAATTCGCAGGCGCCGCCGGCGATTATGGTGCGTCTGCGAATGCTCATCAGCCATTCGTTGTCGCGCAGGTGCTGGCCGGTCTTGCCGGGACTGGAGCCGAGGCCGCGCGCGGCTTCGTCGATCTGCTCCAGGATGCGGTCGAGCGCGGCATGCGACACGTCGGGGCTGCCGCGAAACGCCATCAGCGTCTGGCGCTGGCGTTCCAGCTCCTGCAGCAGGTCGGATTTCATGTCGGCGCGGCCGGCCACGTCGAGCGCCTCGAACAGCGTCACCAGCGCGACGTGGTGATCGAGCGGGTGCTCCTTGGACGCGAAGAACTCCAGGCGCTCGAACAGATCCTCCAGTCGCAGCAGCGTCCGGACGCGTTCGTTCAGCGGATACTCGTACAAAATCAAGGCTTCGTCCTGAGCCG
>JAFKGG010000454.1:0-18382 GCA_017307915.1 Burkholderiales bacterium | reverse complement strand
GCGCAGCTCGCCGCCGCGGGCGGGCGTGCCGTCGAGTGAGCGTCATGCTCAATACCTGAAGACTTTTGAATTTTGGCGCAAAGCGATTCGCTTGACAAACCGAAGGGCCCTGATTTCGTCGGGCTCATGCTCATGGCCGCATCGCCAGGTAGCGCTGATGCAGGGCCTGGACCTGCGCCGGCAGTGTTTCGGTGCTGCCGCCATTGTCGACGACGTCGTCGGCAGCGGCCAGGCGCTGCTGGCGCGAGGCCTGCGCTGCGATGATCGATTCGATGCGTTCGCGCGCCAGGCCGTTGCGGCGCATGACGCGCTCGATCTGCACTTCGACCGGGCAATCGACGACCAGCACGCGCTCGACCCGGGAACGCCAATTGCCCGACTCGATCAGCAGCGGCACCACCAGCATCGTGTAGACGCCGCTGGCCGCTTCGATCTGGCGCCGGGATTCGTCGTGGATCATCGGGTGCAAAATGCTTTCGAGCTCGTGCCGCTTGCCGGGATCCCGGAACACCAGCTCGCGCATCGCGTCGCGATCGAGCGCGCCGTCGGGCCGCACCACGTGCGCGCCGAAGCGCTCGCGCACGATCGGCATGGCTGCGCCGCCGGGGGCGGTGAGCGCATGCGCAATCGCATCGGCATCGACGAGCGTGACGCCGCGCGCGGCGAACATGTCAGCGACCGTGCTCTTGCCGCTGCCGATGCCGCCGGTGACTCCGATCAATGGGCGGCGTGGGGCCTGCTCGAACGATTCGGCTTCGGTGGCTGTCATTCGGTCAGTCTATCAGCCTGGGCGGTGTGGCTCGGGATTTGCCTTGCAGATCATTTGGGGCGTCGTGCGCGCTGAGGTCGTACGTGCGGTGGCCGTGTGTGCGACGGTCGTGGCGGGCAAAGGCGTGGGCGATGGGGGGCGGCGGGGTAACCGCTTGCCCCCCGCTGCGCGGGGGGTACCCTGCGGTGCTCGGCCTGATGGCCCCGCGGCATGACTTGCTCCGCGCCCGCCGAGCTTATGCACGTCTTGCCAACGCACACAGACCTCAGACCGGCAACTGCAACAGCCCCCGCAACGCCTCCGGAAAATACAGCGCCAGCAGCCCCGCCCCGGCCAGATACGGCCCATAGGGGATCTGCATGTCGAAGCCGCGCCGCGCCAGCAGCATC
Source organism: Burkholderiales bacterium (assembly GCA_017307915.1). Classification (GTDB taxonomy): domain Bacteria; phylum Pseudomonadota; class Gammaproteobacteria; order Burkholderiales; family Burkholderiaceae_E; genus Zeimonas. The sequence goes on along the minus strand of JAFKGG010000454.1, from coordinate 17,224 downwards.
AGCACGATGCCGCATACCGCGCCCACCACGGCCGACAGGATGATGACGCCCGGCAGCACGCCCCAGCCCAGCCAGGCGCCGATCGCCGCCAGCAGCTTGAAGTCGCCGTAGCCCATGCCTTCCTTGCCGCGGATCAGCTTGAACAGCCAGTAGACCGACCACAGGCTCAGATAGCCGGCCACCGCGCCCACCACGGCCACGTTCAGCGGCGCGAACACGCCCCATAGATTGAACAACAGCCCCAGCCACAGCAGCGGCAGCACCAGGTCATCGGGCAGCAACTGAGTATCGATGTCGATGAACGTGAGCGCCACCAGAAACGCCGAGAACAGCATGGCGCCTGCGCCGGCTGCGTTCAGCCCGAAATGCCAGGCGGCCACGCCGAACAGCAGGCCGGTCACCAGCTCGACCAGCGGATAGCGCGCCGAGATGCGTACGCCGCAATGACGGCAGCGGCCGCGCTGCGCCAGCCAGCTGACCAGCGGAATGTTCTGCAGCGCGCCGATCGGCTGTCGGCAGGACGGGCAGTGAGAGCCCGGCACCACCAGGTTGTAGCGGGGCGGATCGGGCGTGTAGGTTTCGCCGCGCAGCTCGGCGGCCTGGGCTTGCCATTCGCGCTCCATCATCCTCGGCACGCGATGGATGACGACGTTCAGGAAGCTGCCGACCAGCAGGCCGAAGATGAGCGCGGTGCCGACCGCCAGCGGCACCGACTGTTGCAGGAAATCGAGCATCGGCGAAGCTTAAACCACCTGGCCCAGCTTGAAGATCGGCAGGTACATCGCCACCACCAGGCCGCCGATCAGCGTGCCCAGCACCACCATGATCAGCGGTTCGAGCAGGCTGGACAGGCTTTCCACTGCCTCGTCGACCTCGCGCTCGAAGATGTCGGCGGCCTTGCCGAGCATCGAGTCGAGCGAACCCGATTCCTCGCCGATCGACGACATCTGCAGCACCATGTTCGGGAACACCTGCGCGTTTTGCATCGCCACCGTCAGTGCGGTGCCGGTGGAAACTTCCTGCTGGATCTTCTTGGTGGCCGTCAGGTAGACGTAGTTGCCCGAGGCGCCGCCGACCGAATCGAGCGCTTCGACCAGCGGCACGCCGGCGGCGAACATCGTCGACAGCGTGCGCAGCCAGCGCGCGATCGTCGCCTTCTCGACCACCGAGCCGAAGATCGGCAGCTTCAGCATCATGCGGTCGACCACCATCTGCACCTTGGGCGATCGCCGCCACGCCTGCAGCAGAAAATAGAAGAGACCGCCGAGGCCGCCGAAGATCAGGTACCAGTACTCGACGAAGAAATCCGAGATCGCAATGACCATCAGCGTCGGCCCGGGCAGGTCGGCGCCGAAACTGCTGAACACGTCCTTGAAGGCCGGCACGACGAACAGCATGATCACCGCGACCACGATGAAGGCCACGATCAGCACTGCCACCGGATAGAACAGGGCCGATTTGATCTTGCCCTTGATCGCCAGCATCTTTTCCTTGTAAAGCGCCAGCCGGTCGAGCAGGTCGTCCAGAATACCGGCCTGCTCGCCCGCACCCACCAGGTTGCAGAACAGCGAGTCGAAATACAGCGGATACTTGCGAAACGCCTGCGACAGCGAAGTGCCGGTCTCGACGTCGCTGCGGATGTCGGTGAACAGCTTCGATACCGACGCGTTGTTGGTGCCGCGCGCCACAATATCGAACGATTGCAGCAGCGGCACGCCGGCTTTCATCATCGTGGCCAGCTGGCGCGTGAACAGCGTGATGTCCTTGTCGCTGATCTTGCGGCCGCGCTTGGTGCGCCGCTTGGTCACCTTGCTGACCGAAATGCCTTGCCGGCGCAGCGTCGTCTGCACCACCGCCTGGCCGGTAGCACGCATCTCGCCGCGCACCACCTTGCCGGTGCGGTCGCGTCCCTCCCAGGCGAAGGTCATTTCCTTCGGCGCCGGACGTCGCGCTGCGGGTAGGGATCGGGTGGCCATCGGCTTGCCTTTCGGTGTTGCGCTATTCGTTGGTGACCGCCAGCACCTCTTCGATGCTGGTCATGCCTTGCATCACTTTCATCAGGCCCGAGCGGCGCAGGTCGCGCACGCCTTCGAGCTCGGCCTGCTTGGCGATCTGAAGCGCATTGCCGCCGGCCAGGATGATCTTCTGCGTCTCTTCGGAAATCGGCATCACCTGGTAGATGCCCACGCGGCCCTTGTAGCCACCGCCGTTGCAGCGTTCGCAGCCGACCGGCCGGTACGGCACCCAGGTGCCGTCGAGGTCGGCTTCGCGAAAACCGACCTTCAGCAGCGCTGCTTCGTCGGCTTCCAACGGCTGCTTGCAGCTACATAGCCGGCGCGCCAGCCGCTGCGCGGTGATCAGGATCACCGACGAAGCGATGTTGAACGCCGCCACGCCCATGTTGGCCAGTCGCGTCAGCGTGGTCGGCGCATCGTTGGTGTGCAGCGTCGACAGCACCATGTGGCCGGTCTGCGCGGCCTTGATCGCGATGTCGGCGGTTTCCAGGTCGCGGATCTCGCCGACCATGATCACGTCGGGATCCTGGCGCAGGAACGACTTCAGCGCCGCCGAGAAGGTCAGCCCCGCCTTGTCGTTGACGTTGACCTGGTTCACGCCCGGCAAGTTGATTTCAGCCGGGTCTTCGGCGGTCGAGATGTTGACGCCGGCGTCGTTCAGGATGTTCAGGCAGGTGTACAGCGACACCGTCTTGCCCGAGCCGGTCGGGCCGGTCACCAGGATCATGCCGTAGGGGCGATGAATCGCCGCCAGCAGCATCTCCTTCTGATCGGGCTCGTAGCCGAGCGCATCGATGCCCAGCTTGGCCGACGACGGGTCGAGAATCCGCATCACGATCTTTTCGCCGAACAGCGTCGGCAGCGTCGAGACGCGGAAGTCGATGGCGCGCTGGTTCGACAGCACCAGTTTCATGCGGCCGTCCTGCGGCACGCGTTTCTCGGAGATGTCCAGCCGCGAGATCACCTTGATCCGCGAGGCCAGCTTTTCCTTGATCGCCAGCGGCGGCTGCGCCACTTCGCGCAGTTCGCCGTCGATGCGCAGGCGGATCCGGTAGAACTTCTCGTAGGGTTCGAAGTGGATGTCCGAAGCGCCGCCCTGGATCGCATCGACCAGGATCTTTTGCAGGAAACGCACCACCGGTGCGTCGTCGACCTCGCTGGTGTCGGCGGCCGGTGCCTGCTCTTCGTTTGTGACGTCGACTTCGAGCGCGTCATCGGTCAGCTCGGCAAGCTGGTCGGCGGCGCTTTGGCCGACCTTCTCGACCAGCCGCAGCAGCTTGTCGTGTTCGACCACGATCGGGTCGACCGTGGCCTGCGCCGAGAAGCGGATGCGGTCGAGCGTCTTCGAGTCGGTCGGATCCGACAGCGCGATCGACACGCGGCCGCCGCGCTTGGCCAGCGGTACCACGCGCACCTCGGTGGCCAGCTTGCGATCGAGCACGTCGCCGGGTAGCGAAGCCGGATCCACCGCCGACAGGTCGAGCAGCGGGTGGCCGAACACCTCGGCGGCGAACTTGGCGATCTGCCCGGCCTGCATGTGGCCGGCGCCGAGCAACTCGTCGATGAAGGTGCTGCCGTTGGCGTCGGCCTTGCGCTGAATGGCCACGGCCTGGTCGAGCCGTAACTGCTGGTGCTGGATCAGCGCACGGCCCAGGCCGGCGAGTGAAATCGACTCGGCTGGGCGTGGCGGTGAAGTTGCTGCTGCCATCGCGCCTGTCTGGTAAGGGGTTTTTATCGGATTCCCGGTTTATCGGGCAATGATGCACGCTGCCACAGGGCTGGCGCCACGAACGTGACGCAGGCCGCGACGGACGGCAGTCAGGCGGCCATGAGCGGTGCTGCGTTGTCGCGTTGCTGGTGCTGGTGCCGGCCGGCCGGCCAGGGCTAGGCGCCCGGCGCTTCGCCGGCGCCGGGCCCTTGGGCCGGCCGGCGCAGCCGCGCGCGCCGGATCAGCCGGTCTTCGATCTGCGCCACCTCGACCACCAGCCCGCCGAGGCGCACGCTGGCCGGCCCGTCAGGCAGCGTGCGCAGCGTTTCCAGCAGCCAGCCGTTCAGCGTGCGCGGCCCGTCGAGCGGAAAATCGGTGCCCAGCCGGCGATTGAGCTCGCGCAGCGGCACCGCGCCGTCGACCAGCGCTTCGCCGTGCTCGTTCCAGGCCGGGCCGGCCTCGCCGCCGGGCGCCGAGGTGGTGAACTCGCCGACGAATTCCTCGATGATGTCTTCGAGCGTCAACAGCCCCAGCACTTCGCCGTATTCGTCGATCACCAGCGCGATGCGCTGCCGGTTTTCCTGGAAGAACTGCAGTTGCCGGAACACCGGCGTGCCGCTGGGCACGAAATACGGATCGGTGAGCAGCGCGCGCAGGTCGCCGGCGTCGAAATGCTGGCGCTGCAATAGCGCCAGCGCGCGCCGCACGTGCAGCACGCCGACCACGCGATTGATCTCGCCTTCGAACACCGGCAGCTTGTTGTGAAAGCAGGTGCTCAACTGCTCGCGCAGTTCGCGCTCGCTGGCGGCCAGGTCGAGCGCCTCGATGCGGTGGCGCGGCAGCATCACGTCGTCAACCGTGATGCGTTCCAGGTCGAACAGGTTCAGCAGAATCGCACGGTGCTTGGGCGGGATGAAGCCGCCGGCTTCGAGCACGATGCTGCGCAGCTCTTCGTTCGACAATTGCGTGACCTGCGGCTGGTCGGTGCGCACGCCCAGCGCTTTCAGCAGTCGGCTGACCACCAGGTTCACCGCCCACACCACCGGCCAGACCAGCCGCATGATCAAGCTCAGCGGATAGCTCGACGGCAGCGCGATGCGTTCGGGATAGGTGGCGCCGACGATCTTCGGCGTGATCTCGCAGACCACGATCAGCACCAGCGCGATCAGCGTGGTGGCGATGGCGATGACGTAATCGTCATGGCCGAAGTAGCGGATCGCCATCGACGTGACGATCGCGGTAAGCGCAGTGTTGGCCACGTTGTTGCCGAGCAGGATCGTGCCCAGCAGCCGGTCGGTCTGGCCGAGCAGGCGGGCCGCCAGGCGCGCGCCGCGCCGGCCTTCGCGGACCAGATGGCCGAGGCGGAACCGGTTCAGCGCCATCATCGCTGTTTCGGCGATTGAGAAGAACGCCGAGAGCAGCAGCAACAGCAGCAGGCCCAGCAGTTGTAGCCAGACGGGGATCGAGTCCAAGTTTGCAGCGCCGGCAGCCGAACCGATGATCGGGTTCGCTGATGACCGCCGGCCATGAAGCGCGCGACAGTCGAAGCCTACCGGATTCGGCCGCGCATCGCAGCGTCGGCGTACCGATGCACCTCGGATGCACATCGTCGCCAGCACGACAATGAAGCTGACCGCCACGACGCTGGCCACCGAACCCGAGCTGATGCTGCTCGACGAGCCCACGCAAGGCATGGGCCACGAAGACGTCGAGCGCGTCACGCAACTGATCAAGAAGGTGTCGGCCAATCGCACGGTGCTGATGGTCGAGCACAACATGAACGTCGTCGCCAGCATCGCCGACACGATCAGTGTGCTGCAGCGCGGCCAGGTGATCGCCGAGGGGCCCTACGAAGTGGTGTCGAGGAACCCGCAGGTGCTCGAGGCCTACATGGGCAGCACCGAGGCCGAACTGGAAGGCGCGCATGGCCACTAGCGCGGGCGGTGAACTGCTGCGCCTGGCCGGCGTGCATGCCTATTACGGCGAATCGCACATCCTGCACGGCGTTGATCTTTCCGTGAACCGCGGCGAAGTGGTCACGCTGCTCGGGCGCAACGGCTCGGGGCGTACCACCACGCTGAAGGCGATCCTCGGGCTGGTCGGTCGGCGCACCGGTTCGATCATGATCGACGGCGTCGAGACGGTGAACCGGCCGTCGCACGCGATCGCGCGCATGGGCATCGGCTATTGCCCCGAAGAGCGCGGCATCTTCGCCAGCCTGTCGTGCGAAGAGAACCTGCTGCTGCCGCCCGAGGTGGCTGGCGGCGGCATGGGGCTCGATGAAATCTATTCGATGTTTCCGAACCTGAAGGAGCGGCGCGCCAGCCAAGGCACGCGGCTGTCGGGCGGCGAGCAGCAGATGCTGGCGGTGGCGCGCATCCTGCGCACCGGCGCCAAGCTGCTGCTGTTCGATGAAATCTCCGAGGGCCTGGCGCCGGTCATCGTGCAGACGCTGGCGCGAATGATCCGCACGCTGCGCGAGAAGGGCTTCACGATCGTGATGGTCGAGCAGAACTTCCGTTTCGCCGCGCCGCTGGCCGACCGTTTTTACGTGATGGAACACGGCAAGATCGTCGCGGCGTTCCCCGCGGCGCAGCTTGACGACAGGATGGGCATGCTGCGGGAGTACCTGGGGGTTTGAACGCGGCGCCCAATGACGGGCTGTAACGGCACACAGGAGGAGTCATGATGAAGCGTACGCTGGTGTCTCTATTGGTCTCGGCCGGTCTTGCGGCGGCGGGTGCCGCCCACGCGCAGATTTCCGGCGGTGTCGTCAAGATCGGCGTGATGAACGACATGTCGGGCGTGTATGCCGACATCGGTGGGCCCGGGTCGGTCACGGCCGCGCGCATGGCGGTGGAAGATTTCCAGAAGACCTCCAAGGCTGGCCTGAAGATCGAGATCGTCTCGGCCGATCACCAGAACAAGCCCGACGTTGGTTCGACGCTGGCGCGCCAGTGGTATGACACCGACGGCGTCGATGCGATCGTCGACGTGCCCACTTCGTCGGTGGCGCTGGCAGTCAGCGAAGTCACGCGCGAAAAGGGCAAGGCGTTACTGAACACGGGTGCTGCCACCGCCGACCTGACCGGCAAGTCGTGCACGCCGAACACCGTGCACTGGCTGTATGACACCTGGATGCTGGCCAACGGCACCGGCAAGGCGATCGTCGACACCGGCGGCAAGTCGTGGTTCTTCCTGACCGCCGACTATGCCTTCGGCCATGCGCTGGAACGCGACACCGGCGACGTGGTGAAGAAGAACGGCGGGCGCGTGCTGGGCGCCGTGCGCCATCCGCTGGCCACGCAGGATTTCTCGTCGTTCCTGCTGCAGGCGCAGGCATCGAAGGCGCAGATCGTCGGCCTGGCCAACGCTGGTGGCGACACGATCAACTCGATCAAGCAGGCGGCCGAGTTCGGCATCACCAAGGGTGGCCAGAACCTGGCCGGGCTGCTGGTGTTCCTGACCGACGTGCACGGCCTGGGTCTGCAGACCGCGCAGGGCCTGATTCTGACCGAGACCTTCTACTGGGATCTGAACGACCAGACGCGCGCCTGGACCAAGCGCTTCGCGCCGCGCAACGGCGGCAAGTATCCGTCGATGGACCATGCCGGCGTCTACGCGGTGGTGTTGCACTACCTGAAAGCGGTCGAGGCCGCCAAGACCGATGACGGCACCAAGGCAGTGGCCAAGATGAAGGAGCTGCCCACCGACGACCCGCTGTTCGGCAAGGGCACGATCCGCGTCGACGGCCGCAAGATCCATCCGGCCTACCTGTTCGAGGTGAAGAAGCCCAGCGAATCGAAAGGCCCGTATGACTATTACAAGCTGCGCGCCACGATTCCGGCCGACAAGGCGTTCCGTCCGTTGAACGAGGGTGACTGCCCGCTGGTGAAGAAGTGATGCGTTCGGGCCGCGGTTGAATGCCGCGGCCCGTTCCTGTTCAATCGTCTCAAAGTCAAGCGACGGCGGATCGAATCGATGGAGATCTTCGGCATCCCCACACAGGCGCTGTTCGGGCAATTGCTGATCGGGCTGATCAACGGCTCGTTCTATGCGCTGCTGTCGCTCGGGTTGGCGGTGATCTTCGGTCTGCTGAACATCATCAACTTCTCGCACGGCGCGCAGTACATGCTGGGCGCGTTCTGCGCTTATCTGCTGCTGAACAAGCTCGGCATCGGCTACTGGTGGGCGCTGCTGATCACGCCGTTCGTGGTCGGCGCCACCGGCGTGGTCATCGAGCGGCTGATGCTGTCGCGGCTGTACAAGCTCGACCATCTGTACGGGCTGCTTCTGACCTTCGGACTGGCGCTGGTCATCCAGGGCATCTTCCGCAACGAATTCGGCGCTTCCGGGCTGCCGTATTCGACGCCGCCGTAGCTCACCGGCGGGCAGAACCTCGGCTTCATGTTCCTGCCCAACTATCGTGCCTGGGTGATCGTCGCCTCGGTGATCGTCTGCCTGTCGACTTGGTACGTGATCGAGCGCACCAAGCTCGGCTCGTACCTGCGCGCTGCCACCGAGAACCCGCAGCTCGTGCAGGCGTTCGGCGTCAACGTGCCGCGCATGATCACGCTCACCTACGGTTTCGGCGTCGGGCTGGCCGGGCTGGCCGGCGTGATGGCCGCGCCGATCTACCAGGTCAGCCCGCAGATGGGCGCCGACCTGATCATCGTGGTGTTCGCCGTGGTGGTGATCGGTGGCATGGGGTCGATCCTCGGCTTGGTGCTCACCGGTTTCGGCCTGGGTCTGGTCGAGGGGCTGACCAAGGTGTTCTATCCCGAGGCTTCCAATACCGTGATCTTCGTGATCATGGCGATCGTGTTGCTGATCAAACCGGCCGGCTTGTTCGGCACTCAGAAGTAGGGCGGCGATGGCGACGATGGCGGGCGACAAACTTCTTTCAGCGAGCAGCGGAGATGTGCGCTTTCAGCGCATCGCGTTCGTGCTGATGGCCGCACTGTTTGCGATCCTGCCGCTGGTCGTGTATCCGGTGTTCTTGATGAAGGTGATGTGCTTTGCGCTGTTCGCATGTGCCTTCAATCTGCTGATCGGCTTCGGCGGGCTGCTGTCGTTCGGCCACGCGATGTTCCTCGGCACGGCCGGCTACGCCGCGGCGTACTCGGCCAAGGTGTGGGGCTTCACGCCCGAGCTGGCGATCCTGTTCGCCACCGGCTGCTCGGCGCTGCTGGGCGTGGTCGCCGGCCTGCTGGCGATCCGTCGCCAGGGCATCTATTTTGCGATGATCACGCTGGCGCTGGCGCAGATGGTGTTCTTCTTCTATCTGCAGGCGCGCTTCACCGGTGGCGAAGACGGCATCCAGGCCGTGCCGCGCGGCAAGCTGTTCGGCGTGTTCGACCTGAGCTCGGCGGCCGGCATGTATCCGGTGGTGCTGATCATCTTCCTGGCTGGCTTTCTGCTGATCTGGCGCATCGTCAACTCGCCGTTCGGCAACGTGCTGAAGGCGATCCGCGAGAACGAGGCGCGCGCCATCTCGCTGGGCTACGACACCGACCGCTACAAGCTGATGGCTTTCGTGCTGTCGGCGGCGCTGGCGGGCACTGCTGGCGGCACCAAGGCGCTGGTGTTCCAGCTCGCCTCGCTCACCGACGCGCACTGGACGATGTCGGGCGAGGTCGTGCTGATGACGCTGCTGGGCGGCATGGGCACGCTGTTCGGCCCGGTGGTCGGCGCGGCCATCATCGTCACGATGCAGAACTACCTGGCCCAGATTGGCGGCTGGGTGACCGTGACGCAGGGCGCGATCTTCGTCATTTGCGTGCTGATGTTCCGGCGCGGTGTGGTGGGGGAGATTGCGCATTGGTTGAAGAGGCCGCTGTAAGGGGCGGGCGAAGAAAAGGGGTATCGCGCTGCCCCGTGCTTCAGAGAGCCTTACTGCACGGCTTTCTGGCTGAACAGGCGATCGATCTCATCGGTGGAGTAGCCGGCCTCTTGCAGGGCTGCCCGCGAATGCTGGCCGAACGTGGGAGCAGCGCGCGGCGGTTGCGGCGGCGTACGACCGAACTTGATTGGATGCCGAAAGCCGCGGTAGCGCCCCACCAGCGGATGCTCCATCTCGCCGACCAAGCCTTCCGAGAGCACCTGTGGGTGATCGAACATGTCTTCGATGTTCCGTACCGCGGCGCACGGTACTCGATCCCCGAAGATCTTTTCCCATTCGAGCGCGGTGTGCGCCTGTAGCGCCGCTCGCAGCATCGGAATGAGTTCCTTCTCATGCTGCTTGCGCTTGCGCACCGTGTCGAATCGCTCGCTTCTGGCCTCGTCAGGAAGTTGCGCCAGCTCGCACAGCGCGGCCCAGAAGTGCGGCGTGGTGGCTGACACGAACAGATAGCCATCGCGCGTCGGATGCAGTCCGGTGATGCCGCCTGACCGCATGTCGCGGCTGACCTCGCGGGGTTCGCCTTCGGCCCAGACCATGCGCGCCGACTGCATCGTCAGCGCACCGCGCAACAGCGAAACGCCCACGTACTGACCCACACCGCTGCGTTCGCGTTCATAGAGCGCCGAGGCCACGCCGGCAGCCAGCAGGGCCGCCGAGTAGTAGTCGACGATCGAGCCATAGAGGATCTCGGGTGGCCCGCCGCTGGGGCCTTGCAGTGCGCACATGCCGGTCAGGGTCTGCAGTACGGTGTCGAACCCGGCCTTGTCCTTCAGCGGGCCGGCGTCGCCGTAGCCGGTCAGTGCGCAGTAGATCAGCCGCGGATTGATCTGTTGCAGGGCTTCGAACGAGATGCCGAGCCGTTGCGCAACACCGGGTCGGAAATTGTGGACCACGACGTCGGCATCGCGGACCAGGCGTTTGAACACGTCGAGGCCGACCGGGCTCTTCAGATCCAGCGCCATGCCTCGCTTGCCGCGATTGATGCCGAGAAATGCCCGGCTCTCCGATTCCAGCGTGGAAGGATAATTTCTCAGGTTGTCGCCACCCGGGGGCTCGATCTTCAGGACGTCGGCGCCCTGATCGCCCAGCAGCGTGCAGCCGTATGGCCCGGCGATGTAAGCGCTGAGATCCAGCACTCGCACGCCGGCCAGCGGGCCGCCGGCGGTCGCGGCGTCGGCGGGCGTGCGCCAGGGGGCATCGAGATGTTCGGTCGTCTTCATGCTGTCTCTAGTCATGCACGCTGATCCGGTGCGCGGCGGTTCGCCTCACGCAAGCCGGTTCTGGATTCGATCGATGCCGCCATCGCCAGGATCGTTCGCGCTTTCGAGATGCCCGGCGCATCGACCATGCGCCCATCCAGTTCGAACGAGCCGCGCCCCTCGCGGCTGGCTGCTTCGGCTGCCGCCAGCAGCCGTCGCGCCGTCGCGATTTCATTGCTTTGCGGGCCGAACTCGGCGTTCAGCGCTTCGATCTGCGACGGGTGGATCGACGTGCCGCCCGAGAATCCGAAGCTTCTGGAGCGGCGCACCATGGCCCGAAACGCGGCCGCGTCGCGAAAGTTCGCGATCGTGCCGATGTAGCCGAGCGGCACGATGCCGCTGGCGCGCGCGGCCAGGATCATCTGCTGCTTGGGGGCGAGCATCACTTCGTCCAGCGGCTGCGCCGCGATGTCCTCGGCCAGGTCTTCGCTGGCGAGGCTCATCGCGACGACCCGCGGCGAGGCGCTTGCGATGGCACGCATTTCCCAGAACGCGGCCGCCGACTCCACCAGCACGATCAGGCGCGTATGCCCGATGGTCATGCCGGCCTGCTGCTCGCAATCATCCAGCAGTTCGGCAATCAGCCGCACGTGGGAAGGGCCGTCCACTTTCGCCAGGCTGATCGCGCTGACGTGTTCGCAGACGGCAGCTTCGATGTCCCGAACGGCGTGGCGTAGCGGCTGATTGACCCGCACCAGCACGTCGGCACCGGTCGACGCCAGGCTGCGAATGACCGCCGGCAGCGCATCCCGTGCGGCCTGCTTGTCGTGTTCCGGCACGCTGTCTTCCAGGTCGATCTGGAAGGCATCGGCGTCGAGGCTGGCCGCCTTGGCGACGTACTTCTGCACATTGGCCGGAATGAAATGGATGGAGCGCCAAGGAGCACGCTGCCAGGCGGCGAGATTCACGATGCGGCCCTCGACTTCATTCCACCGTCAGGCCGATTTCGCGTGCGACCTTTCCCCACTTGCCCGCTTCGTCGGCGATGTAGCGCTTGAAACTCTCGGGCGTGCCGCCCACCACCTGACCGCCGTTCATGCGGGTGCGAAACTCGGCCGAATCGATCACCGCGCCGATGTCGGCGTTCAGGCGCGCCACGATCTCGGGCGGCGTGCCGCTCGGCACCGCAATGCCGGCGAAGGTGGTGGACTCGAACCCTTGATAGCCCAGTTCCTGCAAAGTCGGCACGTCGGGGAGCAGCGGCGAGCGCTTTTCGCTCGTCACTGCCAGCGCGCGCACCTTGCCCGACTTGGCGTGCGGTGCCCACGAAGTGACGTTGTCGAAGGTGAGCTGCACGGTGCCGCCCATCAGGTCGTTGAGCACCTGCGGCGTGCCTTTGTAGGGCACGTGGACCAGTTTGATGCCGGCCACGTTGTTGAACAGCGTGCCGGTGAAATGGCCGGTGGTGCCGTTGCCGGGCGTTCCGAAGTTGAGCTTGCCGGGTTCCTTCTTCGCCAGTTCGACCAGTTCCTTCACCGATTTGACGGGCAGATCGTTGTTGACGGCCAGCACGTTCGGCGTCTTCACCACCAGGATCACCGGTTCGAAGTCCTTGTCGGGGCTCACGCCCATGTGCTTGTAGATGTTCGGGTTGATGACGTTGGTCGCGGTGTTGGCCAGGAACAGCGTGTAGCCGTCTGCCGGCTGCTTCGCGGCATGGGCGGCCGCCAGATTGCCGCCGGCGCCGGCGCGGTTCTCCACCACCACCGGCGATTTCCAGCGTTCGGTCAACCCCTGGGCGATCAGCCTGCCGACGGTGTCGGTGAATCCGCCGGCGGCAAAGGGAACGATCAGCGTGACCGGCTTGTTCGGATAAGCGGCCTGCGCGGATGTCAGCGCGGGAACGGTGCAGCACACAGCGATCGCGCAAGCGCGCAGCGTATTCATCATGGAAACGATTCCTTCACGGGGTTTCATGCCAATGCTCCTGATTCGATGCCGGCGCGATGCAGGCGCCGGCGCAGTGTTCCGTAGTCGGTGATCGCCAGATGCTGGGTCGAGCAGTTGTCCCAGATCAGCAGGTCGCCCTCCTGCCAGCGGTGGCGATATACGAACTGCGGCTGCTTGACGTGTTCAGCGACCTGTTTGAGGATCGCGGCGCTTTGCTCGGGGCTGAACCCGACCAGTTCCTTGGTGTGACCTTCGGTCAGATACAGGCAGCGCCTGCCCGAGTTCGGATGAACGCGTACCGCGGGATGCACGACGTCGGGCTTCGGATCCTTGACCGGCGGTGCCTTGAAGTTGTTATCCAGCTTCTTCTGGATGTGGTGCGTGAGGCTGTGCACCGCCTCGGCATCGTCGAGCGCCTTGCGCAGGGCATCGGGCAAGGCATCGTAGGCGGCGCACGTGCTCAGAAACAGCGTATCGCCAAGCGTTTGTCCGTCGCGCTGCGGAATCTCCAGCGCATGCAGCACCGTGTACAGATCCGGGTTGGGCAGGTAGGAGCCGTCGCAATGCCACAGCGCGCCCGCATCGACGAGTCCGATCGGCTTGCCGTTCTCGACGATGTTCGACACCACCGTCAGTTCCGGCACGCCGGGTACGGAGAGGTCGTTCATGAACGACACGCGCATCTTGCCCAGCTTTTGGCAGAGCGCGACCTGTTGCCGAGGCGTCAGTTGCTGCTTGCGCAGAACGACCACGCCATGAGCGTCGAGTGCGGCGATGATCCGCGCGCGCTGATCATCGGTCAGCGGCACGGAGGCGTCGATGCCGCGCAGTTCGGCACCCAAGGCCTGGCCGAGCGGAACGACTTCGATGGAACGGGTCATGCTGTCTCCATGGAGGGCGGTGATTCTGGTTTGTGCCCGCGGGCGAATTCGGCGAGAAACGTGGCGCCCAGCACCTTGCGTCGGTCGTCGTCGCTGAAGAAGCCGCATTGGCGGATGAAGTCGAGAGACTGCGCGTAGGTGCAGGCTCTTTGCACCGGCGGAAAATTCGATCCCCATACGAGCCGATCTGCACCCACGTGTTCATGCAGCACGCGCAGGTGCTGCTGAGCGGTGGGATAGGGGAAGGCTTCATTGCCCAGCATGGCTTCGGGAAAGTAGGACACCTTGGTCCAGACCTTGGGTAAGGCCGCCAGCTCCAGCAGTTGCGGCCAATGACGAAACGGCGATGTCATCGTCTGCCCGGCCTCGTGACGTATCAGTGCGTGGTCGATCAGGAATCGCACGCCGGGATGGCGACGGGCCGTCTCCAGCACTTCGCCGGCCTGGAACGGCGCGAACAAGGCGACGGGCACGTCCAGCGCGGCAGCGGCCTGCAGAAACGGGTCGATCGCGCGTTCCGCCAACCAGTGGCGCGACCAGCCGTGAAACAGCGTCAGGCGGATGCCTAGGGCGCCCGGCCTTGCCCAGAACGCTGCCAAACGGTCTGCGACGTCAGGGCCCATCGGATCCAGGCGGCCGAAGCATCCCAGTACGCGGTCGGAGCGCTGTGCGGCGCCTTCGAACGAATACCGGTTGTCGTATCCCATCGTCGATGCGGTGACCTGCACGATCTTGTCGACGCCGGCGGCCGTCGTGCGCGCCAGCAGCTCGTCGACGCTGATCGGCACCATGACCGCCGGATCGGCATAGGGACGGTCGGCCGTCGCGGGCTCGATGTAGTGGACGTGTGCATCGACGATCATGTGGAACGTCGTCTCCTCGGTAAGTGGCGGCAGTTTGGCCGGGCAGCGTTTGACATCCAAGCATTTCCGGGTATCTTCAGACGATAGATTTTCTATCGTTCAAATGGACTCGAATTTCCTGCATACCTTTCTGCTGGTGGTCGATACCGGGTCGATGGCGGAAGCTGCCCGGCGTCTGAACATCACCGCGGGCGCCGTCGCGCAGCAGATTCATGCGCTGGAAAGGGAACTGGCCGTCGAGCTGGTTGCGCGGGCCGGGCGTACCGTCAAACCGACCGACGCGGGCAGCCGCGTCGTCGAGCGGGCGCGCGCGCTCGTCAAGGCGCACATCGATCTGAAAGACGTCGCCAACGGCGACTCGATCAGCGGCGAACTCAAGCTGGGCGCCATCAACACGGCGCTGCAAAGCTACTTGCCCGGCATCATTGCGCATCTGGCGCGTAAACATCCGCAGATGCGCGTCGTCATTCGCGCCGGCGCCGCCATGGAGCTGTACGACGCGGTGTTGCAAGGCGATCTCGATGCCGCGATCTGCATCGACCCGCAGTTCCGCTTGCCGAAGGTGCTGGGCTGGCGGCTCATTCGCGAAGAACCGCTGGTCGTGCTTGCGCCCAGAAGATTCGCGAATCGCGAGCCGCATGAACTGCTCCAGACCGAGTCGTTCATCCGTTACGCACGCAGCCAATGGGGCGGCAGGCAGGCGGAACACTATCTGCGGGCGGCCGGCATCGCTCCGCGCGAACGCTTCGAGCTGAGTTCGCTGACGGCCATCGCCTTGATGGTCGATCGCGGCCTGGGCGTGTCATTGGTACCGGACGCCGCACTGCTGCTGCCGGGCAACATCCGCCTGGCCAAGCTCCGGACACCGCTGCCGTCCGAACCGCGGCGCATCGGTGTGGTCTGGTCGCGCAGCTCGGTGCGTACGCGCCTGATCAAACTGTTCCTGCAAGCCGTGCAAGCGGTGGATTGAAGCGGGCTGATCGGGGGCCGGCTCCGGGCCCGGCGCGGGCCGCGGATGCCAGGGTCTTATTTCCGACTGATTTGGTCGGTTATTGGGGGTGCCCAGGCTGCCGCAGCGCGCAGCAGCCGCGCCGGACATCCACTATCATCCCAACCCCGACAGACCCCCTTTTCCCACCGGATCGATTCATGAGCGAACAGGCCATCCAGGAGATCGAGGCGCTCGACGCCGAACGCTGCGCCGCCACCATTGCCGGCGACAAGGCCGCGCTCGAGCGGCTGCTGTCCGACGATCTGCGCTATACGCACTCGTCGGCCGTCGCCGAGGACAAGGCCACTTACATCGATCGCGTCTGCAACGGCCACTATCAGTACAGCGGCTTCACCAACGTCGAGCGCCGCCTGCGCGTGCTCGGCGACCTGGCGCTGGTGCACGGCGACGTGCTGATCGACGTGCAGGTGAAGAACACCGCGAAGCGCATCCACAGCCGCTACCTGGCTGTCTGGCAGCGCGAAAACGGCCGCTGGCGGATGCTGGCCTGGCAGTCGACCGGCGTGCCGGCGTAAGGCTGGCCCGGTTCGTCTTCTTCCTTCCGCAACTTCCCGGACACGCAACGAAATGATCAACGACCAAGCCCTCGACACCCTGTTCCGCACGGCGCGCACGCAAAACGGCTGGCTCGACAAACCGGTCACCGACGAAGAGCTGCGCCAGCTCTACGAACTGGCCAAGCTCGGCCCCACCGCGGCCAACTCGTGCCCGGCACGCTTCGTATTCCTGCGCACGGCTGAGGCCAAGGAGCGGCTGCGCCCGGCGCTGTCGCAAGGCAACCTCGAGAAGACAATGAAGGCGCCGGTGGTGACGATCGTCGCCTACGACACGCAGTTCCATGAGTTCCTGCCCAAGCTGTTCCCGCACAACCCCGGCATGAAGGCGGTGTTCGAAGGCCCCGAGAAGGCCGCGCTGCGCGAGGTCGGCGGCATGCGCAACGGCTCGCTGCAGGGCGGCTACTTCATCATGGCGGCGCGCGCCGTCGGCCTGGAGTGCGGTCCGATGTCGGGCTTCGACAATGCCAAGGTCGATGCCGAGTTCTTCCCTGACGGCCGCTTCAAGTCGAATTTCCTGTGCAACCTGGGCCATGGCGACCCGTCGAAGGTCATGCCGCGCCTGCCGCGCCTGAGCTTCGAGGAAGCCTGCCAGCTTCTCTGAACGGCGCGCGCTGACCGGCGTGTTCGCCGCCATCACCGATCCGGTGTTCTACGCCGCCGCCATTCCGGCGGTGGTGCTGACCGGTATTTCCAAGGCCGGCACCGGCGGCGCCGTCGGTTCGCTGGCGGTGCCGATCATGACGCTGGCGGTGGCCGGCCCCCAGGCGGCGGCGATCATGCTGCCGATTCTGCTGGTGTTCGACGTCTATGGACTGTTTGCGTTTCGCAAGCGCTTCGATGCGCGGCTGCTGAAGCTGACGATCCCGGCTGCGCTGATCGGCATCCTGATTGGCACGCTGTTGTTCGGCGTCGTCGATGAGCGCTGGATCAAGGCCTTGATCGGCATCGAGGCCATCGTGTTCGCGCTGGCCAAGCTGCGCGAGGGCGCGGCCGCCTGGAGCGGCCCGCCGGCGGCCTTGTCGCCGCTGCGGGCGCGCTTCTGGTCGGCGATAGCGGGCTTCACCAGCTTCATCTCGCATGCAGGTGGCCCGCCGATGCTGCAGTTGATGCTGCCGCTGCGGCTCGAGCCGATGATCT